>NZ_CP199214.1:4440000-4885297 GCF_052446685.1 Stenotrophomonas sp. LC732 | reverse complement strand
CCGCCCGCCTCGCCGCCGTCATAGCGGTTTGGCCGTGGGCCAGATTCCGCAGGCGCTGCGCCGCCGTGCCCCCATGGCAGTACGCCGGGGGGTGGCCCATGTGTGAACTGATGATCCTCGACCCCGCCAGGCACTGCCCGGACTGCGGCCAAAAGGGCGTCCTCGACTTCACGAACGTTCCCGCTTCGGTGCGGACGTACACCCGAGAGGACGGCAACTATTCGGACCACATCGGCCCTTCCCGCGACTACGAGTGCCGCAACTGCGGCGCCTCATTCACGCTCACCGGCTGGGAGGCTTCCCATGGTTGATATCGACACTGCCCGCCGGTTCCTCGCCGCTGAGTTCGAGAGCGCCGGCCTGCCTCACGCCGCCGGCAGCATCCTCGCCGGCATCAGCCCATACGGCCAGGGCGCGTACATCGCAGCCGTTGCTGCTGCGCTGACTGCGGCCGCACCCGGCTCTACCCTTGCACGCAGGCTCATCGAGTCCGGCGCAGAGAATTACATCGGCGAGGTGTTCGATACTGAGCGCGGGGAGATTGAGGTGGTCGCCCGCTACGTGTCGGGGTTGACCCCAGCTGACAAGCTGGCTCGATTGGAAGCAGCCTTTGCCCTGCACGTTGACCCGTTTGGTTGGTGGTTGGAAGACGCCACCGGCACGGGCTACTTCAGCCGGAAGATGCAACCGGCGGCGCTGTACGCGTACCGCACGACGCCCGGCTACTCCGCGACGCCACTATTTGCTCGCAAGGGCCTGGAGGCTGCATGACACAGGTTCAGAAGACAGCGCCGCGCGCCCTCCCCGCGTGCCCGGATAGCCACCCGGCACGGTACATCCATGATCTACGCCGCGAGGGCGCTGGCGGTGGCCACCTCATCGAATGCCGTTGCAGCACCACGGCGAAGCACCCGACGTTCGACCTGGCGTGGGCGCACTGGCACAAGCAACACGGCCTGCAGCCGTCCGCCGCGCCAGTGGAGGAACCCTTGCCGAGCAACGTGCTACAGATGAAATTGTTCGCCGCAGGGAGGGCTTGAGCATGGCGCAGATCCTGCACTTCACCGATCTACAACGGATCTGCGCCCCTGATGGTCCGCCCCCCACACCCACAACGGTGGAGCGGTGGGCGGACAGTCAAGGGATTATGTATAAGTACGACCGGCGCGGGCGCATCTGGACCACCGTCGAGGCCATCAACGCGGCCTTGGGTCTGCCGGGCGCATCGGCGCTGCCACAGGCAACAACACTGCTGGAATTGGTCTGATGACACGCGGTCGGAAAAGGAAGTTCAACCCGGAGATCCCTGGTCATATCGACCAGGGATCGCTGCCACGCGGCGTGTATTGGGGCGAAGGCCGTTGGTACGTGCTCGACCCACACCCCGAAGGCATCGGGCAGAAGAAGGAAACGGTGGCCTCGCGGCGCGCCCGCCTTTCGGATCTGCACGCGATCATGGAGGCGCGAGCCGGCGGCAACGTTCGTGGAACCCTCGACTACCTGGTCGAGGTGTTCAAGCGGTCGAGCGAGTACATCGACCTGTCGAGGAAATCGAAGCAGGGCTACGACTACTGCGCCGCAAAGGCATGCACCTACCTCCTGCGGGATGGTCGCCCGCTGGGCCAACAGCGCATCGAGCATCTTTCGGTGCCGGTCCTGCAGCGAGTGGTGGAAACCTTGGCCACCGGCCGGCCTGCCATAGGTAGGCTGCCCCTGATCGCGGCAACACCGGCGGCAGCCAACCGCGTTGCCAGCTATCTGCGGCGTCTGTTCGCTTGGGGAATCCGGCATGGCCACTGCACGTCGAACCCTGCCGACGGCATACGCAAGGTGCGTGAGAAGCGCGACGCGCGCATGCCTGACCATGACGCGTTCGACGCGGTGCTGCGATTCGCGCGCGCGTGCGCCAGCCGGCAGGCGCATACCGTTGGCAGCTGCCCGCCCTATCTCCCTGCAGTCATGGTGCTGGCCTATGCGGTCCGCCTGCGCGGCATTGAGGTGAACACTCTCACCGACGCCCACCTGCAGACTGAGGGTATTCGCAGCAATCGCCGAAAGGGTTCGCGCGACAACGTGACGATGTGGACCAAGGATCTGCGCGCGGCCGTGAAGTGGCTACAGTCCTACCGGGACGAACGGATGCGGGCCCATGGGCGGCCGGTACCGATCAAGCCTGAGCAACGATGCCTACTGGTTTCGGAGTCCGGCACCCCGCTCACGAAATCAGCCCTCGACAGCGCCTGGCAGCGGCTGGTCCGCCGCGCGGTTGCGGAGGACGTGATCGAGAAGGACCAGCGGTTCGCACTCCATGGCTTGAAACATCGGGGAATTACCGACAGCGAGGATAAGAGCGCTGGCGGCCACGTGACCGAGGCCATGCGTCAGTTGTACGACCATTCCGTACCGGTGGTGAAAGCGGCCGTGAAACCAAAAAAGAAAGGCTAATTTTACCGGCAATTTTACCGGTGGATGCCAAAAGGCCAGCGCAGTGCGCTGGCCTTTTTCGTTGAAACCCCTATTTTCAAGGCGTTTCGGCGCTTCCCGAGTGGTGCCGCTTATCCGAATCGAACGGATGACCTACTGTTTACAAGACAGTTGCTCTACCAACTGAGCTAAAGCGGCATGGGTGGTGCACCGGCGGCAGCGCCGCGGTCCGGGGATTCTAGCGCAACCGCGTGCATTCCAGCGACCGGCTCTGTGCCGCCCCGCTGCGCTGCTGGGCCTGGGCCGGCTGCGTGCCCGCCGCCAGCTGCCCTTCCAGCCACCATTGGCCGGCGTCGCCGCTGGCCACCAGGCGCGGCTGGAAGCCGGCGGCCTGCACCGCTGCCATGCGGCGCTCGGCGCCTTCGCGGTTGCGGTACTGGCCCAGCGCCACGGCGTTGGCCTCCTCGCCCTGGCTGATGATGTAGTAGTCGCTCAGGCCGGCGGCGACGATGCGTTTCACGGTGGCCTGCGCTTCATCACGATTGGCGGCGGCCGGCAGCATCACCCGGTAACGGGCGCTGCCGCTGGCAGCGGGCTGTTCGCGCAGGCGCGCCTGGCTGAGCAGCGGGCCGGCCTTGCCTTGCGCAGTGGTCGCGGCGGCGCGGTCGGCGAACGGACCCAGCGCGACGCAGCGCGGCGGCTCGGCGGCCGCGGGCGGGGTTACGGGCTTTTCCGGTGCCGGAACGGGTGCAGGCGGTGTTGCCGGCTTGGCGGCGGCAGCAACCGGCGTAGCGTCAGCCGTCTGCGGCTTGGGAATTTCCGGCTTGGCCGGCACGGCCGGCGCGGGTGCCGGCGTCGCAGCCACTGCGGTCTTCGCGGCCGGTTCGCGCTCCATCAGCGGTGCGGTCGGGGCGGCGGCGGTGGCCTCGGCTGCGGCATTGGCATCCGCGCCACCGGGCACCCAGCGCAGCTCGGCGACGCCAGCCGGTTGCGGTGCAGGCGCAGGTGGCTGCGGTGCATCGCGCAGCAGCCACCAGCAGGCGACGCCAAGATTGAGAACGGCCAGTACGACGATCAGGGCACGGGTCAGCATGCGCGGATACTAGCCTGCGGGCTGGTGCACCGCCCAGCGGGCGAGTCCATCCAGCACCAGCGAGGGGTGGTAGTCGGCACCCGGCAGCAGCGGCATCAGCGCCGGTGCGCCGCCGCCGTGCACCAGCAGCGACGGCGCTACGCCCAGCAGCGCGTGCGCCTGCTGCGCACTGCGTTCAATCAGCGCCACCGCAGCGCCATCGCAACCGGAGGCCAGCGCATCGGCGGTGTCGTTGGCGAACTCGCTGTAGTCGCCGCCGGTAGCCGGCAGCTGCACGGCGCGGGCGTGCAGCGCTTCGCGCATGGTCGTGGGCGACGCGGAAATGCGGCCACCGTGGTGCTGGCCGTCGGCGTCGAGCAGGTCAATCGTCAGCGCGGTGCCCACGCCGACCACCAGCACCGGGCGCTGTGCCTTTGCGGCAGCCAGCAGGGCCAAGAAGCGGTCGACGCCGAACTTTTCCGGCTTGGCGTAGGCAATGCGCACACCGGCGCATTCGGCGCTGGTGCGCACCACGTGCACGTTTTCGAAGCGGCGTTGCAGCTGGTCCAGCATGGCGCTGGTCAGCGAGGGCGCGGCCACGCTGGCCACGAACGCGGTGCGGCCGCTGGGCAGGCTGTGCGGCGGCTGCCCGGCCATGCCTTCGGCGCCATGCGCCCAGGCCTGCACGTCACCGGCACGGTCACCCTGCAACGGCGCGAACTTGAAGCGCGAGTTGCCGAGGTCGAACAACCAATCGCTCATGCTGCCCTCACGCTGACTTCGCCGGCGTGCAGCAGGCGCTCCTGGCCATCGATGCGCACGCGCAATGCGCCGTCATCGGCCAGGCCAAGCGCGGTACCGTGCTGCCACTGCCCGTCCAGTTCCACGCGTACTTCGCGGCCGGCCAGCATGTCGAAGGCGGCGTAGCGCGGCAGGAACGGAGCGAGGCCTTCGCGATCGAATTCCTCCAGCGCCGGCAGCAGACGGGCCAGCACGGCGGCAACGACCACGTTGCGGTCCACCGGCTTCCCGGCCAGGGTGTCCAGGTCCACCCACGGCTGGCTGATCTGCTCGGCGAACGACGGCGGCATGTGCGTGTTGATGCCGATGCCGATCACCGCGCGCGCCGGGCCGGCGTATTCGCCACCGCCCTCTGCGAGCAGGCCGACCAGCTTGCGCTTGCCATCGACGATCAGGTCGTTCGGCCACTTCAGCTGTGCCTGGGCATAGCCCAGGTCGTGCAGCGCTTCAGCCACGGCGATGCCGGCCACCAGGCTCAGCCCGGCCAGGCGGCCGAGGCCACCGGAGTACAGGCGCAGCACCGACAGGTAGATATGCGCGGCCAGCGGCGAGGCCCAGGTGCGGCCACGACGGCCACGGCCACCGGTCTGGCGTTCGGCCAGCAGCACGCTGACCCCGCGCTGGGGCGCGCTGCACCGCAGCAATTCAGCGTTGGTGGAGTCCACCGTCCAGGCCACCTGCAGGTCGTGCAGCAGCGGCAGGACCCCGGCCGGCAGGCCACCACGGATCGCCGCCGGGTCCAGCAGGTCAACCGGGCGGGTCAGGCCATAGCCCTCGCCGGCACGGCCCTCGACATCCACACCGGCGGCCCTAAGCCCTTGAATACGCTTCCAAATAGCCGCACGGGTCTGGCCCAGCTCACGGGCCAGGGCGTCGCCGGACAGGCGACCGGCAGCGAGTTTGGCCAGCAATTGGCGATCGTCCACGGCAGCTTCCACGAAGTCAGGCAGGAATTATGCGGGAAAGCCGCCAGCGACGCCCGCCACGCTGGGTTCCGCGGGGGCTTCCAACGGGGCGCCGGGTTCGGGCTAGAATCGGGAACTCACCCTCCCTTAACGTGGATGTCGTCAATGCGCCGTTATGCCCATTGCCTGATCCTGCTGATGATGCCCTTCGCGGCGTCTGCGACGGCAGCGCTGGACGACAGCCGCGGCGCCTGCGTGTCCTCCAACGGTGATGCCGCCTCGCAGCGCGCGCCGACCGCGACTGCCTCGGCTGCGACCACCAAGCCGACACCGGTACGCCCTGCGGCCAGCAGTGCCACCAGCACCGGGGGCGGCGGCAGCGACGATGACGTGCTGCAGCGCATCCGTGCGCCGAAGTGGCACAGCTACCTGCCGGGAATGTTCCGCTGATCAAGTCGTTGCTGCAGTGGCTGCGGCCTACGCCGCGGCCGATCGACGATGCACTGTGGGAACACGCCTGCCGCCGCGCGGCCTGGCTGCACGGACTGGACGACAAACGCCGCGCGCGCCTGCGCGTACTGGCCACGCGCTTCCTGCACGAGAAGACCATCACCCCGATCGGTGAGCTGCAGCTGCAGGCCGGTGACGGCGTGCTGCTGGCCGCGCTGTGCTGCCTGCCGCTGCTGGCGTTCGGTGAGGTGGGGCTGGAGGGCTGGTCGCAGCTGATCGTCTACCCCGATGCCTTCCGCGTGCACCGCAGCCACATGGATGCGGCTGGCGTGCTGCACGAGTGGGATGACGAGCTGATCGGCGAGTCGTGGGACAGCGGTCCGTTGATCCTGTCCTGGGCCGATGTGCAGGCCGACCTGGCGGCGCCGCACGAGGGCTACTGCGTGGCGGTGCACGAGATGGTGCACAAGCTGGATGCGCTCGATGGTGCGATGGACGGTACGCCGCCGCTGCCGCGCGAATGGCAGCGCGAGTGGGCGGGCACGTTCCAGCGCGCCTACGACGCGTTCTGTGCGCAGGTGGACGCAGGCGAAGAGACGCTGATCGATCCGTATGCGGCCGAGGCGCCGGAAGAGTTCTTCGCGGTGGCCAGCGAGTACCACTTCTCGGCACCGGATCTGCTGCAGCAGGCGTTGCCGGAGGTGGCGGCGCAGCTGCGACGGTTCTACGGCGAGCCGCCCAGGATCGCAATGCGGTAGTGCCGGCCGCTGGCCGGCAACCCCATGATCTTCGATGGCATTGCTTGGTTGCCGGCCAGCGGCCAGCACTACCGATCAACGAGGCTTACGGCCCTGGCGGCAGGCGCACTTCGAAGCGGGCGCCGCCCAGTTCGGCCGAACGGCCCACGGTCAGTTCGCCGCGGTAATCCTTGATCAGGTCCTGCACGATCGACAGGCCGATGCCGTGGCCCTGCACGCGCTCGTCGCCACGCACGCCACGCTGCAGCACCTTGCCGATGTCGTCCGGGGCAATGCCCGGGCCGTCGTCATCCACCGCCAGCAGCAGGCCGGCGCGGCGCGCGTTCGGGGCCGGCAGCGGCTGCGCGGTCAGCAGCACGCGGCGGTTGGCCCACTTGAAGGCGTTCTCCAGCAGGTTGCCGAGCAGTTCCTGCAGGTCGCCCGGTTCGCCGTGGAAGCGTGCGGCCGGATCGATATCGAATTCGCACAGCACGCCCTTGGAAGCGTAGACCTTTTCCAGCCCACGCACGATTTCCTCGGCATTGGACTCGATCGGCAGCGGCGCGGAGAACAGCTTGTGGCCCGAGGAGGCCGCGCGCGCCAGCTGGTACGAAACCAGGTTGTTCATGCGCTGCAACTGCACGTCCAGTTCTTCGCGCAGCGCGCCGTCGCCGGCACCGCTGTCCATCTGCGTGCGCAACACGGCAATCGGCGTTTTCAGGCTGTGCGCCAGGTCGGCCAGGGTGTTGCGCTGGCGCTCGAGGTTCTCGCGCTCGCTTTCGATGAAGGCGTTGATGCTGTCAGTCAGCGGTTCCAGCTCGCGCGGGTGGCGCTCGCTCATGCGCTCGGTCTCGCCGCGCTGCACCTTGGTCAACTCGGTGATCACCCGGCGCAACGGGCGCAGGCTCCACTGCAGGATGACGGTCTGCAGCAGCAGCAGGATCAGGCCGATGCCGCCCAGGTAGAACCAGACGCGGCCACGGAACACGCGCAGCTGGGCACCCAGCGCGCGCGAGTCTTCCATCACATAGATGGTGTACGGGAATTCGGTGGCGGGGTCGGCATCGGCGCCCCACACCAAGCCCAGGCCATAGCGGTACACCGAGCCCTGGCTGCCGTCGATCTGGATCATCGGCAGCGGGCCTTCGAACACTTCCTGGCGCGGTGCCAGCAGGCCGCCGCCCACGGTGGGCAGCATTGGGCCTTCGGCGGACATCGAATTGCCCTTGCCGTGCGGCATCACCACCTGCAGGTACAGGCCACTGCCCGGCACGTCGAAGCGCGAATCCGGCGGCTGCTCGCGGATATACAGCGAGCGGTCGCGGGTGAAGTCGATGCCGGCCGCGTATGAGGTGGCGTAGTTCTTCAGGCGCTCGCGCAGGTTTGCCTTCGCCGTATCGGCGAAGGCGGCGTCGAGCGCGTAACCGGCCAGGGCCAGGAACGCCACCAGGCCCACGGACGCGGCGAGCATCTGGCGCGCCTGCAGTGAGCGCGGCCGCCAGCGTCGGAAGAACCACAGACGGCCGGACATCGTGTTATCGCCAGGGTGAGCCGGCTCAGCCCTCGTTGCGCGGAATCGCGAAACGGTAGCCGCGACCGCGCACGGTCTCGATCGGCTTCAGTTCGCCGTCCGGGTCCAGCTTCTTGCGCAGGCGGCCGATGAACACCTCCAGCACGTTCGAGTCGCGGTCGAAGTCCTGCTGGTAGATGTGCTCGGTGAGGTCGGCCTTGGAGACCAGTTCACCGGCATGCATCATCAGGTACTCCAGCACCTTGTACTCGTAGCTGGTCAGGTCGACATTGCTGCCGGCCACACTGACGGTCTGGGCGGCGAGGTCCAGGGCGACCGGGCCGCATTCCAGGGTCGGCTTGCTCCAGCCGGCGGCGCGGCGCAGCAACGCGTTGACGCGGGCCAGCAGCTCTTCGACGTGGAACGGCTTGACCAGGTAATCGTCGGCACCCTGCTTCAGGCCCTCGACCTTGTCCTGCCAGCTCGAACGCGCGGTCAGGATCAGCACCGGGAACTTCTTGCCTTCATCACGCAGGGCCTTGATCAGCTCCATGCCCGACATCTTGGGCAGGCCGAGGTCGATGATGCCGACATCGAACGGAACTTCGCGCCCCATGTAGAGGCCTTCCTCGCCGTCCTGCGCAGCATCGACGGCAAAGCCTTCGCGCTTGAGCCGGGCTGCCAGGGTCTCACGCAGCGGGGCTTCGTCTTCGACCAGAAGGATACGCATGAACTCTCCCTAGTGTCCTGGGTGTGGCCCGGAGGCCTGTGGGGTACGGGTTGATAGCGACAACTATCCCTGTTCAGGGGTTATCGCCGCGTAGTGATGACATATCCGACCGCGGCGTGCGCGGCTGTGAACGCGACGGGGCGGGGTCGTCCATGTAGCGGACCCGGCCCCGGTCGTCCATGTACTTCACCCGGTTGATATCACGACCATCGAACGGCACGCGCTCGGCACCGAGGATGTGACCACCCGTGGTGCGCTGCACGCGGCGCACGGCATCGGACAGCGAACGCTCGTCGCCACGGTTGCCGCGCTCGCCCCGCTCCATCATCTCCGCACGCCCCTGCTCACCCCGCGGCGGCTGCTGTGCCAGCGCCGACGACAGCGGCACGGCCGACAGGACCACGCAGGTGGCCAGGGCAATGCGGCGATGGAAGGGAGCGGAAGACATCGATGCGATCCTAGCCGAGCACGGCGATTCGTTCAAAAGTCGTAAATCCGGATGCCGGGTTCGGGGCCCGGCGCTTTACAAATCCTTTGCAAATTCTTGGTTTGGGGCAGTGAATCCGGTCTGAACTTTTCCGGCCGCGACCCCGCGATGTTCAGCTAGGTGAACATTCGGGCCGAATCGCCGCGCCTTGTCAAGTCAGGAATGTGACAGCGGTCACGCTGCGGCGCGATCAGCGTCGCGTTCGGTCGCGGCAAGCGCCTGCTCGACCAGGCTCCAATCGGCGCCCGGGCGGTGTGCGCCCTCGCTCAGCACCTGGCGGAATGCGCGGCCACCGGGCTGGCCATGGAACAGGCCGAGCAGGTGGCGGGTGATGTGCTTCAGCGCCAGGCCTTCGCCCAAGCGCGCTTCCACGTAGGGGCGCAGCGCGCGCAGCAGGTCGCCGCGGGCCTGCAGCGGGGCGCCGGTCTGCAGCGCCTCCAGCTGATGCAGCAGGTAGGGGTCGTGGTAGGCCGCGCGGCCCAGCATCACGCCATCGACGTGCGCGGCCTGCGCCTGCACCGCCTCGACGCTGGCCAGGCCGCCGTTGAGCACCACCGGCAGCGCCGGGCGCTCCTGCTTCAGGCGGTACGCCCAGTCGTACTTCAGCGGCGGAACCTCGCGGTTCTCCTTCGGCGACAGGCCCTTCAGCCACGCGTTGCGCGCGTGCACCACCACCATCGCGGCACCTGCGGCGACCTGGCGGTCGACGAAGGCGGCGAACACGTCGTAGTCGTTGTCCTCGTCCACGCCCAGGCGGCACTTCACCGTCACCGGGATCTCGACGGCATCGACCATCGCCGCCACGCACTCGGCCACGAGCATCGGCTCGCGCATCAGGCAGGCGCCGAAGCGCCCGGCCTGCACGCGGTCGGACGGGCAGCCGCAGTTGAGGTTGACCTCGTCGTAGCCCCAGTCGGCAGCGATGCGCGCAGCCTGCGCCAGCAGCGCGGGATCGCTGCCCCCCAGCTGCAGCGCCAGCGGCTGTTCGCTGCGGTCGAAGCCGAGCAGGCGCGCGCGATCGCCGTGGATGACCGCGTTGGCGTGCACCATTTCCGTGTACAGGCGCACACCCGGTGCCAGCACGCGATGGAACACGCGGCAATGGCGATCGGTCCAGTCCATCATGGGGGCCACGGACAGGCGAATTTCATCAATTTTCAACGTTTTCATATACTTAAGACCTGTCAGGGGCACAGCCAAGCACCCAAATTTTCCCAATTTTTCCCGGTGATTCCCATTCATCTGTACCATCCGTGTGCCAAGCCGGCCTTGGCACAACACGGACTGGCACAACGATGGCAACGCTGCAGAATCGGAACGGCCGCTGGCGCGCTATGGTGCGCCGCAAGGGCCACAAAGAACAAACCCGCACATTCCCCACCAAGACCGCCGCTAAGACGTGGGCTGACCGCGTAGAGCGCGAGATGGCCGACCTTGAAGCGCGAGGCGGCACCGCCGGCGATGACACCACGATCAACGAACTCATCGCCTGGCGCACGGACACCCTGGCCAGCGTAAAGGCGGTGTCGAAGACACAGTCCGGCAACATGACCCGCCTGCAGGAGAGCCTGGGGCACATCGCGGCCAGACAACTTACCGCCGGCGACGTGATCGAGCATGCTCGGCGCCGGGTCACCGGAAGCCACATGACCGGCAAGGGGGTCATTATCCCAGCTTGCTCGCCGGCAACCATGAACGTAGAGCTGGGCTACCTTTCCGAGCTTCTGAAGCTGGCGGCGCCCCTGAAAGGCGTAAAGCTGCTGGTGGACCCGGTCGCTGAGGCCCGCCCCGCCCTGCGGCTGCTTGGGCTGGTTGGGAAGTCCAAGCGGCGCGACCGAAGACCGACCGATGCTGAGCTGGGGCAGCTGCGCGACCATTTCACACAGGCGGCCTGGCGCTCGCAGATCCCGATGGTGGACATCATCGATTTCGCGATTCTGTCGGCCAAGCGCGAAGGCGAGATTACCCGCCTGCTGTGGTCAGACATCGATGTGGCCACGCGGACCATCCTCCTGCGTGACGCCAAGCATCCACGGAAGAAGGCCGGCAACCATAAGCGGTTTGCGCTGCTGGGGGATGCCTGGTCAATCGTGCAGCGGCAGCCGCGGATCGATGGGGAGGACCGGATCTTCCCCTACAACACGAAATCGATCAGCACGTCATTTACGCGGGCCTGCATCCGTCTAGGCATCGTGGATCTGTGCTTCCACGATCTCCGACACGAAGCTACGTCGCGGCTGTTCGAGCAGGGCTACGATATCCCCGAGGTTGCGTCGGTTACGCTTCACGAATCGTGGAACGAGCTGAAACGCTACACCCAGCTCCGACCGGAAACGCTGCATCGCCCGTTGCTACCCGGAAAAGACCTTCTCAAATGAAGTCTCGGACCCTTCTTTCAGCGAGTGGAATTGGACTACCAGCGGCCCTATGTGGCGCGCTGGGAGGATATCTGGCTGCTACACATGGTTACGCTGTGGACTGGCCGGCGACGGGCGCCATGCTTCAAGGCGAGGCGGCCATTCTCGGCGCCTGCGCTGCGTTGTGGGGTGTGAACCAGTGGCGCAAGGAACTTCGCTATAAGCGCAATTCCGATCTTGCCGTAAAGGCCCTCACTGCCGCAATCGGGTTGGAGCAGAGCCTTAAAATTGCCCGACGTCCTACGATGGAATGGGAAATTGATCGAGCATTCGAACGGGGGCGCGTGCTAAAGCTGTTCTCCTACGAATCCCGCCTTAAAGCGCTCAAGGATCCAGATCATAGTTCTGAGCTTGGCGCGCTTCTCAATCAAGTTGCAGCCATCTTCGGCCCTAGCCACCGGGATGCCATCAATGCGCTCCTGCTGACCCACACGCTCGTGATATCCGCGTTGGAGCAGTCGATTGTGCTTCGTAGGAGCATTGACACGCCGAACCCGATGGGTAATGCCTCTGAGACCATTGAGGCGCTTTCCTATAACTTGTTCCCGAAAGACAGCGGGGAGGATCACCTCGGAGAAGGCATTGAGGTTGCCGCTGAGCGCATAAGAGAGCTGTTTCAGAAATCCATGTAGGCGTTTGCTATGGTCATCACATGAATTCGGGCCTGCTCGCCTAAGCTCCACCTCATGTGCGGCCGCTTCGTCCAACGCCCCGTCCTCGACTTCGGCCTGCCGTCGCTGGTCGACCTCGCGCCGGCGTTGGCCGAGATCCCGCCCAGCTTCAACCTGGCGCCCACACAACGGGCGTCGGTCATCCTCGATCGAGGAACGGGCAGGCAGCTGTCTCGGCTCGCGTGGGGCCTGTTGCCGTTCTGGGCCAAGGCCAAGAGCCTGCAGGGCTCCACCATCAACGCCCGCATCGAGACGGTGGCCACCAAGAACAGCTTCCGGGACGCGTTCAAGAAGCGCAGATGCCTAGTGCCAATGGCGGGCTACTACGAGTGGTCGATCAGCGACGTGGACGGCAAGAAAGATCCCTGGTTCATCCACGCCGACGGTCCACTTTGGGCTGCAGGTCTGTGGGAGGACACAAGCCCGCTGTTGCCTGACGGCAACCTGGGCACCTTCACCATCATCACCGGCGACAGCAGCGGGGTGTCGGCCGATATCCACGACCGGATGCCTGTCTGGATCGACCCTGGCCAGCTCGACGCGTGGCTCACGGCTGGGCCGGAGGAAGCGATGGCGATGCTTCTGGCGTCCAAGCCGCCCGCTATGCAGGCTTACCGCGTGAGCCGGGCTGTGAACACCCCACGCAACAACACCGAGCAGCTCCTGCAGCCCGTAGCCTGAGCGTATGCCGGCAGGCGTCTACCCCTCCCAGCCGAAGGGCGGCTCGATGTGCAGCTTCTTCAACCTGTTCGCCCGCACCGCCTCTCGATAGGCCTCGATCTTGGCCACATCCTCGCGCAGGCGGGTCGCGTGCCTGGCCACCCACATCTCGGCGCCGGTGCGACCCTGCTCGTAGCTGGTGCACCGGCGGGACGGCCCGCCGGGGCCATGTCGGTGCCGGTCGAGACTGGCAATCCAGATCCCATCGTTCACCCGTCGTAGCAGTACGACCACCCACACGCCGCTGCGCGCGATGACCGTGGGGGCATCGTCGGGGAGGCTGGCAGAGCGCGTCGTCCAGTAGAAGTCGGGGGGCAGCGGCATGGCCGGCAGGATACGGCTGGGCGTCGCAAACGCTGCGACAAGGGCGCGGGCTGCAGGCGTGAGCGCGTGCGGCGGCAGTGGTCTTGATCCCTGCAATCGGCCTTTAATTGCAAAAAATTACTCGGCCACCGGGAAGAGGCAATTTCTGCAATCAAGCCCAAGGATCGGCGAATAATCCATATATTTCAATGATTTAAGTAACTATATCAACAGTGATAATAAGGCAACCCCAAGGCAATCAGATTGCTTTTTCCTCGGCAACCGTGACGGTAAATTTTTCCCTTAGAAATCAACCACATTGCATTCTAGGGGTGCTGAAATTGCTCAATATTCCCCCATCCTGCAATCGCACTTACCCATGAGAATCAAACACTTACGGCCATGTTTCCGAGGCCATTGCTGAAATTGCCTGTTTCCGGACACCCCCCGTCCCCCTAAGTGGACCGCTCGCACTGAGCCGGCACCACGGGCACGCAGAACTCCCCCCTCTCGCGCAGGGAACCGCAGGGCCGGGCGTTGGCTGGAAGCCCCGGAGAACGCCATACAGGGCCGGGGCTGGGCTTTGCTGCAGGGAGTGCAGAAAAAGCACCCTATGAAGTGCGCAGGCGTGGCGGGGAGACGAGTGCGCGCGCTCGGGGACGGAGGGCAAAATGGGGGGATGAACACTACCGATCAGCTCCCCATCCCAGTTGTCCGGGTGTCGCCCACAGGCTGTGCCTTCACCACCAGCACCGACGTGGCCGCATTCTTCGACAAGCGCCACAGCCATGTGCTGCGCGCCATAGAGAGCCTGTTGAGCGACTTGAGGGAGCAGTTTCAGTTGCAAAGCCAGGCGCAGGTGGATGAACAATCGGACGCTCAGGACCATCAGCCCAAAATTGGGCTGATGGTCCCCGAGGATTTCTTCCAGGCGGCAGAGGTGGAGGTCGGCATTGGAAGTGGCGCCGTGCGGCGCGATCCGATCTACAACCTGAGCCGTGACGGGTTCGCCCTGTTGGCCATGGGCTTCACGGGCAAGCAGGCTCTCGCGTTCAAGCTGTCCTACATATCGGCGTTCAACGCGATGGAAGCTAGACTGCGCCAGCCCTACGTGGCTCCCTTGGCTGAGGATCTGGAGTTCGCACGGGGCCTGCGCGTGAAAGACAAGCTCATGCTCCACGAGCAGGCCTACAAGGCCTCCCGTGCATTGAGCGCCGCCATCAACGAAGACGAACGCCGCCAAGCTTATTGGCAGCTATATCAGGTCAACACGACCCTCGGTGTCCCAATGCCCACCATGGAAGCACTGGGGGTTGAGCCGTTGGCCCCCAGCAGCCGCCTGCCTCAGCCGCGCTGAATCTGTCTTGCGCCCCTCTGCTTGGCCGGGAGGCGAGTGCGCTCGCGAGGGCCAAAGCCTCGAAGACGTACGCAATATGGCGGAATCGTACGCGGCGGTTGACGCTGTACAATCTCGCCCCGCAGTGACCACGTAGGTCGACCAAATCGCAAGGAAGGCTAGATGGCAACCCAATCAGACATCGCGGACGTAATCTCTCGGATCAATGATCGTTGGGCGATTCCGAAGGCCAGAAACGGGCATTTCGGCAATGTTCTGAAATCGCTGACTATCAACAACGTCCGCGGTGTAACCGAGAAGATTGAGTTCACCTGGCCGGTCACTGCAATAGCCGGGACCAACGGCAGCGGAAAAACGACGCTGCTGCAACTTTGTTCCGCTGCCTACGTCAAGGAAACAGGCGGGCGCGTCTACAAGATTGGAGACTGGGTGCGCAACGCGCTTGGCGACGAGACCCCGGCGTTCGACGAAAGGTCCTCAGTGAGCTTCACGTTTTGGGATGATTCTCCGCAAGTCGAGATCCCTTATCAGAAGGCCCGAACTCGCTGGGGCTACCCGCGTACCAATCCGAAACGCAATGTGGCGTTTATTGGCATCGGGCTGTTCGCTCCCCGCATCGAACGCCGCGACCGCCTCCATGTTTATCGCGCGCAGGTCAAGGTAAAGGCGAGCTCCTCCCTCCCAAAGGAGGTCGTGCAGGCAATTTCATCGATCCTCAATGCGGGTTACACGGCTGGCTCAATTCACACTGTCGGACCGGCTTCAGATCAGTGGACAGAGAACCTTCCTCAGCTGGTGAAAAATGGCAAGCGGTACGGCGAACACCACATGGGCGCCGGAGAGCAGAAGATTGTCGCGCTGATTCGACAACTGGAGGCCATTCCTGCCCGGTCGCTCATTCTTCTGGAAGAGCCGGAAATCACGTTACATCCCGACGCCCAGCGAGGGTTGGCCTGGTACCTGATGAGCCTGTCGCATCGCAAGGGGCATCAGATCATCGTCTCTACTCATTCAGGCGAGCTTTTCGAGACGCTACCTCTTGATGGCCGACTGCTGATGATTAGAGCGAACGATGCTGTCACAGCGGTACCACGCGCTCCGTACATTGCGGCAGCACGCCAATTGAATGGCGTGGTGAAGTCGAATCAGGACCTCATCTTGGTCGAGGATTCAGTTGCACAGGCGTTCTTGAGAGAACTGCTGCGCCAGAAGAACAAACAGCTGCTGGACAACTGCGCTATTGTCCCGGTAGGAAACACCGACGACGTCTACCGCCTCGTTCAGAGTTTTCGGCAGATGAAGGTGCGCGCAATTGGAGTGCGTGACCCAGACATCGGCGCTTCGCCATCGTCTGGACTGTTCTCACTGCCGGGAGACCTCGCGCCGGAATCCCTACTTCTAACTGACGACAACATTGCCGCTACCGAAGATTACTTGAACGGCATCACGGCTTGTTTCTCCAAGGCGCGCGTAGCAGGAATTGGGCATTCGGGTAGTAGTTGGGCAAAGAAGGTGTTCCCGTCCCTCGCCCATCAGATGGACCTACCCCGAGACGCTCTCGCAGATCGACTTACGATAAGTTGGCTCAGATCAAATAGCGCTGCCGCGAGCGCACTAGCCGCCGACATCGATACCGCATTTCTTGCAGCGTAGGCGCGCTCAGCGACAGCGTATGTTTTCGCACCTAGAGCTGACGGACACATGCGATGCCCAGCAGCTTCTGCCCGCCAGTCATCACGCAGCCGCTTCCAGCTCGAAGGGGTTGAAGCGGATCACCTCTTGGCCCAACCATTCGTTGATCGCAGTCATGCGCGTCTGCAGTGGAGCAAGCTCCATCGCCGCCCACACCGTCGCTGCGTCCCGGATCGAGCCAAAGCCGCCGCTGTTCTGGGGCACGATGCCCAGCAGCTGCGGCGGTACCCGTAGCGCGGCCAGCATGTCGTCACGGGTCACGCTCTTGATGCCGGTAAACTCGTCCCTGGCCGCTACCTCGCTGACTGGGATCACCTGCAGGCCATCCTTCTTCCCGTTGGGCGAGTGCACGAACAGGTTCTTGAAGTTGCCCGGCCCGCGCGACTGCCGAAGCGCTTCTCGCAGCGCATCCACGTCCATGCCCTCGGGCTGGGGGTCGGTCATGTAGAGGATGTAGCCGGCGTGCGAGCCGTTGTTGTAATACTTTCGCCGGAACAGCGTGGCCGACTCGTTGAGCAGCGCGGCCTGCACGGCCGGCATCCATTCCGGCAGGCCGTAGATTTCCTGATCGGCATCCGCCTCCCGCAGCTGGAACACCTCACCAGCGGGAAACTCATGCTCTACCCGTCCGGCGCGCACCTGAAAGAACTCACCGGGCTGCACGCCACGACGCACGTACTGCGCCAGCGGCACGGCCAGGCTGTGTGCGGCGCCTGACATGGCACGGCGCCGCTCGACATACCCCATGCCGAACGTGGTGTAGTCCAGCGCCAGCTGCGAGAACGCCTCGCGGCTCAGCAGCCGGTGCGGCCGGAACGTGCGCACCAGCATGTTGCGTTTGAAGGTAAGGCCACTGTGCAGGTAGGGGTTGGAGCGCGTGGTGCGCGACAGCCCTTGCAGATCCACCGGCGGGTCAAAGTAGCGACCATTGCGCCAGCATTCGAGGTAGTCAAGGAAGCCACGCGATTCCAGCACCGGGCTGGCCTCGCCAAAGGTGAACGCCTCGATACTCGCCGGCGGCGCGCTGGGTGCGCCGTGGTCAGTGTCGGTCATCAGAAAATCTCCATGGTGCCGCGCGCAGCCTGTCCGCCTTCCAGCGGTTCATTCTGCAGCGCGTGCATGAGGGCCCAGGCCAAGTCGGCATGGCCAGTGGTACGCGAGCGCCCGGCGGTGTAGGTCACCTGACGCCCGCTCGGGGTGATGGTTTTCTGGATCGCCAGCAGCGACTGCGTGAGGTCGGTCCAGCCGGCGTCGTACTCCAGCCGTTCGTCATTGATTACGTCGTAGGCTTTCAGCACCAGCCGCGTTTTCACTTCGGGCGAGTAGTTGAAGACGGTCACGCCGGGGAAGAACTGGCGCACCAGCTGTGCAACGCCGGTGCCCATGCCGGTCGCATCCACGCCGATGTAGGTCACCCAATAGCGCTTGGTGATCTGCTCGATGAACGCGGCCTGGTCCTTGAACTCCATGCCCTTGAACTGATGGCGTTCCAGCACGCGGAACTTGCCGCCGGGCACCAGCGGCGGGGCTAGCACCACGATGCCCGCACTGTCGCCGGTCTCGGCCGGGTCGTAGCCGATCCACACAGCGCGGTCGCCGTAGGGCCGGACGGCAAACGGCTTGTAGTCGTCCGCCCACTCGACCCAGCTATCGACCTGGCAGGGCTGCAGCATCGTGAGCGGGAATACGCTGGCGCTGTCATCCACGAACTCGCACATCAGCAGATTGGCGAATTCCTCGGCGCTGTAGTCGCGGCGTAGTTCCTCGATGTCGAACAGGTCACAGCCACGGCCGGCCGCATCAAGAACGGTCACGATCTGGCGCCAGATCGCGTCCTCGCAACGCCGGCCACCCATCAGGCGCGCGTGGCTCACATCCAGCTGGATCTGCTGGGACACCGAGCGTCCCTTGTTGAAGCGCTCGCCGGTCCAGAAGTCGAAGGCTTCATGCGCCATGGTGGACGGCGTGCTGAAGTAGGTCTTGCGCCACTTCTTGTGCATCGCCATGCCGCTGGCGACCTTGTTCAGCTGGTTGAAACCGTAGGTCCAGAAGAACTCGTCAAAGTAGAAATTGCCGTGGTAGCCCTGTGCGGTGCGGGCGTTGGTGCCCAGGAAGAACAGCTCGGCGCCATTGGCCAGGGTGATCGGGTCGCCGGTCAGGTCACGGTCCAGCACCTCACGCACGAACCCGCGCATGTAGCCGAGGAAGATGTGCGCCTGGCTCTTGGATGCGCTCAGGAAAATCTGATTGCGGCCGGTGGTCAGCGCGTCGATCAGCGCCTCGCGGGCGAAGTAGTAGGTGGCACCGATCTGGCGCGACTTCAGGATGATGCGCGTGCGTTCGTTGCCCGCCCGGTACCAATCGCGCTGGTAGTCGAAACAGCCATCCACGAACGCCGTCTGCAGGCGCTCGATCTCTTCCTCGCTGAACTCGTTCTTGCGCGCCTTCTTCTTGGGAGCCGCGTTGCGGTTGGCCACCGCCGGATTGAGGTCAGCCTCGTTGCCACCGCCCTGGTACCGTTGAATGCGCGCCTGCCGTTCCAGCTGGCGGTGCAGCAGATCAATCTCTTTGAAGTCACCGCCGGTCTTGCCTTCCTTGTGGATCAGGATGGCCAGGCGTGCCTCCAATGCGCCGCCGATGCGCTCGACGGTGTCTGCGCGGTCCCATTCGTCTCGCGCCTTCCAGCTGTGGACCGTCTTTTCCTTCTCGCCGATCAGCGAGGCGATATCGCACACGCGCCAACCCATCCAGTACAGGAACTTGGCTTGGCGTCGTGGATCGACGTGGAGTTTTTCGGCTACGCTGGTCACGTGAACAGGTTGCCCGCCGTCACGCGCGGGCGACACGAAAAACCCACGTAGAACAGCGGCTTACAAACTGACCGCGTTGCCGCTACAGCGCCCTCATTCGACCATGGGTCATCGCATCGAGAACCGATGCGCAACGACACCAGCAGAGGGCGAGATGGCCAGCAAAACCAAGAAGCGTTCCGAGTTCTTTCGTGTTGCCGTCGAAGGCGCCACCACCGATGGCCGCGTGATCGAGCGGCAGCAGATTGCCGAGATCGCCGAGACGTACAACCCGGAGGTCTATGGCGCCCGGATCTGGATGGAGCATATCCGCAGCTCGCTGCCGGATAGTCCCTTCCGTGCCTACGGTGACGTGCTGGCAGTCAAGGCCGAGGAGGTCGATATCGCCGGCAAGAAGAAGCTCGCCTTGTTTGCGCAGGTGGAGCCAACTGACGACCTGGTGGAGATCGTCAACAACCGTAAGCAAAAGGTCTTTACCAGCATCGAGATTTCTCCGGAGTTCGCCGACAGCGGCAAGGCGTACCTGTTCGGCCTAGCCGTGACCGACTCCCCCGCCAGCCTGGGCACCAGCATGCTCGCGTTCTCGGCCCAGCACCCCGAGAGCAGCCCGCTCAAGGACCGCAAGCAGGCCCCGGAGAACCTGTTCACCGAGGCCACCGAGACGGTCATCAAGTTCACCGCAGAGGATGAGCCGGAGGCTCGCCCCGGCCCGGTCGCCGTGTTCCTTTCGAGCCTCGGCCTGGGCAAGAAGGCCGCGCCAGCGCCTGCCAAGGAGGATCCCGAGTTCAACGTGGCCGAGTTCGCCGCTCAGCTGCTCGGCGCGGTGGGTGAACAGGATGCGGCCATGGCCAAGCTCGGCCAGGACAACCGTGCACTGCGCGAGCAGGTGCAGGCGCTGTCCACTCAGGTTGCTGGGCTGCGCAAGAGGCTGGACGACACCCCGCAGGCATTCACCCAGCGTCCGGTTGTTCCGGGTGGCAAGGATGTGGACGCCGCCAACATCACCGATTGCTGATCGGACCCTCTCTCAACATTCCGGAGCTACCCCATGCGTACCGAAACCCGCCGCCTGTTCGAGGGCTACACCCAGCAGGTTGCCACGCTGAACAACGTCAGCGGTGTGGCCAACACCTTCTCTGTCGAGCCGACCGTGCAGCAGAGCCTCGAAGCTCGCATGCAGGAAAGCAGTACCTTCCTGCAGGCGATCAACATGGTCGGCGTGAACGAACTGAAGGGCCAGAAGGTTGGCGTTGGCATCACCGGCACCATTGCCGGCCGCACCGACACCAGCGGCAACGGCGAGCGCAATCCGTCCGATCCGACCTCGCTGGTGTCCAACACCTACGAGTGCCAGAAGACCGACTTTGACACCGCCCTGCCCTATGCCCGCCTGGACGCCTGGGCGCATCGCCCCGAGTTCCAGACCCTGATCCGCGACGCGATCATCCAGCGCCAGGCACTGGACCGGATCATGATCGGTTGGCACGGCACCAGCATTGCCATCAACACCGACCGCGTCGCCAATCCGATGCTGCAGGACGTGAACAAGGGCTGGCTGCAGAAGTACCGCGAGCATGCGTCCGAGCGCGTCATGACCGAAGGCGTCGATGGCAGCGGCAAGATCAAGGTGGGCGGTACCGGCGCTGACTACGGCAACATCGATGCCCTGGTGATGGACCTGGTCGCCAACCTGATCGACCCGTGGCATCAGGAAGATCCGAGCCTGGTGGTGATCTGCGGCCGCCAGCTGGTGCACGACAAGTATTTCCCGATCATCAACCGTGACAACGCCCCCACCGAGAAGGTCGCGGCCGAACTGATCCTGGGCGCCAAGCGCATCGGTGGCCTGCAGCCGGTCATCGTGCCGTTCTTCCCGGCCAAGTCGCTGATGGTCACCAGCCTCAGCAACCTGTCGCTTTACTGGCAGATTGCCTCGCGCCGCCGTCACATCATCGAGCAGCCGAACAAGAACCGCGTCGCCAACTTCGAGTCGTCCAACGATGATTACGTGGTGGAGGACTACGGTCTGGGCGCGGTGGCCGAGAACATCGAGTTCGGGATCTGACCATGGCCGACACCCCCGCCAGCCGCCATGTGAAGCGTGCGCTCGCCTCGAAGGAGGCGGCGCGCACCGCCGGCAGCAACCTGATGGAAGGGACCACGATCTACCAGCAGATGCAGGTGCGCCTGGCTTCCGACCGCGCCCGGCTGAAGCAGATCCAGTCCACGCAGGGCAAGGCTCAGCTCAAGACTGCGCTGCTGCCGTCCTATGCCCCGTATCTGGACGGCGTGCTGTCGGCGGACGCCGGCGGCAAGGACGATATCGTCTCCACGCTGATGCTGTGGCACTTCGATGCCGGGCTGTTCGATGCCGGCCTCGACATTGCGCGGTACGTCCTGGCCCACGGTCTGGATATGCCGGACACCCACAAGCGCACAGCGGCCTGCGTGGTGGCTGAGGAGATCGGCTTGGCCGCGCTGAACGCGCTCAAGACGAGTGCCCCGTTCGACCTGAATGTGATCGACCGGGCGGCCACGCTCACCGAGGGCCAGGACATGCCCGACGAAGTGCGCGCCCGTCTGCTGCTGGCGCGTGGACGCACCCAGCTGGCCACCGATACCGAGACCGCGCCGCTGAGCGCCGACGCAGTTGCCCAGGCCATCGAAGACCTGCGCACCGCCATCCAGCTGCATGACAGCTGCGGCGGCAAGGAAGACCTCAAGCGCGCCGAGCGCCTGCAGAAGAAGTTCGACGCCAGCCAGTCCAACGACTGACGTCACACCGAGCGTACCCCGCGACCCCGCCGGCTCGGGGCCGATCACCAAGACCTCTCTCCCTTGGTGTGACGCCCCGACCACCGGCGACCTACGGACACACCATGAGCGCCTTCACCGCCAACGCATCGCCCGCTCCCAAGCTTGCCCCTGTCACCGCCGGCCCGTTCTGGCCAGAGATCGACGTGGACGCGCTGCGCGAGGCCATCCGGGTACCGGGCGATGTGCTGGCGGCGCGGCTGCGCAACACCGTGGTGGTGGCCGTGGCCTCAGTGACGCGGGAACTGGCGTTGTGGCAGGTCCGCAAGGAAGCGGACGGTTATGCGGCGCTGGCAGACATACCGGCGCAGCAGATCGACGGCGAGTCGGTGCTGCTGCAGCTGTACCGGCGCGCCGTGCAGTGTGGCACCGCCGTGGAGCTGCACGAACGCTACCGGTCCTATGACGCTACCGCCCAGGGCAATCAACGCGCCGACGATCTGACCCCGACCATTGATGAACTGCGGCGCGATCACCGCAACGCCATCAGCGATCTGCAAGGGCTGCGCCGGGTCACGGTGGAGTTGATCTGATGCGCGTCCGCTCGCTACAGGGCGACACCATCGACGCCCTGTGTCATCGGCACCTCGGAACCACCGCCGGCATGGTCGAGAGGGTGATGGCGCTGAACTATGGAATCAGCCTGCATGGCCCTGTCCTGCCCATGGGCACCGTGGTGGAACTGCCGGAAGTACCGACACCCTCAACCGACGCAGTGATGCGTCCCCTTGTCCAGCTATGGGATTGAAGATGACCGAACCAACTTCCACCGGCAGCATGGCCGCACTGGCCACCGGCGTCGGCCTCGCCTCGCTGCTGCCGGGCATCGAGACGGACGCATTCATCGGCGCGTTCGCCGGTGCCACACTGTTCGTCGTATCCGCCAAGGATCTGTCGCTCTGGAAGCGGCTGATCTACCTGGCCATCAGCGTGGTGGCCGGCTACATGGGCGGCACGGAGGTCATGCGCCGGTTTGACGTGGCGTCCAGCGGCCTGGCCGCGTTCCTGTGCGCGGCCACCATCATCACCCTCACCTTGGCCCTGATCGAGCGCAGCCGCAGCGCCGATCCGAGCCGCCTGCCGCGCGGAGGCTCCGATGGCTGACCTACTGACCACCGCCACGCTGCTGTGCTGCGTGGCCATCTGCGTGCGCCTGCTGACCTACCGGCCGGCCCCCAACGCCAACCATCGCCACGGCATCGCCTGGTGCGCCTGGCTGCTGATTGCCAGCACCGGCGGGCAGGCCCTGCAGATCATCCTGCAGGGCGCCGGCGCCCGCGTCACCGCTTGGCAGCTGGCACTGTTGGTGGTGCTGCTGGTGGCCGTCTATCGGGCGCGTGGGAATGTGGCCCACCTGTTCGGGAGCAACTGACATGCTGACCCCTGCTCTGCTCGCTCAGATCATGCAGTGCCCGCTGCAGCGCGCACAGCGCTGGGCCGAGGCGCTGAACGCGGCCATGAGGCGCTTCGGCATCAACACACCGGTGCGCGCGGCCTACTTCCTGGCACAGGTCGGCCACGAGAGCCTGAGCCTCTCGCGTGTCGAAGAGTCGCTCAGCTACAGCCGCGAACGCCTGCTGGAAGTGTTCGGCCGGTACATTTCGCCAGCCGAGGCCGCCGCGTTCGTTCATCAGCCGGCAAAGCTCGGCAACCGCGTCTACGCCAACCGCAACGGCAACGGTAGCGAGGCCAGCGGCGACGGCTATCTGTTCCGCGGCCGTGGCCCGCTGCAGCATACCGGCCGGGGCAACTACCGCCGCATGGGGCAGCTGATCGGCCAGCCGCTGGAAGAACAGCCGGGCCTGCTGATCGAGCCGGAGATCGGCGCCATGGCGGGGGCTGCGTTCTGGAAAGAGAACGGCCTTAACACCTACGCCGATCAGCGCGACGTGCTGACCGCCAGCCGCGTCATCAACCTGGGCAACGCCCGCAGCCGCGCCACGCCCAATGGCATGGCAGACCGCACCGCCCGCACCACGCGCGGCCTGGCCGCGCTGGGGGCGCGCTGATGCTCTACCGCACCCTCGCACTGGCCGCCCTGGTGCTGGCTACCGCCGGCCTCTTCAGCTGCCAGCAGTCGCGCGTCAGCCGCGCCACCATCGCGCTGGACAAGGCCAACGCGGCCTTGGCCAAGGCCGTCGCCGACAACGCCGCCCTGGCCAGCAGCCTCAAGCTGGCCGAAGGCACCACCCGCGTCGTGACCGAGTACGTGGACCGCGTACAGCTGGTGCACGAGCGCGGCGACACCATCGTCAAAGAGGTTCCCATCTATGTCACCGCGAACGCTGATGCTGCCTGTGTTGTTCCTGCTGGCTTCGTGCAGCTCCACGACACCGCTGCGAGCGGCAGCCCCACCGCCGGCCCTGCCGGAAATCCTGATGCGCCCGCCGCCGCCACTCCGCTCTCTGCCGTCGCCGAAACCGTCGCCAGCAACTACGCCACCTGCCACGCCACCGCCGAGCAGGTAGTGGCCCTGCAGGAACTGGCCCGCGAGCTGCACGCCGAGCTTGAACGGCAGGCAGGTACGCCATGAAGAAGCCGCAGCTGCTGCGCGACCACCTGGTCGCCGCCGTCCCGGCACTGGCCAGCGACCCCGACAAGCTGCTGATCTTTGTCGACGGTGGCGGCCTGGCCGGTACCTACCGGCCGGGTCTGGCGTTCGAGTACCGCTACACCCTGGACCTGGTGCTGACCGACTTTGGCAGCGCACCCGAGGCAGTCATGGTGCCGCTGCTGCAGTGGCTGACCCGTCACCAGCCCGAACTACTGGCCAACCCTGCCAACCGTGAGAAGCTGACCTTTGAGGTGGACGTGCTGGGCGACAGCCTGGTGGATCTGGCCATCAAGATGCCGCTCACCGAACGGGTGCTGGTCACCCGCGCCGCTGATGGCAGCGTGCAGCTGCAGCACCTGCCCGAGCCTCCTGCAGAGGATGCCCACGCCGACACGCTGGCCGGCGGCGTCCTGGTCGCAGACGGTGTCCAGATCGCCACCCTGCCGGCGATCACGGAGTGAGCGAGGATCTACAGCGACTGGAAGCCTGGGCCGCGCCCCTGCTTCGGCGTCTGCAGCCGGCCGAACGCGGCAAGCTGGCGCGCAAAGTCGGTACCGCGCTGCGCCGGGCACAGCAGCAGCGCATCGCAACGCAGAAAAACCCCGATGGCACACCCTACGCGGCGCGCCGTGCCGCGCCCCTGCGTCGGGCCAAGGCCGGACGCATCAAGCGCGGCGCAATGTTCGCCAAGATCCGGCAGGCGCGGCACCTTCGTGTACGTGTGACCCCCAATGAGGTGGCTGTCGGCTTCACCGGCCGCGTATCGCGCATTGCACTGATCCATCAGGAGGGCCGCAGCGATGCGGTCAGCAAGGGCGGGCCCCGCGTTACCTATGCACGTCGGCGCCTGCTGGGCTTCTCGCCCGCCGATGAACAGCTGGTGCGCGATCTGATCCTCGACCATCTGGACGGTCTGTAGCGTAATCCCCCGCCCTACACGGCGTAGCCGGTGGCCACGCGCGCGCGCGATGGGATGCTGAAACGCATCCCCGAATCGGCGCTGTCGTGTCCACATTTACCGCCATCGAAGTCGACAAGCTGCCGGCGCCCGACATCTTCGAGCAGCGCTCGTTTGAGTCGATCTACGCCGAGCGTCTGGCTGAGTTCCGCCGCCTTTGCCCGGAGTACACCGCCGTTGTCGAATCCGACCCGGTGGTGAAGATCCTGCAGGCCAGCGCGTACCGAGAGGTGCTGCTGCGCGAGCAGTTCAACCAGCGCGCTCGCGGCCTCCTTCTTCCGTACTCCCAACGCGGCGACCTCGACAACCTGGCGGTGCCGTACGGGGTTCAGCGAAAGCTACTGACCCCCGCAGATCCCGAGACGGGCACACCGGCGGCCTACGAAAGCGATTCAGACTTCCGACGCCGCATCCAGCTGGCGCCTGAGGGCCTGTCGGTTGCTGGCCCCGAAGGGGCCTACATCTTCCACACCCTTTCGGCCGACGTGGCCGTACTCGACGCCAGCGTGGCCAGCCCTTCGCCCGGCGAAGTCGTGGTGACCGTGCTTTCACGGGAGGGCGATGGCACGCCCTCTGGGCAGCTGCTGGCTGCGGTGGAATCGGCCCTGCTCAACGGGAACGTGCGCCCTCTCACCGACCATGTGACTGTGGCGGCAGCCACCATTGAGCCGTACGAGGTGCGCGCGCAGCTGACCACCTTCAACGGACCTGACAGCGCCCTGGTCATTGCCGAGGCCAACCGCCGCATGCGGCTTTTCCTGAGCCAGTCGCAGCGGCTGGGCCGTGACGTTCCTCTCTCGGCGCTGTATTCGGCCCTGCATGTAGAGGGCGTGCAGCGCGTGCAGCTGGACAGTCCCGCCGCAGATATCACGGTCAGTCCGCAGAGCGCGGCGTACTGCACCGCTGTGGTGATCGAACACGTGGGCACCAATGACTGAGGTGCGCACCCTGCTGCCCCCCAATGCCACCGCGCTGGAACGGGCCGTGGAAGGCGCCGATGCGCAGCTGATGGGCATCCCAATGGTTCACCACCTGCTGTGGAACCCGTGGACGTGCCCGGCGGAGTTTCTGCCGTTCCTGGCGTGGACGGTGTCGGTGGACACCTGGGACAGCGAGTGGCCGGAACAGATCAAGCGCGCCCGCATCGCCAGCTCGTTCCAGATCCAGCGGCACAAGGGCACCGCGCAGAGCATTGCCGACGTGGTGGCCAGCTTCGGCGGACAGGTGCAGCTGCGGGAGTGGTGGCAGATGGACCCGCCCGGCCAGCCCCACACCTTCGAGCTGCTGCTGACCCTCAGCGGTCAAGGTGGGCAAGACGCTACCGCCGACTTTATCGACCAGGTGATGGCTGCAGTGGACCGCGCCAAGCCCGTACGTTCGCACTACTCCTTCACTCAGGGCATCAACGCCGAGGGCGCCATCGGCGTCCTGGGCGTGGCCCGCGTGCTTACCTCTACCCGCCTGCAGCTGGCCGCCAGCGAACCGTAGGACATACCCATGCCCATCCCCCAGATCACCATTACGCCGGCAGGCTTTGCCGCCATCGTCAACGCAGAGAACACGGGTACCGCGCCGGTCAAGGTCACACAGGTCGGCTTGACTGCTCAGCACTTCGATGTGGGCACCGTGGGCGCATCCGTGCCGGCGGAGTTCAAGCGCCTGACCACCTTCGGTGGTAAGGCCGTTGCTGACGACACGCTGCACCTGAACGTGCGCGACGACGGTACTGACACCTACACGCTGCGCGGCTTTGGCCTGTACCTGCAGGACGGCACGCTGTTTGCCGTCTATTCGCAGTCCACGCCCGTCATGGAAAAGGCAGCGGCCGCAACCCTGTTGCTGGCCACGGACATTCGGTTCGCCAAGATCAACGCCACCAGCATCGAGGTCGGCGATATCGACTTCATCAATCCGCCGGCGACGACCACGCAGATGGGTGTAGTGCGGTTGTCCACCGAGCAGGAGGCGGACGCCGGCAGCGATCACGTCACGGCGATCACCCCGCGCGGCCTGGCCCGATACATCAACAACCGCTTCGGCACCGGGGCGCCTTCCACCTTCGTCAAGACGCTGCTCGGCTTGGCCACCGCTGCCATGTTCCGCGTCGAGCTGGGCCTGAAGTCCGCTGCGCTGCGCGATGAGGGCCATGGGAACGGCCTCAACGCGGACCTGCTCGACGGCGCGCACGGCGATTACTACCTGGACTGGAAGAATTTCACCGGCGTGCCGAACAGGTTCACGCCGGCTCCCCACACGCATCCCATCGACGAGGTCGACGGCCTGCAGCCCGCGCTCGACGGCAAAGCCAACCGTGCCGGAGAGACCTTCACCGGGCCACTGGCGGTGAATGGGGCCATGCTGCGTTCTTACGGATGGAACGGCGTAGCCAGTAACGGAATCCTGGTGCTGGGTGATACCGGCTCCTCCGTCGTTAAAAACGGGGCTTACTTCGACTTCACCAACTCGGCGGGCGGGTATACCGCCACCCTTTCGGCCGGCGGCACCATCTGGACCAGCGGCAACTTTGACCCTGCCAAGAAGCTGAACAAAGCCGGCGATACGATGACGGGTGACTTGACCACCGTCGGTCTTCGTGTCGGCTATCCCGGCAACGCTGTTTGCCGCGTCTTCAGTTCCGCCGGCGTCGTCTACTGGGACAGCCGCAGCAGCTATGATGGCGCGCTGCCCGACGCCACCGCCTACTACCGCGCTGTTTCACACGAATTCCGCAATTCGTCAGGCAATCGCGTTGTGCTTATCAATGGCAGCGGCGGGATCTACGCCAGTCTCTTTGCTGGGGCGCAAGCCTTCATCGGTGGCGACCAAAACACCCAAGGGACGCAGATTTTCTGGAACGCTGCTGGCGAAACGAACGGTTACGGTTGCTCTGAGTACATCTGCAACTATGGCGGCGGCACTGGCGGGCACCACTTCTACGTCAGGCCTAGCGCAAGCGCCGGACTCGCTCGCGTCATGGGTGTTGGCCGCAACGGAGCGCTGTGGACGGCCGGCGGCTTCGACTTCGGCTCATCGCGCAAACTCAAAGACGTTGACGGCCCGATGCCCTATGGCCTTGCGGAGGTCCGTCGCATTGCGACCCTGATTGGCCGATACAAGCCGGAGTACAACCCAGACGGACGCAAACGTCTGTTCTTCGACGCAGAGCAGTTCGCCACCGTCATGCCGGAAGCTGTTGATGCTGAGAGCATCGAGTTCGGTGGCGAGCGAGTTGCATCCATGAAGCTGGATCAGGTGATGCCACCGGCATACCGAGCCATTGCTCAACTCGCCGACCTGGTGGACGAACTGCTCGCAGAAGTCGCCGCTCTCAAGGAGCGCTGCTGACATGGCGAGCGGATATCGAAGCGGCGGCGTGGACTTCGACGACCTGTTCGACGCCGATGTGATGGGCGATGGCCCGACTGCCAGCGGATACCGGCAGAGCGGGCAGCCTTTGCGCTATGCCCACATCCAGTACGGGCAGAAGCGCGGCGATGTGGGCTATCGCTCCGGCGGCGTCGACGTATCGAACCTGTGGGCTGCAAAGGGCACAGCAACCTACGTGCTGCCGTTTCACGGCAAGGGCTTCTCCGCGCACAACCAGTCCGACACCAACGCGCAGGGCAACAGCTCGGCGCAGGTGGAGCTGCGCATCAACGCCGATGGCGCCTACGAGGTCTGGGTGTCGACCAACGGCGGCGGCAATAACTCCAGCCGTGTGGCTGAGCGCGGGATGTGGCTGCGCAACGGCGGCGCTGGCGAGTACGACGTGCGCTTCGAGTTCGCAAACGCCGGCGCGGCGAACGTTGGCAGTACGGCGCCGGACTGGCGCAATGCCAGCGCTTCGCAGTCGTGCTCGGCCCAGGTCAGCGTGCCCAGCGCTTCGGGCCAGAATGTGCGCGCGGACGTGGAGTTCCACTGCCTCATGCGAAGGGCCGGCGGGAACGTCAGCCGTTCCATCATGGTGGCCAGCGTAGGCGCGGCCGGCTGGTGGTAACCGCAGCTTTGTAGCGCGTCGATCTACGCGTGCCATTACGTGCGCGCGCGAGAGGCACGGCACAACATGGGCGCATGGATAGCGCCCAGCCCCAACAGATCAACAACCTGCTGCGCCATGGCGTGGTGACGACGGTCGATCATGCGCGTGCGCTGTGTCGTGTCCGCACGGGCGAGGCCCATACCGACTACATCCCATGGCTGGCATCCGCCGCCGGCACGCTCGCGGTGTGGGCACCGCCGAGCGTCGGCGAGCAGGTGACGCTGGTGTGCAGCGACGGCGACCTGGCCAATGCGGTCGCCCTGCGCGGCCTGTACTGCGATCACTACCCCGCCCCGTCCGACAATGCGGATCTTGTCATGGTCAAGTTCAGTGATGGCGCTGTCATCAGCTACGACAGCGCGTCACATGCGCTCGCAGCCATCCTGCCCAGCGGTGGCATTGCCACGATCACCGCAGATGGTGGCGTGACGATCAACGGGCCGGTCACCATCAACGGCGATACCAGCATCACCGGCCAGGTCACCATCAACGGCAAGGCTGAGGCTTCCGAGGACGTTGTGGGCGGCGGCATCAGCCTCAAGCAGCATAAGCACGGCGCGGTGCAGCCGGGCAGCGGCACGTCGGGACCGCCGGCATGATCGGCATGGACGGTCAGGCAGGCAGTTTCAAGGACGACACCGCGCATCTGCGGCAGTCCATTGCCGACATTCTCACTACTCCCATCGGCTCGCGCATCCAGCGCCGCGACTACGGCTCGCTGCTGCCGGAGCTGATCGACCAGCCGTTCAACGAAGCCACGCGGTTGCGCCTGTATGGCGCTACTGCAACGGCGCTGATGCGTTGGGAGCCGCGCCTGCGCCTCAGCCGCATCACCCTCTCGCGTGGTCAGGAGCCAGGCACGTTCGTGCTGGATCTGGATGGCCAGCGCACGGTGCCCGCCGGCGCCTCCAGCACCACCCGTCTCTCTGTCCCGCTTCGCTTCCGCACCCCATAACCGCAGGAGTTCCCTCATGGCCACCGACTACCACCACGGCGTACGCGTCATCGAAATCAATGGCGGCGTGCGTCCGATTCGCACTGTTGCCACCGCTGTTGTCGGCGTCGTCTGCACCGCGCAGGACGCCGACGCCGCGCTGTTCCCCCTCGACCGACCGGTGCTGCTGACCGACGTGCTGGGCGCCGTCGGCAAGGCCGGCACCAGCGGCACGCTGCGCGCCACGCTGCAGGCCATTGCCGACCAGGCCAACGCCATTACCGTGGTGGTGCGCGTCGCCGAAGGTTCCGACGACAGCGCCACCACCGCCAACGTGATCGGCAAGAAGGACGGCGCCACCTTCACCGGCATGCAGGCGCTGCTGGTGGCTGAGGCGCAGGTAGGCGTGCGTCCGCGCATCCTGGGCGCACCCGGTCTGGACACCCAGCCGGTTTCGGCCGCGCTGGCGGTCATCGCCAAGAAGCTGCGCGCGATGGCCTACGTGAGCTGTGCCGCCAGTGCCTCGGTCAGCGAAGCCATCGCCTATCGCGAGCAGTTCAGCCAGCGCGAGCTGATGCTGATCTATCCCGACTTCGTCGCGTTCAACACTGCCGACGCCACCACCAGCATGGCGTTCGCGACCGCCCGCGCCCTGGGCCTGCGCGCGATGATCGATGAGCAGCAGGGTTGGCACAAATCGATCTCCAATGTGGCCGTCGCCGGCGTGACCGGCATCAGCCGCGACGTGCACTGGGATCTGCAAGATCCGGCGACCGACGCTGGCCTGCTGAACGCCGCCGACATCACCACCCTCATCAACTCCAACGGCTACAAGTTCTGGGGTTCGCGAACCTGCAGCGACGACCCGCTGTTCGCCTTCGAGACGGCCACGCGCACCGCGCAGATCCTGGCCGACACCATTGCAGAGGCGCAGATGGTCTACATCGACAAGCCCGAGCATCCGTCGCTCATCCGCGACATGCTGGAGAGCATCAATGCCAAATTCCGCGAGCTGGTGAACGCGGGCTACGTGCTGGGTGCATCGGCCTGGTACGACGAAGCCGCCAACGAGCCCAGCCAGCTGAAGGCCGGCCGGGTGACCATCGATTACGACTACACGCCGGTACCGCCGCTGGAGAACCTGGTACTGAACCAGCGCATCACCGACCGCTACTTCGCCGACTTCCCGGCCCGTATCAACGGCTGATGCCGTACTGAGGAACCATTCCCATGTCCATGCCCAGCAAGCTCAAGAATCTCAACCTGTTCAATGACGGCCTCAGCTACCTGGGCCAGGTCACCGAGGTCAAGCTGCCGACCTTGACCCGCAAGATGGAGGAATACCGCGCCGGCGGCATGCTCGGCCCCATCGATATCGACCTCGGCCAGGAAAAGATCGAACTGGAATGGAAGTGCGGCGGACTGATGCGCGACGTGCTGCGCCAGTACGGCGCCATCGCTCACAACGCCGTGCAGCTGCGCTTCGCTGGCGCATACCAGCGCGAAGATAGCGCCGACGTGGACGCGTTGGAGATCGTCGTCCGCGGCCGCCACAGCGAGATCGACCCCGGCACCGGCAAGGTCGGTGACGACACCGAGTTCAGCGTGAAGACCACCGCCAGCTACTACAAGCTGAGCATCAACGGCCGTACCGAGATCGAAATCGACATGGTCGGCATGGTGTTCATCGTCAACGGCGTGGACCAGCTGGCCGGCCAGCGACGCGCCATCGGCGCCTGACCCACATAACCGGGCTGCCTCAGCGGCCCGGCCCACCTCTGCCCTGAGAGACCCACGACATGACTGACAAAGCCACCCCCACCGCCGGCGCCGAAGCCATCGACGCCAACACGGTCACCCTCGACTACCCAATCCAGCGCGGCGAGCAGGTCATCGCCACCATCAAGCTGCGCAAGCCCAACGCCGGGGAGCTGCGCGGCATCAAGCTGGTGGACCTGCTGCAGATCGACGTGAGCGCGGTGGCCGCGCTGCTGCCGCGCATCACCGAGCCGACGCTGACCGCTGCCGACGTGAACAAGCTGGACCCTGCCGACCTGGTCGCCATCGGCACCCTCGCCGCTGGTTTTTTTGTGCCGAAGGCGCAGCGGGAATTCCTCAGCGCGTAGAGGATTTCATGGCCGATATCGCGGTGATTTTCCCATTCACCCTCACCGAGCTATCGGCCCTCTCGCTGTTTGAACTGATCGAATGGCGCGAGCGCGCCCGTGTAAGAAGTGGAGCCGAGCCGTGATACCTTTCGCCCATGGCCACCTTGATCGCCATCGCTGTTGCGCTGCTCCTGCTGGCTTCGGTCGGCGGGTTGTTGGTCTGGGCATTAAGCGCGCTCTGCCGCCTGCTGGCGGCGCTGGTGTCCTCACCGACCGACACGCCCTCGGCGTAGCCGGCGCAGCGGTTGTCGTCGCATGAGCGGCGGCAACCTTCGCCTGCAGGTGGTGCTGCAGGCTCTCGATCAGGCCACCGCTCCCTTCCGCAAAGTCATGGCCGGCAGCAAGGGGCTGGCTTCGGCCCTACAGGCGCAGCAAGCCACCCTCCGGCGCCTGAACAGCGCCCAGCGCGATGTGAGCGCCTACCGCCAGCAGCAGCAGGCGCTGCGCGGTACCGAGCAGAGCTACCAACAGGCGCAGGCGCGCGTGGCGGCGCTTGCCCGCCAGATGAGGGAGGCTGGCACCCCCACCCGCAAGCTGAGCCGCGAGTTCAGCCAGGCCAAGACGGCCGCCGCCCAGCTGAGCGCCCAGCAGAAACAGCAGCAGGTTGAGCTGCAGCGGCTGCGCTCGGGACTGGATCGGGCCGGCATCAGCACGCGCCAGCTCGGTGCGCATGAGCGCAGGCTGCGCACGGATATCGCCGCCGCCTCGCAGCAGATGGAGCAGCAGCGCGCTCGCCTGGCTGCGCTTGACGCAGCAAAGGCCCGTAGCCAGAAGATCCACAGCGCCGGCATGAATGCAGCAGCCCACGGTGCGGGTGTCGCACTGGCCGCGTTCGGCGCGCTGCGCGCCCAGGTCCTGCCCATCGCTCAGGCCATTGACTTCGAGTCGGCTATGGCCGACGTGAAGAAGGTAGTGGACTTCGACACGCCGGACGGCTTCGAGAAGATGGGCAACGATATTCAGGAGCTGTCGCGGCGCCTGCCAATGGTGCCCACCGACATCGCCAAGATCGTCGCCGCCGCCGGCCAGGCCGGCATCGCCAGCAACGAGCTGACCCGTTTCGCCGAGGACGCGGCGAAGATGGGTGTGGCGTTCGATACCACGGCCGAAGACGCCGGCCAGACGATGGCTACTTGGCGCACCGCGTTCCGCATGGGCCAGGATGACGTTGTCGTGCTGGCCGACAAGATCAACTACCTGGGCAACACCGGCCCGGCCAGCGTGCAGAAGATCAGCGAGGTGGTGAACCGTATCGGTGCCCTTGGCGAGGTCGCCGGCCTGGGTAGCGGCCCGCTGGCGGCGCTGGGCGCCACCGTCGCCGGCATGGGCATCGAGTCGGAGGTGTCTGCCACCGGCATCAAGAACATGCTGCTCACCCTGTCCTCGGGCGATGCTGCAACGAAGCGGCAGGTGGAGTCGTTCAAAAAGCTGGGCCTCAGCTCTGGCGATCTGGCCCAAGCCATGCAGAAGGACGCCGGCGGCGCCATTCTGGATGTATTGGAGAAGCTCAAGAAGCTGCCCAAGGCCGAGCAGGCCGCGACCATGACGCAGCTGTTTGGTCGCGAGTCCATCGGCGCGATCGCGCCGCTGCTGACCAACCTCGATTTGCTGAAGGAGAACTTTGGCAAGGTCGCCGATGAGCAGAAGTACGGCGGATCGATGAACGCCGAGTACGCCGCCCGTGTCGGCACGGCCGAGAATGGCCTGATCCTGCTCAAGAACAGCGCCATCGTGCTGTCCCAGCGCATCGGCAAGACCCTGTTGCCCACGGTGAAGGAACTGGCTGCGCGCGTGGCCAAGGTCGCCGACCGCATGGCCGAGTGGGTCAAGAACAACCCGCAGCTGGTGGCCACCATCGCCAAGCTGGCCATCGGCGGCACCGCGCTGGCTGCTGCGCTCGGCGGCTTGGTTGTCGCAGGTGGTGTCGGCGCGATGGCGCTGACGCAGATCCACAAGGCCGTGATGCTGCTCAGCGGCGGCGGTGGCCTGGGCAAGCTGGTGGGCCAGGTGCTTTCGCTCGGCGGGCGCGCGTTCCCGATGCTGTTCAACGTCGGCCGCATGCTGCTGCCACTGCTCGGCGGCATCAGCCTGCCGGTGCTGGCCATCGGCGCCGCCATCGGCGTGGTGGCAGCGCTGGTGTGGAAATACTGGGAGCCGATCAAGGCATTCATGATCGGCACCTGGCAGGGAATTCTCGACGTGGTCAATCCGATCATGGCGGAGCTGGCCACCGCGCTCGAACCGCTCGGCCCGGTGTGGGACATGGTGTCCTCGGCGATGAGCCAGGCGTGGGGCTGGGTGATGAAGCTGTTCGCCCCGTTCCAGGCCACCAGCGAGCAGCTGCAGGGCGCCACCGATGCGGGGCGCGGGTTCGGCCAGATCCTGGGCACCGTGCTGACGGTGAACCTGCGCATGGCGGTGAAGGCCATCGGCTGGCTGGTCAGCGCCTTTACCACCGTCCTGCCGGTGATCCAGAACGCTGTTGGCGGTGCGTGGACGTACCTGCAGGGCGCGTGGAATCTGATCGTGGGCCTGTTCACCGGCAACGGCGACAAGATCCGCTCGGGCCTGAGCGCGATGTGGGCAGCCGTCAATCAGATCCTGCTCGGCTGGCCGGCGCAGATGATGCAGGCCGGCATCGACATGGTGCAGGGCCTGGTCAACGGCATCGTGTCCAAAGGCAGCGCGGCCATGGATGCCGTCGCCGGCGTCGCCTCGGGCGTGGTGGGCAAGTTCAAGGGCATGCTCGGCATCCACAGCCCATCGCGGGTGTTCGCGCAGTTCGGTGACTTCACCATGCAGGGCCTGGCCGGGGGTCTCGACCGCAGCCAGGGCGAGCCGCTGTCGCAGGTGGCTACCCTGGGCGACCGGATGAAGCAGGCAGGCGCAGGAATCGCCCTCGGCGCCGCTGCGCTGCCCGTCATGGCCAGCGCCGGCCCGGTAGTGGCGCCGGGTGCCGCGCAGGCCGCCACGGGCGCCGCAGGCGGCAACAGCTACACGATCCAGATCACAGCGGCACCGGGCAGCGACGGCCAGGCCATCGCCGACCTGGTCCGCCAGACCATTGAAACCATTGAGCGCGAGCGGGCCAGCCGCCGTGGCTCCCGTCTGAGCGATTGAGGCACGCCGCCATGATGATGACCTACGGCACGTTTGTGTTCTCCCTCTCCACAGCGGCCTATGAGCAGCTGCAGCGGCAGATGACGTGGCGCCACGCCAGCAGCGACCGGCTGGGCGCACGCCCGGCCCGTCAGTACGTTGGCCCAGGCGACGACACCATCACCCTGCAGGGCACCATCGCCGCCGAGCTGGTGGGCGATCTGCAGGTGCTCGACACGCTGCGGGAGCTGGGCGACCAGGGCAAGCCACAGGCGCTGGTGGAGGGCAGTGGGCGGGTATATGGCGCCTATCTGCTGGTCAGCCTGAGCGAGACGCGCAAGGAGTTCTTTCCCGACGGCACGCCGCGCCTGATCGAATTTCAGATGCAGTTGGAGCGCGACGACGACGGCGCCACCGAGGCGGTCGCATGAGGGCGACACCGTACCCGATCCCCGCATGGCGAGTGGTGCTGGACGGGCAGGATCTGACCGACCGCCTCGCGCCGCGCCTGCTGGACCTGTCGCTGACGGAGAGCCGGGGCGACGAAGCCGACGAACTGAATCTGCGGTTGCACGACCATGATGGGCGCGTGGCGCTACCGCGACGCGGCGTCACGCTGCAGGTGGCCATCGGCTGGCGCGAAAGCGGATTGTTCGATAAGGGCACGTTCGTGGTCGATGACGTGGAGCACAGCGGCGCTCCCGATATCGTCTCCATCCGCGCTCGCTCGGCGGATCTGACCGGTGCTGTCCGCAGCCGCCGCGAGCGCAGCTGGCATGACGCCACCCTGGGCGACATTCTCGGCACAATCGCCACCGAGCATTCGTTGCGCCCGGCCATTGCCGCAAACCTTGCGTCTGTCCGCATCCCGCATCTTGACCAGGCCAACGAGAGCGATGTCAATCTCCTGACGCGCTTGGGGAAGCGTTTTGATGCAGTGGCCACGGTGAAAGGCGGCGCGCTGATCTTCGCGCCTATCGGCGCCGGCACTACCGCCAGCGGCCAGCCGCTGCCCGGTGTCCAGATCACTCGCGCATCCGGCGATCAACACCGCTACACCGTCGCTGACCGCGAGAAGTACACGGGCGTGCGGGCCTACTGGGGCGACCGCAAGGCCGCACGTCGCACCGGTGTGCTGGTGGGCACGTCAGAGAACGAGAAGAAGCTGCAGCCCACGTATGGCACTGCGGAGGAAGCGCGCCAGCATGCTGAGGCGGAGTTCAAACGGCTTGATCGCGGCACTGCCCAGCTCAGCTACCGCCTCGCGCTCGGGCGTGCCGATATCTACCCAGAGCAGACCGTGACGGTGAGCGGCTTCAAACCGGAAATCGATGGCACCGATTGGCTGGTGTCCAAGGCTACGCACACCGTCGACGGCGGCGGCGGCTTTGTTACCGCGCTGGAGCTTGAGCGCGGCGGCGAATCCAGCGCAGAAGTCTCGGCTTGAAGTAGCGCGTGAGCGCGCCTGCGGAGAAGAACATGGCGGCATGCGCGAGCGAAGATCCGCAGTCATCCGCAACCACTGCCGCCGGGTAAGTGGCCTGCCAGATCGCCAGCGCGATCAATGCTGTCGACAAAGGGCGCCCCGTCTCCGTGGGCGCCCGTTCGCGTTCGTCGGCTTGCGCGCGGTGGTGGTGCGCATGCGGACACTGCATCTGCACATCGCCGGTAAACACCTGGCCAATCACGGCCCCCTCGAACACGGTGGGCCCGCCGCACACGCACACCACCTCGCCACGCTTCACATCACTGCTGCAACCCATATTCCCTCACATCGAAAACCGCGCCCTACCGGCGCCCTGTACGGGCGAGTTAGCGGCCTGAATGCGATGTGGGGTGAGCCTCAGCGGGCGGCTTTCTTCGATCCTTTCGGAGCCTTGACAACGATCTTTTGTCCGCGCAGATCAACATCGCCGCTGATCTGTTGGCCGATGCTGGTGTTCTCGAAGGAGGTTCGAGCCGCGCTTGCGGTCGACGCCGGCGCTACGCCGCGCAGCGCGGCCATCACGGCGGCACGTGCCGAAGCCGACGCACTGCGCCACGCATCGAGCAGAGCGGCGTCGGCTTCGGCCAGGCGCTCGCGGGTGCCGGTCAGCAAATAGACCACGTCGACGCCGAGTTCATAGGCGGCGGTGAGGTAAGCCGCGCTGGCTCCCACACTATCCATCTCATAAAAGATCTGTGTGCGCTTGGTGACTCCGCACGCGACACCCATGGCCTCTTGGGTAAGGCCCAGACGCTTCCTTTCTTCCTTCAGCCTAAGACCCACACTCACGCTCAAACCTCCTTGACAGGTGAAATATGTTTCACCGAAGATAGTGAAAGATCTTTCACTGTTCGCTTAACACGGGGAATCGGTATGACTGCCACACGCCGCACGAATCGCCAGAAACTGCGTACGCCGGAGGAAGCTCGCCAGCACCTGCGCAACATGGGAATCACCGTCGTCGCCTTTGCTCGGCAGAACAACCTCGACCGGCACGCGGTTAACGATGCGCTGCGCGGTGTCGGCAAAGGCAACTTCGGCAAGTCGCATGAAGCGGCTGTCGCGCTTGGCATCAAGCGCGATCCCAATTCTTGCACAGTTCCCGCCAAATCCCGTCAGTTGACCGCAGGGCGTGGCAAGACAAACGAGGCCTCCCCCAAGCGCACGGCCGCCAAGCGGGCATCCAAGGTTCGGGGCAAGGTATGAGCGCCGCCGTTGGCCAGCGTGCTGTGTTCTGCTGTCCAGCCTGCAAGGCGCCGTTGGTGAAGCGCACCAGTGCGCTGCAGCACCAGTTCCTGCGAACCGATGCCTATGTGTGTCCCAATCCGATGTGCGGGGCGACATACACTGGCAATTCAGAGCTGACCAGCGTCGCCAGCCCGAGCGGCCTTCCGAGCGCACCCGCATGCGAACTGCCACCGACGCCCGGCTACCAGCGCACTTTGCTGCAACAGCGCTGGAAACAGGATCGGGGCGAGGTACAGCTCGACTGGATCGACTCGTTAGACGAAGCACCACCCGGCGGTAGCGATCAGCCCGCCGTCTGAATCACGGTTTCCCCTTCCACAACGAAATGACCTGGCGGCTTTGGCCGCTGGCTAGGAAGTGCTGCGCATGATGCGACATAAAACTCAGCGTGACGGTTGGTCCACCGCCACACAACCGAACTTCGTCACCAGCCCGAGCGGTGTTGAGTACGTGCCGTACGCGGAAAAATCCCGCAATGCGGCCGAACTGCGCGCCTTGGTCGAGGCCCACATTGCCGCCGGTGGCGACTACCAGCAACTGACCTCAACTGTCGATGCGCGGGTGTCCGCATGAGCCTGCGTGTTGCTGAATCTCGTTTCCACACTTTCCGCCATTCCCCCTTGACTTCCCCGCAGGCAGGGAGCAGAGTTTGCCGCAAGGAGACTCAAAACTCCGAGGATACAGCGGCAACCGCGCCCGTCAGCATTGCGGTTTTTTTGCGCCTGCAAAACGAGCGCACCGACGCTTTCTGCGTCGGGAGGGCGGCAGCCATACAACACCCGCAAGGGGAAAACTGCCCGCCGGTCTGTATCCCGGTTTTGAGCCTCCCGACACCTTCGGCGCGACGACTCAAAACGTCTCGCCGAGGCCACACCTCGGATACAGGAGACGTCTCCATGCCCCATGGCGCCCCTTCCACGCCCGGCAATGCTTCCGCGCGTCAACTCTCGCTTACCCTCGGCCTGATCGCCGACACCCTCGCATGGCCCTCTGAGGACTATCAGGCGTTCATCGCCCGACTGGTCGGCGTAGGCATGTCCCCGCTCGCCATCACCCTGGGCGACGTGCTGATGGCCTACACGGCACAGTGCGATGCCCGCAGGGGCGCGCACCAGGACGACAGCAAGGGGGCGCACTGATGTCCCCCGCAAATGTCGTGATGCCGACCGAGGCGCTGCGCCCGGTCATTGTTCTGGAAACGCAGATCCCCGGCTTCGGCCTTCGCGCCTCCTTCGACCAGCGGCGAGTGCTGTACTTGGCCCTGATACACATCGATTCCGACACCGCCGCAACCGTCTCCGCGCACAACTCGCGGAATGTGCAGCGCGCCGCTAACGAAGGCATCCAGACCGGGACCGTTGTGTACTTCCTCGCCAAAGGCGAGGCCGACCGTTTCTTCGACTGGCTGCGCACCGGTGACAGCTATCCGGGCGGGGTGAATTGATGGCCAGTCACAACGGGCACACGCCACCGCACCGGAACCCCTCGCGGGCCGTTACCGAGGCGCATGGCCATCTCATCAGCGCCGACGACGTGACGCGCCTGTGGCGCATCTCCTACGCCGTCGAGCTGATCGCCGTACTCCCTGCTGAGGCCGCCAAGGTGCTGGGCATCACTGCCGACCACACTTCGGCCGTGGCCGAGTACATCAGGGACGACCTTCGGGGAATTCTCACCCGGTCCAAGCCAGCAGACGAATAGGCCCGAGGCGGCGCACCACCGCCGCCATGGGTCGCAAGGAGAGAGCCATGCACGCCCCCGCGTCACCAGTCAGTACCCCGTAAGCCGACCACACCCGCATCGCCGGCAGCGCACCACCGCTGCCGACGGTGCCAGGAGAGAACCATGCACCACCACTACGCCGCAGCTGCGGCTTGCCAGGGCTGAACCGGCATGCAGGAAGAGATCCGCCAGCAGGTCCTGTCGCGCATCGAGCGCGACTACGGACTCAAACACCGCGTCGGCACGCCGTACATGCGCGGGGGCAAGTGCCCTCATTGCGGCAAGAAGGAGCTGTACACCAGCCACCTCACGCCGTGGGTATTGCGTTGCGGCCGTCAGGCAAAGTGCGGACAGGAGGTGCGCGTGCGCGACCTCTACGACGACCTGTTCGACGACTATTCCAAGCACAATCCGCAGACGCCGCAGGCACCGCACGCCGCCGCTGACGCCTACTTGACGACCGGCCGCGGCTTCAACATCAAACCGCTGCAGGGCCTCTACACGCAGGAGGACTACTACGACCGCGCCAAGCGCCAAGGTACGGCCACAGTGCGCTTCCCGCTGGTGAAGGGCGGCTGGTGGGAGCGTCTCATCGACCGCCCGCACCGGTTCGGGAAGATGAAAGCCCGTTTTGCCCCAGGCGAAAGCTACGCCGGGGTGTGGTGGGGCGCGGCTGCCCGCGACCAGCTGCGCACGGCCCGCGAAGTGTGGATCGTGGAGGGAATCTTCGACGCAATCGCCCTGCTGCAACGCGGGATCTGCGCCGTGGCCGCCATGTCGAGCAACGCCTATCCCGAACTGTCTCTCAAGGAATTGCGGGATGCACGCCCCAACGACCTACCGGTGCTGGTGTGGGCCTTGGACAACGAGCCCGGGGCACGTGGCTACACCGCCAAGCATGTGCGCCGCGCCGAAAGGCTGGGGTATCGCTGCAAGGCGGCACAGATCGAGCAGACCGGCGAGAGGAAGACCGACTGGAACGACCTGCATTTGCGTGCCCAGGCTGCAGAAGACGGCGACAGCCAGTGGCAAGCCGATATCGAGTTGGCACTGCACAACGGCGCGCTGCTCCTGGCGCGCACCGCCATGGACAAGGGCCTCATCATGTACGAGCGCGAGAAGAACACCGAGTTTCACCTTGAACACAATTCGCGCCTGTACTGGTTCGAGTTCGACGCGCTGCGCTACGAGAAGCTGTGCCGCGAGCGCGCCGGGGACCGCGACCTGGCCAGCGAAGATGAGCTGGAAGATGAGGAGCTGGCCAAGATCCAACGCGCAAGCGCGTCCGTTCGACAGATCGCCAACTGCTATCCAGAGGCGCTGTACTTCCAGAAGCACGAAGCCACCGACGAGAGCTGGTACTTCTTCCGCGTGGACTTCCCACACGATGCGCCCTCGGTAAAGGGCACCTTTACCGGCGCTCAGATCGCCAGCGCCACCGAGTTCAAGAAGCGCTTGCTAAGTCTTGCGCAGGGCGCGCTGTTCAGCGGCACGGGGAAACAACTGGACCGCGTGATGGACGCGCAGACGTTTGGCATCAAGGACGTGGCCACGGTCGATTTCGTCGGCTACAGCCCGGACCACAAGGCGTACATCTTCGGCGACCTGGCCGTGCGCAATGGTGAAGTCACCCTGGCCAACGCCGAGGACTACTTCGAGTTCCCCAAACTGCGTATCAAGACCACGCAGCGTTCGATCCGCATGGACATTCAGCGCGATCATGAAGCCTACCGAACCGACTGGCTGCAGTGGCTGTGGATCTGCTTCGGCACGAACGGCATGGTGGCACTCACGTTCTGGTTTGGCTCGCTTTTCGCCAACCAGATCCGCAGCGCGCACAAGTCTTTCCCGTTTTTGGAGGCTACCGGCGAGGCCGGTGCCGGTAAGACCACGCTCCTGACGTTCCTCTGGAAGCTGCTCGCCCGCAGCGATTACGAGGGTTTCGATCCCGCCAAATCATCCAAGGCCGGCCGCGCCCGCGCCATGGGACAAACCTCGGGCATGCCGGTGGTGCTGCTTGAAGCCGACCGCGATGCCCCGGACAAGGCGCACGCGAAGTCGTTTGAGTGGGACGAATTGAAGGACTACTACGGTGGCGGCACGCTGGCCACGCGTGGCGTGCGCAACGGTGGCAATGAAACCTACGAGCCACCCTTCCGAGGCACGATCGTCATCAGCCAGAACGCCGCCGTGGATGCCAGTGAGGCGATCATGACGCGCATCGTCAAGCTGCACTTCCGCAAGCCCAACGCGACGACGGAGAGCCGGCAGGCAGCGGATAACCTAAATGCCCTGCAGGTCGAAGATCTGAGCCACTTTCTCATCAAGGCAGTACGTGCCGAGGCACAGGTGATGGAGAAGTTCGGCGAGCGAGTGCGCTTCTATGAGGCCAAGCTGCGCGACAACAAGGATCTGCGGATGGAGCGCATCATCAAGAACCACTCGCAGATGCTTGCCATGCTCGATGGGTTGCGCCTGGTCATCGACATTCCCGAAGAGCTGGTAACAGCTACACGCCAAGCGCTGGTTGCCATGGCGATGGAGCGCCAATCGGCCGTCAGCGCAGACCATCCCCTGGTCAATGAATTCTGGGAAGCCTACGAGTATCTGGAAAGCCTCGGCAACGGTGAGCGGCCAGTGGTCAATCACTCCCGCGACCCGCAGCGCATTGCCATCAATCTGAACGATTTCATCGCCAAGGCTGCGCACCACAGCCAACCGGTGGCGGATCTAAAGCTGCTGCGGGCGTACCTGCGAGACTCGCGCCGCTACAAGCTGGTCGACGCGAATCTGACGGTGAACAGCGCCATCAAAACCAATAGCACCGGCGGTGGCGTGGCCGTTCGCTGCTGGGTATTCAAAAAATGACCGGCTCGAAGCACGTCACGGTATTGGACGCATTCTGGCATGTGGTCGCGCGAGGGCTGACGTCGCGGGGCGTCGGCGATCACATGGGTGATTCCGATCACCTTGGCATTTGCATGCCGGAAGTCAGGACGGAAGCACGCCGCTTGGGGGTGCAGCTGCCGGCGGGCAAGCCGCTTCTTGACGCCGTCCGAACTTGCCCTCGGCTCGTTCGCATTTCGGCGGTCAGGAGCCGCATCCGACACAGCACCGTGAGGTGCTGGGTATTCAAGAAGTAAGCGCAACAGCGGTCCGGCGGGCAGAGCACCACCTCTGACCCCAAGGCCATCCACCAACGAAGTTCAGGAGAGAACCATGCACGACATGATCGGCAGTACCGACCACACCAAGGCATTTCCGCAGGATTCCGACACCGGACCAGTGGCAAAGGCTAGCACGGCTGGGGGAATGTGTGGATTTGACATGGCGCAAGGCCGCGATTGCAGCGCCACCATCACACTGCGGATCACCCACAACCAGGTGATCGCCACCGCCCAACTGGACATGGGCGGGCAGAAGGTCGCCCAGCGCGTGTTCGAGCGGCGGAAAGGCAGCTCAGCAGGATGGATTCTGGCCAGGGGAAATGAACACTTTTCTGACGAGGCGGATTGGATCTCGGCCGAGCTGGCCGCATTCGCTGACCGGCTTCCCTTTCCGTTCGCGGTAGCCAACATGCTTCCGGGTGCGAAGGCCAGCTCCAAGGTGGTTGCCCAAGCCGCGCAGGAGGTGGCCAATGGCTGATTTCGTCGCACTGCTGGTCATGTGTGTGCTGCTGCCGGTCGCTGGCGCCACCATGCTCAAGATGTGGCAGACACGCCCCCCCCGCCGCCGGCGCACCGGCCTGGCCGTGGGTCAGATCCCGCAGGCGCTGCGTCGCCGCGCCCCAATGGCCGTGCGCCGCGCCGGAGGTGCAGTATGACCACCGACAATAAGACCCTGGCGGACGTGCAGCCCGGTGGGAGGGTAAAGCTGGTGGATCTTGCCGAGCGGGCGCGGTTTGAGGGGTGGGCGCGTGCGCAGAGCTACCGAGGCGGCAACATCCTCACGGACCGCGATGCAGACCATCCGAACATGTACGCCGACCCGCTCGGCCAGCTGACGTGGAAGTGCTGGCGAGCCGCCCTCTCCGCCCAGCCCTCCCCGGGTGGTCCGGGGGATGCGCTGGTAACCGACGCGATGGTCATGGCCGCACTGCAGGCAACCACGCGTGAAACACTGGCAGGCGTTAGCGATTGCGAAAGCAAGGTGATCGGCGTTCTGACGGCCTACGGGATCGATGGCGCCGTGGATATCCCGACCATGGTGCGCGCCATGCTGGAGGCCGCCCTCGCCGCCCGCCACCCAAGGCACGGCAGTTCATTCGAGAATTGAGGGCCGCCGCATGACACAGCAGCAGAAGGCACCGCCGCGCGCCCTCCCCGCCTGCGCGGCGGGCCATAAAGCCAGGTACGTCCATGATCTACGCCGTGAGAGCGCGGGCGGCGGCCACCTGATCGAGTGCCGTTGCAGCACCACTGCAAAGCATCCGTCGTTCGACTTGGCTTGGGCTCATTGGCACAAGCAACACGGCCTGCAGGCAGTGCAACCGGCCATGCCTATGCCGGCGCCCGCACCCCAGCTGCAGCTGCGGCTGGTTGGGGGAACAGGTTGATGGCAGCCCCCGGAACGGCAGGTGGAGGTGGGTTCGGCACGTTCTGGATGCTGTTCGGCCAGTTCGGGGCAACCCTGACTGTCGAGCAGTTGCGTGACGCCTTCTTCCCGTCGTCAACCATGAAGACCATGGCCAACAAGCACAGCGCGGGTCTTTTGCCACCCCGTGTCGGGGAGGTCTACGACACGCGCGACGTAGCCGATTGGTGGGACGAACAACGAAAGGCACGCGCATCGTGAACCAAAGAAAAAGCCGCCGAAAGGCGGCTTTTTTTGGAGGCGATGCAGCTGGCACGTGCCAATATTGTGCCAATACCCTCAAAACCTTTGCACAGCAACGTTGTCGATCCAATCCATCATGGGGGCAACGGACAGGCGCAGGGAATCGGCGTAACGGGCGGTGGCGGACGGCATCGGGGTGTTGATCGCGGAGACTGGCATTGCCAGTGAGATCAATAGTTTACACCGGACGGCTGAATGGCGACGGGTGGCTCCGGGGCTGGCCGCTCGACCGGCCCCGGGGACACCGCGTGGCTTACAACCCGCGGTTGCGAACCTGTTCCTGCTGCTGTTCCTGCGCACGCTGGTTGAACTGACTGTCCAGCGCTTCGCTCTGCCGGCTGCTGGCCTCGACCGAGTGCGACACCGCCTGCTGGCGGTCGACAAAGGTCCGCTGCGCTGCCGGGTCACCCAGCTCGCCCTGCACCGCGAACAGGCCGGTGCCGTCCGGGCGGGCCACGACATGGTCGATCTGGCGCATGCCGGACACCTTGCTTTCGTAGGCCAGCTGGCCAGCCGCTCGTTCGGCTTCCTGCGGGTTGGCGAACAGCGGCTTCAGGCCGGCCTGGGCGCGCTGCTGTTCGAGCGCCTGCAGCCTGTCCAAAGCCTGGCCGAAGCGCGCGTTGTCGGCATGCCCGGCGTCGCGCATGCTGGCCGGCGCTGCAGGTTCGGCCTGGGCCGGTGCCGCCGGCGCGATACCGGCCTTCACCGCGTTGGGGGCATCGACCTGCGCCAGGGTCCTGCGGCCGGCCTTGCCATCGTCGTCCAGGCCATTGTTGGCCTGGAACTGCTTGACCGCTGCAAAGGTGTCCTTGCCATACACGCCATCGGCGTGCAGCGGCTTGCCGTCGGCCCCGGCGTAGCCCAGCGCCGCCAGCTTGCCCTGCAGGGCCTTGACCTCATCGCCGCGCTCGCCCTGCTTCAGCACGCCATCGGCCATCGGCGCCTGCTGTGCACTGCGTGCGGCCTGCGCGGCCTCGGGGCCCTGCGCGTGGACCTTGCCGCCCAGGGTGATGCGGTCGTTGAGCATGTCACCCAGGAACCTGCGGTACTGATCGGGCTCGAGCTCGATATGAGCGTGCACGGCACCCGGGGTACCGGCATCGGACTGGCGGATCAACGGCGCACCGTACTCGACGAAATCACCGGTCTTGTAAGGGGTGGTTCCACGCGCACCGTGCAGCACCTGCCCGACCAGTTCGCGCTGCGGATGCCCGGCCGGATGGCTCCAGATGCTGATCGAATTCCACTTGTCATTGTTGACCTGGACATACCCGGCGACCGGATTGGGAATCATCACCTCCCGATCGCCGCGCGCATTGCTCAGGATCAGATCCTTGTGCACCAGCGGGATGCCGTTGCGATCACCGCGGGTCCGTACCGTTTCCAGTTCGCCCTCGACCATGGCCGACGGGCGGTCAGCCTTGGCGGCATTGCCGGTGCGCACGGCCTCGGCATTGGTGTTGGGGTGATGGATCTTCAGTTCGCGATAGGCATCCTCGCCACTGGTGCCATGGCGCAGTGTGCGGTTGCTGCTGCCGTTGCCAAAGGGTTCGACCACGACGATGCGCTGGCCACCGGGCGCGGCGGCGGCATCGGCTTCCCGCGCAGTCGCGGGTGCGGGTGCCGCAGCAGGAGTGACCGGTGCAGGCGTGGCCGGTGCCACAGGCTGCGCCGGCGTGTGCTCGCGTACCGCCGTATCCAGGGCCTGCAGGGTCTGCCGGCCGGCCTTGCCATCGACGGTCAGCCCATGCGCCTGCTGGAACTCGCGCACTGCATGCTCGGTATTGGCACCGTAGTGGCTATCGGCTGTCAGCGGTTGCCCGTTGCGACCGCTATGGCCGGCCTGGATCAGCTTGGCCTGCAGGGCCTGGACCTCGGTACCACGCTCGCCGGGTGCCAGCACGCCGTCGGCCATCGCCGATGCCGCCGCACGCTGGCCGCGCTGGCCGCGCTGGCCGGGCTCAGGTTCACCGAACACCTGCTGGTAATCCTTGCCCCGGTAAGCCTCGGGGTTGTGGTTGACCTGGTCGTAGCGCGCCAGCCCGACCAGTGCGGTCTTCTCGGTGAGCGCACGATCACGCAGCGAATCCCACAGGGTGGGCGAGCTCTGGAAGTGCACCTGCACATTGGCGTGCTTGTAGTCCTGCACCGCGCGGACGATCTGCTCGTCACTCAGCTCAGTCAGCTTGAAGTCTTCGCCATAGGCCTGCTGCAGGCCCTTCTGGAACACCGACCGGGTCATGCCGCGGTACTGCACCGAGGTGCTCCACAGCGCATCCTGCACGGCCGCACCACGGCCGGAGAGATCGATGCCCACATCCTTCAGGCGGCCCATCTGCACGTCGTAGTACTTGTGCTGGATGAAGTCGTGCTGGTCCCTGGCAAACCCTGCCGGATCGGCGGCCGCCACTTCCTTCCAGCGTTCGGTGAAGGCCGGGGTTCCTGCCTGCAGGCCGTTGAAGCGGTTGCCATAGCGCGAGGCGGCGACGTACTCATCCACGCCGCCAACGTTGGTGGCGTACTGGTAACTGCCATACGACACGCCGCCATGGTCGCCCCTGCCGGTGGAAACGTGACCGGGGCCGCGACCTCCGGTTTCGAAGTGCGCCGACGTCTGGCCGCGATGCCAGTTGTCCATTGCCTGCTTTGCCTGGGTCACAACATCCATTTTCCTGCACTCCTTTGCGGGGGAATTACTTCGAGGTCAGTGCCTGCAGCACGTCGGCACGGTTGGCGGTGCGATTGATCCGGCAGGACTGCGCGTCCAGCATCTGCCCCTGCCCGTCTTCGGCAGGGTTCCAGCTGCAGTAGCGATTGGTATCGGACATGTAGGCGGCCTGCTCGTCCATCAGCCTATCCTTGTCCTTGCCATCGGGACCGTCGACGATCTTCATGAAGGCCTGCTCGAGTCGCTGCTCCTGCCAGGCAAGCTCCTCATCGCCACACGCCTGCAGTGCGGGGGTCTCGCCGCCGCTGGAGTTCACGCACGTGGCGTACTGCGGCCGCAGCGTGGCTTTGTTGTAGGAATCATCCGGGCGCTGCGGCGGCATGTCCTGATCATCGGCATCGGCCGCTGTCGTGGCAGGTGCGGCGCGTGCAGGCTCTGCAGTGGCGGGCGGCGATGCGGTGGCGGGCGCGGCGGCCGCGGGGGCAACTGCCGTATCCGCCTCCGGGCTCTTGGCCTGGCATGCTGCCAGGCTGAGGCCCAGGGCCAGCGCAAGCGCGATGGCCCCGGCCCTGCCGAACGTTTCGCGGGGGGCCGCTGGAAGGTGGTTTGTTCCCTGCATTGCTTGCATCTCCTTGGCATCCAGGCACGTGGCCCGTCAACGCGGGGCCGTCCATCGGCCCCATCGGGAATTGCATGCTACGCCAGCGTGGATTTCAGATGCCTGACTGGATTCAGAATGTGTGCACCTTGTCCCAACTGCAATCTGCACGGCGCAACGTCCTGGCGATCGCGTTCGCGAATTCGTATGTTGAGGTCGCTCACATGATGCCCAATGCTCACGAATCTCAACGAAACTGCCGTTTCAAGGACATCTTGAAGGCTTGACCGCAGTCAATTCCGCTGCCCTGCCAGCAGACGGGCTTTCGGATCGGCGTCGAGGCCCCCTGCAATGCCGCCATCGAGGCTCATCATCGCGCCAACACGCCCTTCTGCAGTTCCACCGCACGGTTGGCGTAACGATTGATGAGGCACGACTGTGCATCCAACGCCGGGCCCACGCTGTCAGTGGCCTGGCTGCAGTGTTTGTCCGTGTCTGCAGCCCAGTTGGCCTGCTCGTCCATCCAGCGGTCCTTGCCCGGGCCGTCGGGGCCGTCCATCAGTCGCGCGACCTGTGCTTCCAGCAGCGCCTTGTGATGGGCGAGCTCGGCCGTATCGCAGGCTTCCAACTGGTCGTCCATGCCGCGGGCGTCCTGCACGCAACGGGTGTATTCCGGACGCAGCGCTGCCTGGGTATACGAGGTATCCGGCGGCGCGCTCTGCGCCAGCAGCTGGTCGGCACGGTTGGCAACACGGTACAGGCGGCATTCCTGCGCGCCCTGCAGCTGCTGCACGCTGCTGTTGGGGACATCGCGGCAATAACGGTCTGTATCGCTGCGCCAGCTCGCCTGGGTGGCCTGGAATGCCGTCCGGGCAGCGCCGTCGAGTCCGGCCAGCGCCTTGCTGGCCGCCGCTTCGAGACGCCCTTCCTGGTAGGCGAGTTCGTCCTTGCCGCAGGCCTGGAGCTTGCCTGCATCTTCCACCCCATCCACACACCAGCCATAGGCTGGGCGCAGGCGACCGTCGGTATAGGACGCATCCGGGTAGTGGAGGGAATCTGCCGATGCCGGGCCGGAAGGGGCTGTCGGCGATGCCGCAGCAATCGACGCGGGGGCCGCCGTTTCGGTCGATGCCTGGGAAGAAGGCGCCTGGCATGCGGTGAGCGCCAGGCACAGGGCCAGCACCTTCCAATACCCATGGCCGACGCCGACCCGTTCGCTGCGCCCAAGCGCGCCCAATGCCTGCATTGCCAGTTTCTCCCTTGCGTGTCGCCAGCGGGTGCCGGCAAGGAGGGGCCGTCCATCGGCCCCATCACGCGGGCAATGCTACGACGGCGCCGGTTTCAGGTGCCTGACTGGATTCAGAATGCGTGCACGTCGTCTCAGACGCGGACGCTGGAACCTCAATGCCCGCCTCCGCGCCCGCCTACCTGTTCGATCAACGTCTGGCTGGCCGCATTCAGGCCCACCACCGTCACCCCCGCCCCATGCGCGGCCAGCTTTTCCTGCGCGCGTTCCAGCGCGGCCACCGCCGTCAGATCCCACAGATGGGCATCACGCAGGTCGATCTGCACCTTCGGCGCCACATGCTGGTAGTCGAACGCGGCGCCCAGCTGGCCGGCGGACGCGAAGAACACCTGCCCGCGTACGCGGTAGACCTGCGTGTCTGCGACATCCTCGCGCTGCACATCCAGCATGCGGCCAACCTTGCGCGCGAAGAACAGCGCCGACAACAGCACGCCACTGAGCACGCCCTTGGCCAGGTCGTGGGTGGCCACGGTGACCACCACGGTCAGCAGCATCACGGCCGAGGAACTGCGCGGATGCGTGCGCAGGTCGCGCAGCGAGCGCCAGCTGAAGGTGCCGATGCTGACCATGATCATCACCGCCACCAGAGCGGCCATCGGGATCTGCCGCACCAGGTCGCTGCCGTACACCACCAGCACCAGCAGCAGCACGCCGGCCACCAGGCAGGACAGGCGGCCACGGGCACCGGACGTCACGTTGATGACCGACTGGCCGATCATCGCGCAGCCGGCCATGCCGCCGAGGAAACCGGTGACCGTATTCGCCACGCCCTGGCCGACGCATTCGCGGTTGCGCTCGCTGGCGTCTCGGTGATGTCCTCGACGATCTGCAGGGTCATCATCGATTCGAGCAGGCCGACCATCCTGAGCCGGGCGGGCCGGCTGCCGATGTGCGGCAAGGGTCAGGGTGGCGTGATCACTGCAGTGCGTCGTCGAGGAGCGTAGGAGGGGCGCAGTCTAGGCCCAGGCGGCTCAAATGGCCGCCTGCACGGGCCTGATTCAGGCTAGTAGGTGTGTGCGGCAATCAGGAAGTTCGGCAACTGTCCCGTGAAACTCTGGTAGGACGCGCCGCTCAACGAACGTTGACGGTTCTCTCTACGCCTGCAGTAGTTCAATCGCACCTGCGAAGCATTTGGAGTATTGATGTACGGCTGATAGCGCATGTTGCCGCGAATGGTCGGGCCACTTCCGTAGTAGGCGTAGATGTCATGGCACAGTCCAATGTCGGACATCAGATAGGCGAGATTCTCACCAGGACCGTTGAACAGTGGCCCTTGCCTCACATTGTCGGTGGACATCTCGGTAAAGCCTGGAACACTTCCACCCGATTTATCGACCAAACCAGCGATGCGCAGTGGACGGTTTGACATATCCCACTGGATGGATCCGTCGGCGTTGTAGACCTGCATGCCTGTACTTCCACTGTTGACCGCCCGCCCCCATGCCCACCACTCGAAGCTGGTGGTCCCTTGCCCCATGCTCCAGTAAAAGCCATTCAGCGCTGACATCACCTGTGCGGATCCGCCATTGCAGCGGATGAACACCAGGTACGGCACGCTCTGTGCGGGAAGGCTTACAAACCCGCTCGCGCCATAGGCGGACGTATTGCTTGCAATGGACTGCGTGCCCTTGGCTATCGAAAAGAAGACGAAGGAATGTGCGTTCACAAGAACCGGAACGCCGCTGTCATTGGTGACTTCAAGACCAACAGACATCAGAAGACTCCGTAGTAGATGGAAGCAGTCGGGTTGGCAATCGGCGAGAACGTGAACTGCATCCGCAATGTATTGCCGCCGTCGACAAACGACATGTACCCCAGCGCAGGCGCGGAAAACTGATTGCCATTCTGGTCCTGCCAACTGTCGGAGCCAGGGCTGGGCAGGATGGCAAATGGCTCACCCAGGCCGGCCAGGCCCACGCTGCTGGACGAGCTTCCAACGACCGAGAGAGTGCCCATGATCTTGCCGGCACGATCATTGGTGTCGAACCACATCTGCCCATCCGGGCCGAATATCTGCATACCTGTTGCCATTACCAGATCCCCATGCGGACGCGGACGCGGCCGTTGCTGTCGTAAACGTGGATGACACTGTCATTGATGGTCAGGCGGCCGCCGTTCTCGGGGCCGTTCATCGTCAGCGTGCCGTTCTTGTCGAGCCTCCATCGCGGTTGCCCGCCGGCACCAACCGCATTGGACTGGATCACGTCGCCGATCATGGCGTTCTGGATCCAGCCGTTGCCGATCAGTGCCTGGCTGATGAAGGTCTGCCCGCCCTGCACCACGAAGGGCGCACTGACCTGCCCGCTGTTGGTGTTGATCAGCGCGAAGCGATCAGCCTGCATCAGGATCTGGCTCTGATAGCTGCCATCTGGCTGCTGCTCCACGCCCAGACCCATGCCGGCCATGTAGATCTGCCCGGCGCTGGTGATCTGCGCCTTGACCGTATAGGTCGCGCTGACCTTGCCATCCAGGTTGACCACGGCCTGCGAGACCTGCTGGACCGCGGCGCTGACGCCCTCGATCTTGCCTGGAACACCTTCGATGGACGCTTCGACCGTGTCCACGCGCTTAGCCAGTGCCGCGTCCTTCTCGGCCATCACGCTGTAGACGGTGATGGCACCGGCGCTGACATCGTTCTCGCCGACGTTGTAGTCCTCCTCGCCGGCAGTGTGGTCGCTGACCTGGGCGAACAGGCCGTCGACCTTCTGCCCCTGCGCAGCCACCTTGCCATCGACGTCGGTCACGTCCATTTCCAGCTGGTCGACACGGCCGACGATGGCACCCGCCTCGGCGATCGCGTCGCCGATGTTCTTCCAGTGGCTGCCCGGCGGCGTCTCGTTGCCTGCAGCGGCGCCCTGCCAGCTCCAGATCCTGCCGTCGTGGATGACGGTCTGCCCTGGGCTGTAGGTTGCCTCGGCATCCCAGACCAGCGGCAGCACTTGGGTGACGCGCTCGATCTTGCCCTTCAGCTGTTGGCCCAGCGCGCTTTCGTTGATGCGGCCGGCGAAGTAGGCGTCGTAGTCATCCGGGTTGCTGCTGGACTCACCCATCACCCCGGCTTGCGCCGGATACCACGGGCCGATGTTGCCACTTCGATCCACCAGCCGTCCCCAGAACCAGAAGCGCGCGCCAGCGGCCAGGCCGTTCATCTGGTGCTGGGCCTGCGGGTAGGCGAAGTCGCCCAGCTTGATCGCGCTCTCGCGATTGGGGCCAGTGCTGTACCAGAGTTCGGTCCGTTCGGTATCGGTTGCACCTGCGGGGAAGCCCCAGGACAGTGCGATGCCGAAGGGGCGGGCAGTGCTGGTCAACGATGCCAGCGAGGGGGGCGGCGTCGTCTTGCCTTCAATGGTGGTGAGCATGCTGAGCGTCGGCTGCGACACCGCGCCCAGCGCATTGACCGCGCGTACGCGGGCCAGATACTCGCCTGCGTAGACGCCCCGCACTTCCAGGCTCTGCGTCCCGACGCGGCCAGCACGGACCCAGTTGAGATCGCCACGGCGCCATTCCACGTCATAACCGATCGCCTTGTCCGCAGCATCCCACTCGATCGTGAGCACGGAGGTAGCGATGCCCTGGTCGACCACCACATGCGAGGCCATCCGCACGTTGGCCGGTGCCGGCTGCACGCTGGGCGGGATGATGCTGATCGGCGGCTGTTCCAGGCGCGTGCCATCGTCGATGGCGGCGTACTTGCCCGGCACGTGCTTGAGCGCGGTGATCTGATAGGTCAGGTCCTCGCCTTCGCTGATCGACAGCACGCGATAGTGCTGCAGGGCCAGCTCCGGCGATTCCAATGCCCAGACCGACTGCGCCACCGGCACCGCCGACCACGGCGCGCTGACGGTCACCGTCTCGCCGTCCACCGACTGCACCGTGCGTGCTTCGGTCTGCCCGCTGGGCAGGGTGGCACGCAGGGTGTCACCGGCCGCGATCTGTTCCGGCATGCGGTCCAGCACCAGGCTGCGCGTGCCCGCACTACGGATGCGGCCCGCATTGCGGCGGCCGGCGCGGTTCGGGTCGGCCACCTGGATCACATCACCGGGCATGCAGCCCAGCGCATCCAGGCCCACCGAGAAGCTGATCGTCTCGGTTTCCAGCATCTCGGTATGCAGGATGTGGTTGCCCACGCGCTGCGCCTGCGAACGCGAGTGGCAGCCCACCGCCGTCACTTCGGTCTGGTTGATGCCGTAGCGGGCCACGCCAGGCAGGTGCTGCACCACTTCGACCTTCTGCCGGCCGAAGTCGTCCGGATCGATCCACGACACCAGGGCCACCGTGTGCCGCGCCGTGCGGCTGCTGCCGGCATAGTGGAAGCGCCCTTCGATGACGTTGGCCTGGCTGTAGGTCAGCACCGGGTCCTTGGGCATGTCGGCCGAGGCCATCACCTGCCCCGCCGCATAGAAGCTGATGCCGCGGAACATGGTGGCGATGTCCTGCAGCACGCGGTAGGCCTCGGCGCGGGTCTGCAGATACAGGCTGCAGGTGAAGCGCGGCTCCTTGCCGCCCTGGCCATCGCTGACCAGTTCATCGCAGTAGCGCGCGATCTGGTACAGCCGCCACTTGTCCACCCAGTCCAGCGGAACACGATGGCCCAGGCCGAAGCGATCGTTGGTGACGATGTCGAAGAACACCCAGGCCGGATTGTTGGTCCAGCCACTCTTGAAGGTACCGTCCCACACACCGCTGTAGAGACGGCTGAGCGGATCGTAGTTGGAGGGGATGCGTACGATGCGGCCCCACAGCTGGTAGGACCGGGTGGGAATGTTCTGGAACTGGCTGGCATCAACCTGCACCGCCGCCAACGCACAGTTCGGATAGCGCAGCTTGGCATCGATGATCTCGGTCATCGACAGCACGTTGATGGTATCGGCGATGGTGCTGCTGTTGGCGTTGGCGGTCAGCCGGCGGATGCGCACCTGCCACTGGCTGCCGGCAGGCAGATCGATGCGGCGGCTGCGCTCGTACTGGCTGGTGGTCTTGCCACTGAAGGCATCGGTCAGCACCGTGCTGAACGGGCCGCCGTCGGTGGACAGATCCACCGCGTACATGATCCGGTAGCCTTCAGTGTCGCCGTTCTCGGTGTTGGTCTTCTGCAACGCCGGCACCGCAAAGCGGATACGGACGGCTGACAGATCGGCACCCGATACGGTGCGCACCACCGGCGCATCGCTGCGCAGCTCGACGTTGACCCCGACTTCGTTCTCGATGGAGGGGAAGCCGCTGATGTGCTCCTGGTCCTGGGTGCCGGAACGCGTCTGCACGTCCACGCCGGAGAAGTTCAGCGTGCCGTCCGGATTCTCGATCGGCACCTGGTCCAGGTAGATCGACTGCTTGCCGGCAACCAGGCCACGGATCTCGCCCTCGCTGGCGAGGTCGATGATGCGGGCCACCGCCATCGAGTGCAGGCTGTCGGCGGTTTCGACCGGGGTTCGGGCGTTGCTCGCGCCCTTCTTGGCACCCGCCAGCACTGGCGTGGCTGCGCCGCGCGTGCGCGGCGTGGGATGAGTGGTCTGATTCAAAACTGGTCCTCCGCCAGGATGCCGCCGCTGATCACGGCCGAGCCGATGAACATGCCCTTGGTGTCATGGCCGCCATAGGCGACCGGCACGGGGTTGCCTTGCGCCTGCGTGTTGACGGTGCCGTTCATGCTGTAGCTGGGCGCGTTTTCGGGTGTGTCTTTGGCACCCAGGCCTTTTGGCTGGGGGGAGAGCATCTGGGTGATGCCGCCGATCACCATGGAAACACCGAGCTTCATCATCGGTTGGCCGATCGCTCCATATCCCCATGCCGATGCCACGGCGCCAACAACGATGAGGACGACGCCCACAATCGTCTGCAGTACGCCCCCTCGCTTGCTGCCCACCAGAACCGGCGCGATGCGGATGTCATCCTGTCCCGGCGGGTCGTGCAGCTGATCCCGCGACAGGTTCTGCCGGCCGTTGAACACGGCAAACTCCATGCCCTTGGCCTTTGCGCCCATCAGGTACTGCTGGAATCCTGGCAGCATGGTGCACAGTGCATGCACCGCCTCGGCCGGGCTGTTCACCGCCAGCCGGAACCTGCGCCCGAAGCGCGCACCCAGCTTGCCGTACAGGCGGATCGTACGAAGGCGGTCAGTCATGTCGCACCCCGCGATGGCGGACGATGCAGCGGGTGCGCTCGGCCCACATGCCGCCGTACGGCACGGTCTCGGACAGGCGCCCATGCAGGTGATGCAGCATCTGACCGTCGCCGAGGTAGATGCCCGCGTGGTTGGTGACCGGCGAGCGGATCTGCATCAGGATCATGTCGCCCCGCTGCGGCTCGCCCTCGATCAGGTCGAAGCCCTCGGCGTGCAGCCGTTCAAGGCTGTACAGGTCCTGGCCGTGGCTCCACCAGTCGTCCTGGCGTTCGTACTCGGACAGCGGAATGCCCAGTTCGCGTGCGTGGAAATCGCGGACCAGGCTGTAGCAGTCCAGCACACCGTGGGCGAACTGGCGACCGACCAACGGTGCCATGTAGCCAGTGGGATGCAGGGTCTGCAGATCACCGCACAGCGGTGCCTCGCCTGTTACCTGGCCGACGCTGACGATGTGCCAGGTCAGCCCGCTGCGCTCGCACATGACCCTATCGGCGTCGGACGGCGTTGCGGCGGCATCGGGATGGCTGTGCACCAGGGCCAGCACCTCGCCCTTGTCCTCGGCCACGGCATAGTCCTCAGCGGGCAGGCGGAAATGCTCGCTGGGCGTGGCGGCCACGTTGCGGCAGGGAAGATAGCGTTCGTGGCCTTCAATGGCCACGATCAGCCCGCAGCATTCGCGCGGGTACTCGGCCACGGCGTGCGCCTGGATGGCCTGCAGGGTTGTCGGTTGCATGTTTCACCCATGAAAAAGGCCCGCGCGGGCGGGCCTGGAAAGTGGAATTCGGGAGGGGATCGATCAGGAGCGCAACAGGCCCGCGGCGGGGAAGCCGCCATAGGGCAGCGGCTTGTCCTGGCCGAAGCGCAGCTTGCAGCTGCGTACCCGACCGCCGCACTGGTCACGCGCCGGATCATCGGTGGCGACGTCGTCGCTGTCGGCCACCGCTGGACCGTTGTAGCCGCAGTACGCGCCGCGATAACCGCCACGCACCAGCCAGCCACACATGCCGGCGATGATCTGCCTGCCCGGCAGCTGCTGCCCATTGAGATCGATCGCGGTGGTCAGCTCGAATTCGACCATCTGCTTGTCCTCACCGATCTTGCGCTCGATGAACCAGACTTCATCAGGGAAGTGCTCGCCAGGATCCGCGCTGGGATTGCCTTCCTCGAAGTTGGCGGCATCCAGGTACTTGGCCAGCGTCTGCCGGCGGATGATGCGTGCACCGACCAGGTCATCGAACAACAGGCACATGGCGGTGATGCGGCCATCGATGTTGCTTACGCGCAGGCGCGGGTTCGGCGGCTGGTCGCTGGTGCGCTCGAAGCCGCTGGCCTCGATCGGCCAGGGGCCATATTCCTGGCCCTGCCACCAGATGAGGCCACTCTGCAGGTGCGCGTGGAAGAAGAGCTTGTCGGCGCCGAAACTGCTGGCGTCGAGTTCATAGACGGTGATGCGGCCACCCGGCTCAAGCTGCTGGGCATCGGCGGTGATCATGGGGTGTTCTCCTGTGCGGCATTGGGAAGAGGGGGTGGCACGGGGTACCGTTCCTGGCCGCACGGTACGATGACGTGGTGGCCTGGGCGCAGCGAAGCAGTGGTGGTGAAGCAGGCGTGCTTTGGCGCCTGCGGAGCGGGGGTTGTCATGGCTCAGAGCTCCGCATCGGCCTGGACCAGCACCTGCGAGGTGGTCGACCACACCACCACCGCGCCCCAGAGCTGCATGTTGTTCGGCATCGAGGCGATGACTGCCGCGTCAACCGTGGACTGCCAGCTGGGCGCTCCGCCGTCGAAGTTGACCAGGTTGCCGGCATTGCCGAAGCCCACCAGGTTCAGCGCGGTGGACGGCGAGGAGATTCTGGGCGCTGAGCGTTTGCGCACCTTGAACGGGATGCACGCACGCGTGTCGCCGTTGGCGGTGTAGGTGATGCCGATGATCCGGTTTACATCCACCGTCTCGTAGTAGCGCTGGCACAACAGCAGCTCCAGTGCTTCGGACCGGCGGTCGAAGTCGGTGGCGTTATCGCCTTCTTCGATCTGCACTTCGGCCAGTTGCACGCTGCCGCTCTTCTGCCCGGCGGCGAACGCGCGGCCGCCGAAATCGGCACCTGCGTCCAGCCAGAAGCTCAGTTGCAGGTAGCTGTCCGGGCCCAGCGTCTTGCCGGCAAGACCGGGAACTTCCACGGTGACCTGGTGCCATCGCCACAGCGTATCGAGCACGACCGAGGCGCCGATGCTGTCGCGCGCGGTAGACCCACCCGTTCCGTAGGACTGCTGCAACTCCACGCCGATGCGGAAGTCGTCCACCGAGGCGCGCGCCTTGAAACTGATCGTGACGGTGCGCCCGGCCAGTGTCCGGACATCCTCGATGCGCTGTTGGACCAGCGCCATGTTGCCGGCACCGGCAACGCTCTGCACCTCCAGCCGAAGCAGGTGGCACGACCCAGCCAGCAGGCGCCCTCCCTGGCCGCCGCCTGGAGGCACATCCTCGCGTGAGGCAGCCACCCTGGTGCCGATGGCATTGATCGCCCAGCGGTCAGCGATGTAGCGAGAGCCCGTGGATGCAGGGAACGCTGCACCGCGCTGCCAGAACCGGAAGTCGCCGTTGATGAGCGGGTTCCTTCCGGCCATGCGGCCTTCCAGATGCATGAGCGCCGATTGCGCGTCGTCCAGACCAGCGTAGATCTCGGCGAAGTTGTCGTTGATCTTGGTGAATGCCGGCCGCTGGGTCTCACCTCGTTTGCCGTTGGGCTGGACGGTGTCCAGGTCGATGATTCTTCGTGTCATGTGCAGTCCTCGCTGCGTGCGCCGGTGTTGACGGCCAGGGTCAGATCTCGGCGTCAGCCGCCCAGTTGCCGCCCACCAGATAGGCATAGAACGGCGTCAGGCCAGAACCGAAATCAAGCTGAAGCGTGAATCCATCGGGACGAAGGAACAGCGGGACAGCCATTCCGCGTGACCACCCGTTGCCGTTGAACAACGACCAGTAGCCGAGGGCCGGCGCCACTTCACTGTTGGAGTAGAGCGTGAGTGCGGGCACAGTGCGTTTGGCGACCTTGAAGGAGATCTGCTCACTGCGCGCCAGGCCTGCCTGGAACGCGGCGGCGACGCCCTGCGGTGACGGCATGCCAAGCTGCGGTGCCTGTTCCAGCGGGAAGCTCTTCTCGTAGTACCGCTGGCACAGCATCAACTCGGTTGCGTCATCACGCATGTCGTAGTCGGTAGGTGTCGCCCCCTTCTCCAACTGCATGCAGGTCAGCGAAAAGGACCCAGACTGGCCGACAAGCTGTCCGCCATAACCACCGGGTGTCGCAAAGTCGACGATGACGTGCAGCTTGCTGTTGGCTCCCACGGTCTTGCCAGCAATGGATGGCAACTCGACGGTGAAGTACCTGAGCGCGGCCGCGGTGCCGATCTCCTGGACGCCTGCCCGGACCGTCACATCCGGAGACCCATTGGTACCAAACGTCTGGATGAAGCGAACGCCGATGCGGCAGCCCGGCGTCGCGGCCCATGCCTGCATGCTCAGCGTCACGGTACTTCCCGCCAGCGTCTGCACGCCTTCCACCGGCTGGGTGACGAACGCCTCGGTCGCGGCCGTCGATCCGGTGAGATCGCAGTTCATGAATCCCGTGACCCCGAATGCCGGGGCATCGAAGCTGCGGCGTGACACCGCGACCTGCCCCGCCCCAGTGCATACCACCTGGAAGCGATCGGCAACATACACCGCCAGAGGCGACACCACAGTGCGGCTGCTGCCCCGTTGCCAGAACCTGAAGTCACCGTTGATCAGCCGGTTCCGGCCGTTCTGCCTGCGCCGGAGATCCTGCACCGTGGTTTCGAGTTCATCCAGATCCGTGTAGAGATCGGCGAAGTTCTCATTGACCTTGGTGAAGGCCGGCCGTTGCGTCTCACCCCGCTTTCCGTTCGGCTGCACGGTATCAAGGTCGATTGTGCGTCGTGCCATGCGTCGTCCTCCTCAGCCGCCGATGATTTCCGGCGCCTGCTCGGCAGGCCAGCCGAATGCATCCGGCTGCGGCAGTTGCGCCTGGACCTTCCGCCAGTCCGGCGCGTTCTCCTCGGCGGTGGACTCAATAGTCTCCAGTGCGAGGTTGACCCCGTCGCGCCAGGCAATCATGGCGATGGCGTCCTGCGCATAGCGCGGCACCGCACTGCCTACGTAGCTGCAGCAGCTCTCGATGCTGTCATAGCCGCGATCGCGGGCACACTGGGCCATCCACTCCCACGCCTTTCCGCGGATGAAGCGATGGAACTGCGCCGAGCCGGGTGCGAACAGCGGCGGTACCGGCTCCGGCTCATTGCCTGCCGTACACCAGGCTTCATAGTCATTCCACAGACGGTGGCCACGTGGAATGAAGGCGCCGGTCTGCAGGCACTTGATGGTGTCGATCTCTTCGGTCAGTTGATACATGTCATAGCTCCGCGTCGGCGGTCCAATGGAAGGAGGAGCCCCAGTTGCCTGCGGCGGATTGGTAATTGACCTGTGCGCCGGACTGGCCGGCATATACGATGGACGTCACCGTGCCGATGCCGCCGCTTGCGCCGGATATGCGCCCTGCCTGCCCGTTCACATCGCTGTAGACCGTGTAGGCTGGGATGGCCCGCTTGGGGACGCGACACCGGATATGCGAGGTGCTGCCAACGCCGACGCTGCGGTCGTAGAACTGGTTGTCGCGTCCGATGCCATCGGCCGTGCCAGGCGGCACATCCAGGTTGTAGCTCTTCTCGTAGTAGCGCTGGCACAGCTGCAGCTCGTGGGCCAGCGGGCGCAGGTCGAATGCCGTTGCCCTGTCGCCGCGCTCCAGCTGCATCATCGCAAGGCCGAACTCTCCGCTCTGACCGGAGATGACACCGCCATAGGCATCGGCGCACAGATCCACCACCAGCCACAGGAAATCGCTGTCGGCATTGCTGCCCAGCGTCTTCCCCTTCACCGATGGCAGTCGCGCACTGAGCTGGAAATAGGTCCAGGACGCGGCGGTGACCGCCACGGTTCCCAGCTCTACGCTGACCGCGGCGGACGGCGAACCACCGGTGCCAAAGTGCTGGATGAGACGAACACCGATGCGTTTTCCTGGCGGGCCATAGGCGAAGCCGGAAACCACCACTTCGCCGTCGGACAGCGTGGCGACCCCTTCGACCTTCTGTGCGACATAGGCGCTGCTGCCTGCACTGACCTTGGAGACAACGCTGTTGAGGAAACGGCGCGATTCCGGCGCGGCTCCGCCGGCAGGAAGATTGGCCCCGCGATTTGCGGTATGCGTGCAGCTCAGCGCTGCCACGGTCCAACGATCGGCCACATAGATCTCGCCGCCTTGGGTGGTGCCAGTGGTGGCCCGCTGCCAGAAATCGAAGTTGCCGTTGATCAGGCGGTTCCTGCCTGGAGCCGCGCTCTGCAATGCGCTTTCCAGCGAATCCAGCGCGCCATACACTTCGGCGAAGTTGTCGTTGATCTTGGTAAACGCCGGGCGCTGGGTTTCGCCCCGCATTCCGTTCGGCTGAACGGAATCGAGGTCGATGATTTTTCTCGTCATTGCTGTCGTCCTGTTCCCTGCGGGCGCCCCATCAAAGCTCGGCGTCGGCCCACCAATGCCACCAGCCGCCCCAGCGGCCTGGATTGTTGGTCCAGCTGACTTCGTACCCGGAAGGCGAGGCGTAGTTGACCAGGCAGGGCACGCGGGAGATGTTGTCTTCCGCGATGTGTCCATCCTGCTGGATGTTGTCGGCCGAGATGATCATCACGTAGGGATGGGCACGCTTTGCCGTCTGGAATCGCACGCTCTGGTAATGCGCCATTCCCGGTGAGTTGATCGAGAATGCCTCGCGCCCTTCGTTGTGCGCCGTGTTGGGTACGATGTCGAGGTTGTAGCTCTTCTCGTAGTAGCGCTGGCACAACGCCAGTTCCACACCTGGCGGCCGCCAGTCGAAGCGTGTCGCTGCGCGGCCCGATTCGACCTGGAACTGGGTAAAGCCGAACGAGCCGTTCTGTGCCACCAGCTCGCCCTTCTGACCAGCACCGCACAGGTCGAACACTACGTAGAGGTGGTCGTTGCCGTTGCTGCCGAGCACCTTTCCCCGGGTACTCGGCAACGTCACCGTGATGCTGTGACGTTTGGCGGTGGTGCCCAGTGTGAGCACACCGGCTTCCAGCACCACCTGCGGCGAGGGTGAGCCGCCGGTTCCGAAATCCTGGATGACACGCACGCCCACACTGCGACCGGGCGCATCAGAGTTCGCCCATACCGAGATCGTGATGTCTCCGCTTGCACTGCGGACACCCTCGATCTTCTGCCCCATCCAGGCGCCACTTCTGGCGATGGCCTCGGATACGGTGCAGACCAGAATCGACCGTGTATCTTCCGGAAATCCGGCCTGCCCGTCGTACGCCACCCGCTGTACGTCGTGGTTGCAGACCAGCGCCGAGTTCGTGAAACGGTCGGCGAAGAACACTTCCGCGCCCAGCGTCCCCGACCCAGTGCCGACACGACCAGATGTACGGCGCTGCCAGAACTGCAGGGCACCATTGATGAGCAGATTCCTGCCTGGAACGCGCTCGGTGATGGCATTCCCCACGATCTGCGGGATTTTCGCCACCTCAGTCAACGCGTCGTAGACTTCGGCGAAGTTGTCGTTGATCTTGGTGAACGCCGGGCGCTGTGTTTCACCCCGCTTTCCGTTCGGTTGAACGGAATCGAGGTCGATGATCTTTCGTGGCATTTGTGCTGTTTCCTTGATGGTTTCGGTTGCGAAGGAACGCTCTCCAGCCCTCCCGCGGACCTCAGATTTCGGCATCCATGGTCAATCCAGTGCCCTCCGCTGCCGAATCTCCGCTCTGCAGGATGCCGGCCTGACCCGCTGCGGCAGTGTTCAGCGCACCGATGATGGTCATGCGGGTCGACGTAACTTCCGCCGCACTGAGCGCTGTCAGGCTGGTTGCACCGTCTCCCGTGAGCAGCCGCCATTGCGATGGGTTCGAGAAGGCGACCGCGGGTACCGACCGCATTCGCTGATTGAATCGGTAGGTGAGGTACACCGCGTTGTCGCCCCGAATCAGGCCCACGCCCGCGTTGAAGCGCGATCCACCGTCGAACGGCACGCCAGTGGCGTCCACCTGGTAGTAGCGTTGGCACAGCCGCAGCTCTTCCCCCTTCGGCCTCCACTCGAACGGCGTCGCGAGCGGGCCCGCCTCCCACTGGAACTCTCCGAAGTACAGCTGGCCCTGTTGCGCGCCCAGTCCTGCGGTGCGGCTGGCGAACTGCGTGCCCGCCGTTACCCATATGCAGACCACGGCCGCACCGTCACCGGACAGTGCCTTCCCTGAGATGGAAGGCAGGGTCACTGTCCTGCGGATCCGGTTCAGGCCGGAGGCCAGTTCGACCACCTCCGGCGCGATTCCCAGCACAGGCGTGCTTCCCCCCGCGCCAAAGGTCTGGGCGAATTCAAGGGCGATCTTCCGCCCGGCGGCGCCGGCGTTGAACACCAGGAACGAAACGGTGCTCTCCACGCCCGCGAAGTTGCGGACGTCTTCCACGCGCTGCTCGAAGACAAAGAAGTGGTTTGTGCCATCCGTATTGCCACTCGAACTGACCGACAACGTGAAGGTGCTGAACGGGAAGTTGTTGTCGCCTGCCGCTGCGGGATTGCGCTTGAACACGGCGTCTTCGACGTTGCCCATCTGCAGGAACCATCGGTCGGCTGTGTAGTTCCCGGAGATGCCGAAGCTGCTGCCGCGCTGCCAGATGTCGAAATTGCCATTGAGCAGGCGATTGCGCCGTGCCGGCGCGCGCATCATGGTATCGGCGAGCTGCCCGGGCAGGCCGTCGACTGCCTGGCCAACCTGCTGAAAGTTCTGGTTGATCTTGGTGAAGGCGGGCCGCTGGGTCTCCCCACGCTTTCCGTTGGGCTGGATGGTATCCAGGTCGATCCGTTGAAGATCCATGCTCATGCCTACGCGTGGAAGGTCTGCTCGAAGGTGGCGGTGATGGTCGATACCTGGCCGCCGAGATGGCTGTCGGTGTAGGAATCACACATGTACAGCCCCTGCCCCAGTGGCCCTTTCCACAGGAAGCTGCGGCCGGCATGACCATCCAGGAAGGTCACGATCTCGTTGATCGTTTTGCGGTTGCCGACGAACTGCAGCTGGTAACTGCGTGAAGTGACGTTCAGGCCATCGGCAGCGGCCTGCGCATAGCCATCTCCGAACTTCGCGCGCTTCACGGCGGCGGTGGTGGTTCCAGTACTCTGGCTGGTTGCCGGCCAGGTGAAGGTGTCGGTCATTGCATGGCACTCCTGCTGAGCACACCACCTGCCTTCAGGTCACGACTCTGCAGCTCGCGGTACTTGCGTTCCACGAACTGGCCGATCTCGTTGCCGAACTGCTGCAGCATGCTTTCGTTGGTGGTGACTTCCTTGCCACCGTTGTTGTCGATGCGGATGCTGACTCCCACTCCGCCACCACCGCCGCCACCGTGCGCGGCCACACCCAGGCGGCCGTCCGGCCCGCGCCGCAGCGGCATGATCGCTTCCGGTCCCGCTTCGCCGAACACGCCGGCGCCCTTGGCGAAGGCGAACAGCTGCGGAGTGTTGTAGACACCGCCGGAATAGGCCGACAGGCTCGGCGACTGGTAGACGCCACCGTTGGCGTTGGCCTCCACCCCCGTGCCGTATCCGAACAGGCCCGCGATCTTCTTGACGCCCCAGACGATTGCCTGTTGGATGGCGATCATCTTGAGATCGGCGATGATCGACTTGGCCAGATCCTTGTAGTTGGACTTGCCCGTCTTCACGAAGCTCTGCAGTGCCGCCTCTGCGCCGGTGAACGCCTTGGAAAAGGCATCCTGGGTGGACTTGGCGGAGTTCTCGGTCTTTTCCATGTACTCGCCGAGCGCGCTGCCGAAGCCCTTGCGGAACCCCGAAAGTCCTGTGGTGCCCTTGGTGTCCTTGGCGTCCTTGGTTTCGCCCGCCTTGGCATCACCGACCTTGGCGTCCTTGGCAGTCGCCACGCCTGCAGCCACCGCCGCCGCGTCCGTCGCTGCATCCTTGGGCGTCAGGTCGACCCCCATCAAGCCGGCGATCTTCCTCGCCCCCCAGACCAGTGCCTGCTGTGCGGCGATCATCTTGAGGTCGGACAGGATGGACTGGGCCAGTTCCTTGTACTTGGACTTGCCGGTGGTCACGAAGCTCCTCAACGCTTCGTCGGCGCCGGTGAATGCTTTGTCGAAGGCTTTTTTGGCAGCCGTGGCGGTGTTTTCGGTCTTGCCGATATAGTCGCCGAGCGCGCCGCCCAGGCCCTTGCGGATGCCTGCCAGGCCCTTGTCGTCCTGTTGGGCCTTCTCTTCCTTCTTTGCAGCCTTGCCGGCGTCCGCGCCCGCTGCGGTTGTTCCTGCCTTCGCCGCCGCCTGCAGCTGCGTGTTCAGGGCGGTCAGCTGCGTGGACAGTGCGGTGACCAATGATGCGCTGGTGGTCAGCACGGCATTGAAGGCCTGCTGCACCGTGTTGATCTTCTCCAGCTGCCGCTGGAACTCCTGTGTGGTGCCGGTCATCTCGGTCATGCCGCGCCTTGCTGCCTGCATGGCCGTTTCCAATGCGTTGCTGGCCTCCACGGTGGTCCGTGTGCTGCCAGGCGATGTAGTGCTCATTGAGTGTTCCTCGGGAGAGTCGGCTCCGCTTCGGCGGAGCCGGGATCGGCCATCGGCATTGCCGCGATGGCCGGCTCATTCCTGTTGCATCTGCTCCAAGGCAGCGCGTTCGATGATGCGGATGGCCGCCATCACCTCGTCATGCTGGTCGCCGTCGAGCGCTTCGCGCTCCAGCTCCCGGTACACCACGTTGTAATCCAGCCCGATCGGGCCACCTGCGCCGACGCGCCACTGGGTGGCAACCCGCGAAAAAAGTTCGATGGGAAGCACGCACTCCGGCCACAGCTCGACCTGCGGTGGTGGAAAGTGCTTTGCCTTCAATCCAAGCTTCATCAGCTCGGACTCGGTGGGGGCCCGCCAGTACAGGGCCCCCACCGCCTCGATCAGTTTCCCTTGCGTGCGACCTGCAGGGCCTGGGTGTAGCCACCGATGATGGCGCCATCCAGGCCGGCCTGCTGCTGCAGCGCCAGCTCGACGCCGGCGGTGTCCAGCGCCACATCGGCATCCCAGTCCACCACGATGTCCAGGATGGCCTGGGCCACGCTCAACGTGTCATCGCCCAGACGCTCCAGCAGGCTGGCGTAGTCGGCTACCGACAGGTGCCGGTAGGTCAGGTTGAGCTTCTGCTCGCGGCCGTGACCGACGATGGTCAGGGTGCTCTTGAAGCTCTCCGGCGCCTTGACCTGGAACATCAGGCGCCCTCGACCAGGATGGAGTCTGCCAGCGCGGTGAAGGTCGCGGTGGTGCCCATCGGGGTGTTGGCGGCCATGGTCGGGTCGCCGTTGTAGCTCAGGTAGCCGTACCAGTACAGCACGTCGCCACCGACCAGCTTGGCCCGCAGGATCACCGGCTCGCCCTTGGCGTCAGCGTTCTTCAGTGCCGAATACCACGGCTTCTTCGGATCGTAGAACAGCGGCAGGGTGATGGTCTTGGCGTTCTTGAAGGTCGGCATCTGAACCTGGCGACCGGTCGGGTCTTCGAGCAGCGTGCCGCTCCAGTACTGCTGCTCGCCACCGGCGGTGGTCGGGTCGCCCTGCTGGTCCAGGTCGACGAAGGCGCCCGCCTTGCGCAGTACACCGGCACCGCTGGTACCGGGGAACAGCACGGTATCGGTGGTGTCGATGCCCAGCAGTTCAACGCTGCCGGTGGCTTCAGCACCGGCGCGGGTGGCGCGGTTGTTCAGGGCCGGCCAGCCCGGCAGTTCAATGACTACCACATCGCCGGTGTCGACGCTGTTGGCGGCAACGCTGGCCAGCGCCGGCGCAGCCTTGGAGATCGCGCTGGTGGCGATCGCGGTGGAGACGACCGGTGCGAAGCCGAACTGGGTGCCCTTGGGAAGCTTGAGTGCCATGGTGTATTTCCTCGTTGGATGAAAAAAAGCCCGGCGAATGCCGGGCTGGGGTGTTGCACGGGTGATGCGGTTTACGGGTCGACGTACCACAGGCCGAAATCGAGCCGCGCGCCGTACTTGTGCAGCATCGGCTCATGCACGGCGATTGCAGCGCCGAACGATTCGGCGGTCGGCAATCCTGCGCATACCTGATCCTCGATGTTGCGGATCAGGGTGTTGGCCTGGGCGCGGCTGTCTGCCCAGACGGTCAGCTGCACGCGTGCGTGCTTCTGTTCGGGAATGGAACCTTCGTTGAACCACACGGACTGTCCACCCATCTGCTGGTAGACGGCACACGGATAGATGACCGGTTCCGGCGGAAGGTCGGGATACAGCCGGCCCTGCAGCAGCGGGGCCAGCAGCGCGTGCAGCTGTGCTTCGTAACTCATCGCGGTGTCCTGGTTGGCGTCGCTCAGGCGATGCCTGAAGACTGTTCGGTGAACAGCACCGTGGTCTGGCGCCGGCTGAAGTCGGGCGCAACGCCGGTGATGTTGAAAACACGACCGTCATGCACGATGCGCATGCCGGCCTGGATGCCTGCCTGTCGTGCGGCTGCCAATCGGACATGGAAGCGCTGGCGCCGGATCGTTGCCGGCAGGCGGCTTTCCAGCGTCAGCCGCTGCACGCTGTCTGCGCGGTCGGCGATGATGGCGGCCCACAGTTCTGCCACCGGCTGCCAGGCGTCCAGCGGCTGCCCCCATGCATCGAGCTGGCCGTCCTGGCGCTCGATGCGGATGCGGCGATTGAAGTGGCCGGCGTTCATGGCGTTGCTGCCGATCGGTACGGATCAAGCAGCGCGGCCACGCCGAACGGCAGCTCCATTGCGATGGCAGCGGCGCCTGCCGGTGCATCGAACGTCTGCGCAGAGACGACCACGGCTTCGCGATGGGCGTACAGGTGGCCCAGCAACAGGCGCACCGCTGCACGGATGCTGTCGTTGACCGGCATGCCCTGCAGCAGGCGCGCACTGCGCGCGGTCGCCACGGCCAGGCGGCGATCGGCCACATCACGCATGGCCTTGGCCTTGGCCGCGTTGGTCTCGGCATTGGCGGCGGCAACCGCGGCTTCATGCCCGGTCACCGCCGCCGCCATGTCCTGCGGCAGCTGGTCCAGCGCCTGGTCCAGCGCGGCCTGGTCGGCGTACAGCTCGCGGCCCAGATAGGCCGCGGCTGCATCGCTGGCTGCGGCCAGCAGGTCACCCAGGATGGCGTCGTCAAAATCGCCGTCGATACGGCAGTGCGCGCGGCACTGCTCAAGGGTCAGCAGGGGCATCGAATCCTCCTTCGTTGATGGATGTGGAGTGCCCCGATCCTGCGCGCACGGCGGCGCCCCACGCGATCACCAGGACGGCGCGGGAAAGGCAGGATCGGGGCGGAAAACAGAACGGCTGCGACGGGGACGTCAGGGTCGGTGGCGGTGACCTCGCAGCGCGCGACGGCGCAAACGAAAGAAGCCCCCGGGGTCACCGGAGGCTTCTATGTCATCGTGGTACAAACGATACGCTTCGGGTGTGCACCCGTCAATCCGCAAACGGTTACCAGTCTGGTGACTTTTCCAGGCGCTGTGCGGGCGTGGTCATGGCGACGTGCCGCAGGCTGGATAGAATGGCAACGCGCTGCTTCCGCAGCCCATTTCCCGCTGGATTCCCGCATGCCTGCCAACACCGAACGCTTCTTCGATGCGCGTACCGAACAAGGCGTGCTGCGCCTGTCCATCGCAGGCTCATTGCTGCTGGCTGCCGCTGCGGTGGTATTTGGTCTTCTGGCCAATTCCTCGCTGATCATCTTCGATGGCATCTACGGCCTGATCGATGTGGTGATGACGTGGCTGTCACTGCTGGTCGCGCGTCTGATCGCACTGTCCACCAGCACCGACGCGCTGCAGTCGCGGCTCAACCAGCGCTTCACCATGGGCTTCTGGCACCTGGAGCCCATCGTGCTGGGGGTGAGCGGCACGCTGATGATCGGCGCGGCACTGTATGCGCTGGTCAATGCGGTGGATGCGCTGATGTCCGGCGGCCGCCACATCGCACTCGGCCCAGCCATCGCCTTCGCCGGGTTGTCGATCATCGGCGAAGGTGCGCTGGCCTGGTTCGTGCTGCGCGCCAACCGCCGCATCGGTTCGGAGTTCATCGCGCTGGACGCGAAGAACTGGGTGATCGCCGCCAGCATGTCGGCCTGCTACCTGCTGGCCTTCCTTGGCGGCGTACTGGTGCGCGGCACCTCGCTGGCCTGGGTCGGGCCGTACATCGACCCGGCCATCCTTGCCTTCGTCTGCGTGCTGGTGATGATCGCCCCGCTCGGGACGGTGCGCCGGGCGCTGGCCGGCATCCTGCTGGTCACCCCGCCGGAACTGCAGGCGCACGTGGACGCGGTGGCACGCGCGATCGTGGCCAAGCATGGCTTCGTCGAGCATCGCAGCTACGTCGCCCAAGTGGGGCGTGGCGAGCAGATCGAGTTGTTCTTCGTGGTACGCGAGGACGACCCGCCGCGGCCCCTGCTGGAATGGGACCAGCTGCGCGACGAGATCGGCGATGCGCTGGGCGAGGCCTCGCCGGACCGCTGGCTGACCATCATGTTCACCACCGACCGCGAGTGGACGATCTAGGTCAACAGGACGATCAATCAAGTTTTTCGTACGGACTGCAACCCATCGTACGCAGAAACCGGGCAAAGTAGGCTCCATAGCAGTACCCACCCACTGACCAGGAGCATCCCGATGTCCATCGAAAAGGTTCTGTATACCGCCCAGGCCACCTCCACCGGCGGCCGTGAAGGCCGTTCCGTCTCGTCCGACAACGTGCTGGACATTCAGCTGTCGACCCCGCGCGAGCTGGGTGGCGCCGGCGGCCCGGGCACCAACCCGGAACAGCTGTTCGCCGCTGGCTACTCGGCCTGCTTCCTGGGCGCGCTGAAGTTCGTGGCCGGCCAGGCCAAGGTCGCGCTGCCGGCCGACACCACCGTCACCGGCAAGGTCGGCATCGGCCAGATCCCGACCGGCTTCGGCATCGAGGCCGAGCTGACCATCAACGTGCCGGGCGTGCCGCGCGAGCAGGTGGAAGAACTGGTGCAGAAGGCGCACATCGTGTGCCCGTACTCCAACGCCACCCGCGGCAACATTGATGTAACGCTGATCGTTGCCTGATGCGGCGCCGGGGTCGGATCCCTTTGCCACCGGCAAAGGGCTCTGACCCCATCCCAGGCCCGCACGGCTATATGGGGTCAGAGCCCTTTCGCGTTGCGAAAGGGATCCGACCCCCAAAAAAATGGGCGGATGCCGGTCGAAACCGAACATCCGCCCATCCCACCTCCGTTGTCCCGCACGGGGGCATGAGGTTGCCGGCCAGCGGCCGGCACTACCAGGTCACTTCTCGCTCGTGATGAGCTGCACGACGCTGGAGAAATCCAGCTTGCCGCGGCCGGCCTGGTGGTTCATCGAGTAGAGATTGCGGGCCACCTCGCCCAGCGGAATCGAAGCGCCGACACTCATCGCCGCTTCCACCGCCAGGCCCATGTCCTTCAGCATCAGATCACTGCCGAAACCGCCGCTGTACCCACGCGAGGCCGGCGCATTCTCCAGCACGCCCGGCCACGGGTTGCACACTTCGGTGGCCCAGCTGCGGCCGGTGCTGACCGCCATCATCTGCGACAGCACCTTGGGGTCCAGCCCGTGCGCCACGCCCAGTGCGATGGCTTCACCGGTCACCGCCATGATCACGCCCAGCGCCATGTTGTTGCACAGCTTGGCGACCTGGCCAGCGCCGCTGGCGCCGACGTGGAAGATGTTCTTGCCCATCGCCTGCAGCACCGGGCGTGCGCGTTCCAGCGCGTCTTCCTCGCCGCCGACGATGAAGGTCAGGGTGCCGGCCTGGGCGCCGGCGGTACCGCCGGACACCGGCGCGTCGATCATCTGCAGGCCACGCGCGGCGGCCGCTTCCGAGACCTTGCGGGCGCTGGCCGGGGCGATCGTGCTGCAGTCGATGACCAGCGCACCGGCCGGGATCGCGGCAAGAATGCCGTCGTCGCCCAGGTACACGCCTTCGACATGACGGCTGGCCGGCAGCATCGAGATCACCACTTCGGCATCGGCCAGGGTGTCGCGCGCCGACGATGCAGCGCTGGCGCCGGCGTCGACAGCGGCCTGCACCGCGGCCGGAACCAGATCGAACACGCGCACGCTGTGGCCGTTCTTGACCAGATTGGCGGCCATCGGGCCACCCATGTTGCCCAACCCGATGAATGCAATGCGGCTCATGCAAGGCTCCTTTCAACAAGGGGAGTGCCCAGGTCGGCCAGCGGATGCGCGGCGTCGGCCCAGGGGGAAGCGAAGAAGGTGTCTGCCCACGCGCCAGTGGCCTCGGCCAGGGTGGCCGGGTTCCACTGCGGATTGCGGTCCTTGTCGACCAGCAGCGCGCGGATGCCTTCGGCGAAATCACCATGGGCGGCGCAATGCAGGGCGACGATGTACTCCAGGCGGTAGATCGCGGCCAGGTCCTGGCCGGCACTGCGGCGCTGCAGTTCGTACGCCAACCGTGCCGAACCCGGTGCACCGGCAGCAAGGGTCTTCTGAGCCGCCTGCAACCAGGCGTCGTCGGTCTGCAGGCCGGCAATGCGCGCCACGATGGCTTCAAGGTCATCGCCTTCGCACAACGCATCGACCTGCGCCGCGTGGGCCAGCAGTGGACCGGTGGCGGCATCGCTGGCATGCGACTGCAGCAGATGGGTCAGGCGTTCGTGGTTGTGTGCGGTGTCATTGGACCAGGCCACCTGCAGCAGCGCATCGAACACCGCGCTGCGGCGTTCTTCGGCCACGTGCACGTCGGCCAGGCCGGCGTAGATGGCATCGCCCGGGTTGAGCAGTGCGCCGGTCAGGGCCAGGAACAGGCCACCGTTGCCCGGCACGCGCGACAGCAGCCAACTGCCACCGACATCGGGGAACAGGCCGACGGTGATTTCCGGGAAGGCCAGCTTGGAGCGTTCGCTGACCACACGGTGGCTGGCGCCGGACATCAGGCCGATGCCGCCGCCCATCACGATGCCGTGGCCCCAGCACAGGATCGGCTTGGTGTAGGTGTGGATGAGGTAATCGACGCGGTATTCGACGTCGAAGAACTCGGCGGCATAGGCGTTCTGGCGGATGTCGCTGTGGCCGGCCTCACGGAAGGCGACCATGGCCTTGTACAGGCTGTGCAGGTCGCCACCAGCACAGAACGCCTTTTCGCCGGCGCCCTGCAGCACCACCATGGCGATGCCATCGTCGTCGGCCCAGGCATTCAGCTGCTTCAGCAGCAGGTGCGCCATCGGCAACGAGAAACCGTTGAGCGTACGCGGCGCATTGAGCGTGGCGATGCCGATGCGCGTGCCATTGCCGGCCACGCGCTCTTCGAACAGCACCGGTGCGTCGTCGGCAGCGGTATCCGTGCTCATGCGTTCTTCCACTGCGCGGCGCGCTTTTCCAGGAAGGCAGTCACGCCCTCGACCTGGTCGGCGGTGTCGAACAGGTCGACGAAGGCTTCACGCTCGGCCACCAGCGCCGAAGCGTGGGTGCCGGTGCGGGTGGACTGCACCAGGGTCTTGCAGGCGGCGATGCTGGTCGGGCTCTGCTTGCCGGCCTTCTTCGCCCATTCCAGCGCCAGCGCCTTGGCTTCGCCCTTGCCGACCTTTTCTTCGGCCAAGCCAATGCGCAGCGCGGTCTCGGCGTTGATGCGCTCACCCAGCAGGATCATGCGCTTGGCCCAGCCCTCGCCGACCAGGCGCGGCAGGTTCTGGGTACCGCCGGCACACGGCAGCAGGCCGACGGTGGCCTCCGGCAGCGCGACCTGGGCATGGTCTTCAATGATGCGCAGGTCGCAGGCCAGCGCGCACTCCAGGCCACCGCCCATGGCGTAGCCGTTGATCGCGGCGATCGACACGCCACGGAAACCGGACAGCGCTTCGAAGGCTTCACCGAAGCGGCGCGCGGCCTCACGTGCAGCGGCCTTGTCGCCGGAGGCGAACTGGTTGAGGTCGGCACCGGCGGAGAAGAATTTCTCGCCGTCACCGGTGATCACCAGCGCGTAGATGTCGCGGTCTGCGTTGAGCGCGCCGACCAGGTCGCGCAGCGCCGACAGGCTGTGCACGGTCCAGGTATGCGCCGGCGGGTTGTTCAGGGTGACCACGGCGGTGTGGCCATCCACCTCCACCTTCAGGCCCACGTGCTCCTGGGTACGCCAATCCTTCATCGCAGTTCCTCTTCGGTGTTGAGCAGGTGACGGGCAACAATCACCCGCATGATCTCGTTGGTGCCTTCCAGGATCTGGTGCACGCGGCAGTCACGCAGCAGGCGCTCGATCGGGTATTCGCGGATGTAGCCGTAGCCCCCGTGGATCTGCAGCGCTTCATTGCAGACGTTGAAACCGGCATCGGTGGCGAAGCGCTTGGCCATCGCGCACCACACGTTGGCATCGCTGGCACCGGCATCGAGCTTGCGTGCCGCGGTGTGCACCATCTGCCGTGCAGCCACCAGCTGGGTGACCATGTCGGCCAGCTTGAACTGCAGCGCCTGGAACTCGGCCAGCGCCTTGCCGAACTGGCGGCGCTCGCCCATGTAGCGGCGCGCAGCATCCAGTGCACCCTGTGCGGCACCCAGCGAGCAGGCGGCGATGTTGATGCGGCCGCCGTCCAGCCCCTTCATGGCCAGCTTGAAGCCGCCGCCTTCCTCTCCCAGAAGGTGGCTGACCGGCACGCGGACGTTCTCGAAGGTGATGCCACGGGTGGGCTGGCTGTTCCAGCCCATCTTCTCTTCCTTGCGGCCGAAGCTGATGCCCGGCAGGTCCGCCGGCACCGCAATGGCGCTGACACCGCCGGCACCGGCACCGCCGGTACGCGCCATCACCACCAGCAGCTCGGTGGCACCGGCACCGGAAATGAAGGCCTTCGAGCCGTTCAGCACGTAGAAGTCACCATCGCGCACGGCGGTGGTCTTCAGCGACGCCGCATCGGAACCCGCACCCGGTTCGGTCAGGCAGTACGAGGCCAGCTTGCTGCCCGAGGAAAGATCGGTGCCCCACGCATCGCGCAGGGCCGGCTGGCCCCACCTGGACACCATCCACGAGGCCATGTTGTGGATGCTGATGTACGCCGCGGTCGACGGATCGACGTTGGCGAGCTCCTCGATGACGACGGCGGCGTCCAGTCGGCTCAGGCCGCTGCCGCCCACTTCCGGGTCCATGTACAGACCGCAGAAGCCCAACTCACCGGCCTTGGCGATCGCCTCGCGCGGAAAGATGCCCTCCGCATCCCATCGCGCGGCGTGCGGCGCCAGTTCGGCCTGTGCGAAGTCGCGCGCCGCCTCGCGGTACGCCTGCTGCGCTTCTTCCAGTTCCGTCGTCATCGAGTGGCTCATGGCTGCTCCTGCCGTTACTTCAGGCTGATCGTGGTGTTGACGCCGTGGCTCAGCGTCTCGTCATCGAACCAGCGCGCGGTGACCGTCTTGGTCTGGGTGTAGAACAGCACCACCTGCTTGCCATACGGGCCCAGGTCACCCAGCTTGGAGGCGCGCGAACCGGTGAACGAGAACAGCGGCACCGGCACCGGGATCGGCACGTTGATGCCGACCTGGCCGACGTCGATGTCTTCCTGGAACTTGCGCGCGGCAGCGCCGGACTGGGTGAACAGTGCGGTGCCGTTGCCGTTCGGGTTGCTGTTGACCATCGCGATGGCCTCTTCCAGCGTTTCCGCTTCGAGGATGACCAGCACCGGCCCGAAGATCTCTTCCTGGTAGATGCGCATGTCGGTGGTGACACCGGCAAAGATGGTCGGGCCGACGAAGTTGCCCTTCTCGAAGCCATCGACCTGCGGCTTGCGGCCATCGAGCACCAGCTTGGCGCCCTGCTCCACGCCCGAGGCGATCAGGCCTTCCACGCGCTCGCGGGCGCTGCAGGAGATGACCGGGCCGACGTCGGTACCGGACACGGTGCCGGCGCTGACCTTCAGGGTCTGGGCCTTGGCCACCAGGTCCTGCACCCAGTTGCGCGCTTCACCGACCAGCACCAGCGTGGAAGCCGCCATGCAGCGCTGGCCAGCGGCACCGAAGGCGGCACCGACCATTGCGTTGAGGGTCTGTTCCTTGTTGGCGTCCGGCAGCACCACGGCGTGGTTCTTGGCGCCCATCATGCACTGCACGCGCTTGCCGGCCAGCGAGGCGCGGTTGTAGACGTGGGTGCCGACGCGGGTGGACCCGACGAACGACACGGCCTTGATGTCCGGGTGGTCGCAGATCGCGTTGACCACTTCCTCGCCGCCGTGGACGACGTTCAGCACGCCCTTGGGAATGCCGGCTTCCAGGGCAAGCTCGACCAGGCGCATGGTGACCATCGGGTCCTGCTCGGACGGCTTGAGGATGAAGGTGTTGCCCGTTGCAATCGCCATCGGGAACATCCACAGCGGAATCATCGCCGGGAAGTTGAACGGGGTGATGCCAGCGCACACGCCCAGCGGCTGCATGATCGTGTAGGTGTCCACGCCATTGGCCACGTTGTTGGCCAGCTCGCCCAGCTGCAGGTTGCCGATGGCGGCGGCGTGCTCGACCACTTCCAGGCCGCGGAACACATCACCTTCGGCGTCCGGCAGGGTCTTGCCCTGTTCGGCGGTGAGGATGTGGGCCAGCTCACTCATGTTTTCGCGGATCAGCTGCTGGTACTTCAGGAAGATGCGCGCGCGGGTGCCGATCGGGGTCTTGCGCCAGGTCTTGAAGGCTTCCTTGGCGGCGGCGACGGCGGCGTCCACTTCGCCGGTGGTGGCGAACGGCACCTGGGCCAGCACGTCCTGGGTGGCCGGATTGATCACGTCCTGCCAGTGGGAAGTGGCCGATTCAACGAACTGGCCATCGATCAGCATGCGGATACGGGGCGCTGCAACAGTCATGACGACAATCCCACAGGGTGCGAAAGATGCTTGGCATTATTCACAGCACCCGGCTCGATTTCCGGGCTGAATCCGCTTAATCTGGCCAACGCGCCCCACGATTCCTGTTAATTCTGTGAATTATTCAGCTCCCCAGCGGCAACTCGGCCTGCGCCTGCTGCGGCTGCGCGAGCAGCGCGGCTACAGCCAGGCCGATCTGGCGCGTGCGCTGGGGCTGTCGGCCAGCTACCTGAACCAGATCGAGCGCAACAAGCGCCCACTGACACCGGCGGTGCAGAAGAAGCTGGGAGAGGTGCTGGGCGACGTTTCCTCGCTGTTCGATGACGATGAGCCCGCCGCCCTGCAGGAGGCGCTGGGCGAAACCCTGCGCGACCTGGGCCTGGCCGAGGTCAGCGCGACCGAACTGCGCGCCCTGGCCGGCAACCTGCCGCAGGTCAGCCGCGCGCTGTTGGACCTGCACCGTCGTCACCTGGCGCTGCGCGAGCACGCGGCCGCACTGGAGTTCCAGCTGGGCGAGCCCGGCGCCGGCAGCACCCTGCCCGCCGGTGACCAGGTGCGCGAGTTCTTCAACCGCATGCACAACCACATTCCCGAGCTGGACGAGCTGGCCGAGCAGCTGTTCGCCGAATGGGGGCTGTCGCCCGGGCATGTGGCACCGCGGCTGCGCCAGCTGCTGGCCGACCGCCATGGCGTGCTGGTGGAAGTGGCCGCACTGCAGGCCGGGCGCGAAAAGCGGCACTACGATGCCGGTGCGCGGCGGCTGTGGCTGCCCGATTACCTGGAGCCCGGACAGCAGGCGTTCCAGATGGCGGCCGAGCTGGCCCTGCACGGCTACCTGCCGCAGATCGATGCGGTGGTGGCGCGCGCCGGGTTCACCGATGAGGCACGCATCGCGCAGGCGCGGATCGGTCTCTCCAACTATTTCGCCGGTGCGCTGGTGATGCCGTACATGCGCTTCCTGCGTGCAGCCGAAACCAGCAGCTACGACATCGAACTGCTGGCGCACCAGTTCGGCGTCGGCTTCGAAGCGGTCTGCCACCGGCTGAGCACGCTGGCACGGCGCAGCGCGCCCGGCCTGCCGTTCTTCTTCATCCGCGTGGACCGCGCCGGCAACGTCTCAAAACGCCATTCGGCCACCGATTTCCACTTCTCGCAGGTGGGTGGATCGTGCCCGCTGTGGATCGTCTACGAGGCGTTCAACCAACCCGGGCGCATCCTCACCCAGACCGCGCGCATGCCCGATGGCCGCCGCCATTTCTGGCTGGCGCGGCAGGTCAGCAGTGGCCCGGTCGGCCATGGCCAACCGCGCAAGACCTTCGCGGTGGCGCTGGGCTGCGACCTGCAGCATGCCGAACGCCTGGTGTATTCACTGGGGCTGGATGTGCAGAGCCCGGGCAATTCGGTATCGATCGGCCCGGGGTGCCGGGTGTGCCCGCGCGAGGACTGCATGCAGCGCGCGTTCGCGCAGTTGCCGGGGCGATAGGGCGGGTTTGGCAGGGCCGCGCCCTGCACCCGTGGTAGCGCCGGCCGCTGGCCGGCAAGAGCAGCAACCACTGCGGGGTCAGATCCGTTTTCCTGCGGAAACGGATCTGACCCCGATTCGACCGCAGGACCGGCTCAGTAGATCGGGGTCACCTTCATCTGCGGCAGCGGACGCGGTGCGCCGTCGGTAAGGTCCGGGCCGAGGTCCTCCCAGGTGCGGCCCTGCTCGACCATCAAGCCCCACAACTGCTGCGAGGCCAGCCGTTTGTCTTCCGAGCCCAGCTTGTACGACGGTGGCGTCGGCTGACCGCTGGCGACCATCGCGTACGCCGCGCGGTAGGCCAGCACCTGCTGCGCCGGATCATCGGTGCGCGCCACTTCCAGCGTGTAGCGCTGGTAGGCCGAGGCCAGGTTGCGCCAGCGGATCCAGTAGTGGTTCTCGAACGAGAACGAACAGAAGCGCGCACCGGCCAGGCTGCCCTTGTCGGCAATGCGGGAGAGTACCTCCTGCGGCATGTCCAGGTTCATGCCGCCTTCGTCGCCCTGCAGGCTGACGTGCACGATGCGGTCGCGGTAGCCCGGTGCGCGCGCCTGCAGCAGGTCGCGCCAGTTCTGCATGGTCGCCACCACCGCGAACAGGAAACGACCCAGCTCGGCTGCGGCCAGTGGCGTGGCGATGGACTGGTAATGCCGTTGCCAGCCGTGGCGGTTTTCGGTGGGCAGGAACACCGCATGTTCCAGCGCCTGGCGGCCACCGCTGCCCTGGCTCACCGCTTCGGCGTGCTGTGGATAGACCAGGTTGATGGCGAAGGTCGGCCAGCGCGGCAGCGCGGCATCGAACAGATGGATCGGGAAGTTGCTGCTGATGCCGCCATCGGAGAACCAGCAGATGCGGAAGGCGGTGATCACCGGGCCGCAGGTCTGCCCGGCACTGGTCAGCCCTTCCATGCTGTCGGCAACGTTGTGCTCCTGGTCGGCCGCAGGGGCGGCCGGTTCGCAGCGTCGTTCGCGGCGTGAGGGTTCATGCAGCGGCACCGCGCTGATCAGCAGCGGGAAGCTCAGGCTCATGCGCGTGGCCACCAGCACCGGCAGCTTCGGGCCCTGCGGCAGGTGGTAATACTGCCGCCCGTCCACCTCCAGCGGCGGGCCGGCCTGGCTCACCAGCCACTGCACGACGCTGGCAGGAAACAGCTGTTCGAACTCCTCGCGCAGGAACCAGAACTGCGCGCCGCCCAGTGGCAGCGTGCGCGGCTCGTTGTGCGAGATGCAGGTGGTGATCATCTGCAGGCTGATCGCATGCGGGCTGTCAGGCTCACCGGCGTAGCGCGGCGCATCGTGCAGGTCGGCGAAGGTCAACGGTGCATCCAGCGGCTTGCCGGACAGCTGCTGCAGGCATTCATGCAACCACTCGGTCAGCGCCGGCCTGCGTGGATCGCGGCTGAGGCCGCTGCACAGGCCCAGCAGGTTGCGACGCGCCACCCGCGCGACCCGCAGCGCGGCACCGGCCACACCCGCACCGTAGGCGCACAGCAGTGATGGCAGCAGCGTGGCGGCCACGCCGCTCCAGCCACCGCCCCACCAGCCCAGGCCGAGCAGCAGCGCCAGCGACACCAGCACTTCCAGCGGCGCGATCTCGAATACCGCAACGGCCAGGCACAGCAGTTTGTGCGGCAGGCGGGCATTGCCGGTCAGCACCACCAGCAGCCGATAGGCCGCGCGCGCGCCGCGCGCCGGCTGGAACAGGCTGTAGATGAAGCCGCGCCGGGACAGCTGTGCCGACACCGCCGACAGCCCGCCATAGCCTGCATCGCCGGGCAGCTGCTCGCCGGCCTGCTGGCGGCGATCGCCGCAGGCCGCTGCAGCCGCCACCGCTGCCGCAATGGCGCCGGCTGAAGTGCCGCCGATGCTCTTGAAGCGATACTCGCGGGCCAGCGCCAGTACCGCATTGGGGTACACGATGCCGCTGGTGATGCCGCCTTTCATGACCAGATCGCAGTACTTGTCCGCCACTGTCTTGCCCCCGAGCATGCCGTCCGCCGCGTGGGTTGCAGTATGGCGCAGCGGCTTCTCAGGGCCTGAGAACAACGGCGCAGTCCGCGCACGCAATGCGCCGTTCAGCAGAAAGCACGGCTGCAGGCTTGACCCGCCCCGCCATCGGCGTAGCATCTGCAGCAAGCCAAGGGACAGACCCGCGGCTGCCACAACGACATGAGGGATTCTCATGGAATTCGACTATCTCGTCTTCATCGGGCGATTCGAGCCCTTCCACAACGGCCACGCCGCCGTTGCCCGCCTGGCCCTGAGCCGGGCCCGCAAGCTGATCTTCCTGGTCGGCTCTGCCGATACCCCCCGCAGCCTCCGCAATCCATGGACCGTGGCCGAACGCGCCGTGATGATCCAGGCGGCCCTCGACGGCCACACCGACCGTCTGCTGATCCGCCCGCTGCGTGACCACCTGTACAACGAAGCACAATGGATCGCCAACGTGCAGCGCCAGGTGGCTGACGCCCTGCGCAACGACGGTGCCGCCGCCGATGCCAGGGTGGGCCTGATCGGCATGGACAAGGATGCGTCCAGCTACTACCTGCGCGAGTTCCCGCAGTGGCCGCTGGTGGACGTGCAGCACACCGCCACCCTGTCGGCCACCGAGCTGCGGCGCTACCTGTTCGAGGCCGGCGACGTCGACTTCCACGGCGCGCTGCTGATGCTGCGTGGCAATGTGCCGGCGCCGGTGTACGACATGCTCGAAGCGTTCCGCAAAAGCGCGCCTGCGTATGGCCAGCTGGTGGCCGAGTACCGCTTCATCGAACAGTACAAGGCCGCCTGGAAGGATGCGCCCTACGCGCCCACCTTCGTCACCACCGATGCGGTGGTGGTGCATTCGGGCCACGTGCTGCTGGTGCGTCGCCGCTCGGAACCCGGCAAGGGGCTGTGGGCATTGCCCGGCGGCTTCGTCGGCCAGGAACAGAGCCTGCTCGACAGCTGCCTGCGCGAACTGCGCGAGGAAACCCGCCTGAAGATTCCGTTGCCGGTGTTGAAGGGGTCGCTGAAGGGCCAGCAGGTGTTCGACCACCCGGACCGCAGCCAGCGTGGCCGCACCATCACCCACGGTTTCCACTTCGAGTTTCCGGCCGGCGAGCTGCCGCCGGTGCGCGGCGGCGACGATGCCGACAAGGCACGCTGGATACCGGTGAGTGAGGCCCTGGACATGGGCCCGCAGCTGTTCGAAGACCACCTGCACATCCTGGAGTACTTCCTCGGCCGCGGCTGACCGGCCCGGCTTTCCCACTGGCGGATAGACCGCCGGTGCCACCCGACGCGAAGGAGCTTCCGTCATGCACTACCTCGATAATCTTCTCCTCAACACCGACAGCTACAAGGCCAGCCATTGGCTGCAGTACCCGCCGGGTACCGATGCCACGTTCTTCTACGTCGAATCACGTGGCGGACTGCACGATCGCACGGTGTTCTTCGGCCTGCAGGCGATCCTCAAGGACGCGCTGGCACGGCCGGTCACCCACGCCGACATCGACGACGCTGCTGCGGTGTTCGCCGCGCATGGCGAACCGTTCAACGAGGTCGGCTGGCGCGGTATCGTCGACCGGCTTGGCGGCCATCTGCCGATACGCATCCGCGCCGTGCCCGAAGGCAGCGTGGTGCCCACCCACCAGGCACTGATGACCATTGAATCGACCGATCCGGCCGCGTTCTGGGTGCCGTCGTACCTGGAAACGCTGCTGCTGCGCGTGTGGTACCCGGTCACCGTGGCCACCATCAGCTGGCACGCACGGCAGACCATTGCCGCGTTCCTGCAGCAGACCAGCGACGATCCGCAGGGGCAGCTACCGTTCAAGCTGCACGACTTCGGCGCGCGCGGTGTCTCGAGCCTGGAATCGGCCGCGCTGGGCGGTGCCGCGCACCTGGTCAACTTCCTCGGCACCGATACGGTCTCGGCCCTGTGCCTGGCGCGCGCGCACTACCACGCGCCGATGGCCGGCTATTCGATTCCCGCCGCCGAGCACAGCACCATCACCAGCTGGGGCCGCGAGCGCGAGGTGGACGCCTACCGCAACATGCTGCGCCAGTTCGGCACGCCCGGTGCGATCGTGGCGGTGGTATCGGACAGCTATGACATCTACCGCGCCATCAGCGAGCACTGGGGTACCACCCTGCGCGATGACGTGATCGCCTCGGGCGCCACCCTGGTCATCCGCCCGGACTCGGGGGACCCGGTGGAGGTGGTTGCCGAAAGCCTGCGCCGGCTGGATGAAGCGTTCGGCCACACCCTCAACGGCAAGGGCTACCGCGTGCTCAACCACGTGCGGGTGATCCAGGGCGATGGCATCAACCCGGATACCATCCGCACCATCCTGCAACGCATCACCGACGACGGCTACGCCGCCGACAACGTAGCCTTCGGCATGGGCGGTGCGCTGCTGCAGCGGCTGGACCGCGATACGCAGAAGTTCGCACTGAAGTGCTCGGCGGCGAGGGTCGAGGGTGAGTGGATCGACGTCTACAAGGATCCGGTCACCGATGCTGGCAAGACCAGCAAGCGCGGCCGCATGCGCCTGCTGCGGCGCCTGGACGATGGCAGCCTGCATACGGTGCCACTGCCGGCCAACGGCGACGACACCCTGCCGGACGGCTTCGAGGACGCAATGGTGACCGTGTGGGAGAACGGCCGCCTGCTGCACGACCAGCGGCTGGACGACATCCGCACGCGGGCGGCCGTGGGGCATTGAAGGTGCATCCCGACCGGGGTCAGAGCCCGCTGCGTGGCAGCGGGATCCGACCCCTTCCTTCCGCTGGGGTCGGATCCCGTTGCAGCGTAGCGGGTTCTGACCCCTGCGCTCTTGACCGGCGCCACCAACAGGTCCACCTTGCACACGCCGAAGGTATCCCTCCCATCGCTGCGGCGCGGGGAGGGAATTAAACGGGAATCCGGTGAAGGCGCCTCGCGCGTCCATTCCGGAGCTGCCCCGCAGCGGTGAATGGAAACGAATCCTGCCAACAGCACTGGGCTCGCGCCTGGGAAGCGGCGGGTAGTAGGTGGGCTGCGGCCCGTGTCCATCAGCCCGAATACCGGCCCCGGCCGGGGGACACGACCGTCCCCTGACTCGACCTGGAATCTCCGCGGGGAGGTTGCCGGGGCCGTCGTTGTCCTGCGCGTGCAGGCAGCATGGCCGCGCGCGTCCTGTTCACGGTATCCGGCCAGACCCGTTCACCCACGCACTGATGCATGGGCCACCGCCGTTGCCGGCGGTCCATGCGGTACCTGACGATGACCGAGCTCCAACGCCCCACCCTGACCCTGCCCGCCGACGGCAAGCGCCTGCTGCTGCATTCGTGCTGCGCGCCCTGTTCCGGCGAAGTGATGGAGGCGATCACCGCCTCCGGGATCGACTACGCGATCTTCTTCTACAACCCCAACATCCACCCGGTGAAGGAATACGAGCTGCGCAAGCAGGAGAACATCCGCTTCGCCGAGCAGCACGGCATTCCTTTCATCGACTGCGACTACGACACCGACAACTGGTTCAGCCGTGCGCGGGGCATGGAAAACGAACCCGAACGCGGCATCCGCTGCACGATGTGCTTCGACATGCGTTTCGAGCGCACCGCGCTGTATGCGCACGAGCACGGCTACGACACCATCAGTTCGTCGCTGGGCATCTCGCGCTGGAAGAACATGGCGCAGATCAACGACTGCGGGATCCGCGCCGCCTCGCGCTATGAAGGCCTGCAGTACTGGGACTACAACTGGCGCAAGGGCGGCGGCGCCAGCCGCATGATCGAGATCAGCAAGCGCGAGCAGTTCTACCAGCAGGAATACTGCGGCTGCGTGTACTCGCTTCGCGATGCGAACCGCCATCGCCGCGAGAATGGCCGCGAGCGGATCAGGATCGGCCTGCTGTACTACGGGCAGGACGCTGGGACGCCACAGGGCGATTGACGTGCAGGCATGGGGCGGCCACGCTGGTCGCCCCTTCTGTTGTAGCGGACCTGCCATGACCGCCCTGCCCGCCGATGTCGCCCTGCTGGTGATCGACCTGCAGCCGGACTTCATGCCCGGTGGCGCCTTGGCCTGCGACCAGGGCGATGCGCTGGTGGCACCGATCGCCGATCTGTTGGCGCAGCGCCGCTACCGCACCGTGGTGGCGACCCAGGACTGGCACCCGGCCGACCATGCCTCGTTCGCCAGCCAGCACCCCGGCCAACGCCCGTTCGAGACCATCCTGCTGCACGCGCAGCCGCAGACCCTGTGGCCGGACCACTGCGTGCAGGGCAGCGCCGGTGCCGCGCTGCACCCGGGCGTGGACTGGACCGTGGCCGACCTGATCCTGCGCAAGGGCACGCGCCAACAGGTGGATTCGTACAGCGCCTTCCGCGAGAACCATGGCCCCGATGGCGAACGCCCGGCCACCGGCCTGGCCGGCTGGCTGCACGAACGCCGCATCCGCGAAGTGCACGTGTGCGGCCTGGCCCGCGACTACTGCGTGCTGTGGAGCGCGCAGGATGCGGTGAAGTCCGGCTTCCGGGTGAAGTTCCTGTGGGACCTGACCCGGCCGGTGACCGAAGCCAACGACGCGATGGTGCGCGATGCGCTGGGCAAGGCGGGAATCGCGACCGCCTGACCCACAACGGTAGTGCCGGCCGCTGGCCGGCAACGCCTGGATCCCTGCAGTTGCCGGCCAGCGGCCGGCACTACCGGATCACACCCGTGGGTAGCGCCGGGCCATGCCCGGCGGACCTGGAAGGGGCAGCACGTTACCGGAACACCACCGTGCGATGCCCGTTGAGCAGGATGCGGTGCTCCACATGGCGGCGCACGGCGCGTGCCAGCACCAGCGATTCGGTATCGCTGCCCAGCCGCACCAGCTCGCGCGGCGCCATGGCGTGATCCACGCGGGCCACGTCCTGTTCGATGATCGGTCCTTCGTCCAGATCCTCGGTGACGTAGTGCGCGGTGGCGCCGATGATCTTGACCCCGCGCGCGTGCGCCTGGTGGTACGGCTGCGCGCCCTTGAAGCTGGGCAGGAAGCTGTGGTGGATGTTGATCGCACGCCCGGCCAGCGCGCGGCACAGCGTGGGTGACAGGATCTGCATGTAGCGCGCCAGCACCACCAGGTCGATGCGCTCGCGCTCGACCAGGTCGATGATCTGCTGCTCCTGCACCGCACGCGTATCGGCGGTCACCGGCAGGTGGTGGAACGGTACCTGGTAGGACGCGGCCAATGGCGCGAAGTCGGCGTGGTTGGAGGCCACCGCGGCAATGTCGACCTTCAGCTGGCCGCTGTGGGCGCGGAACAGCAGGTCGTTGAGGCAGTGCCCCTGCTTGCTGACCAGCACCAGCAGGCGTGCCCGGCGGCGGCCATCATGCAGCTGCCAGTCCATGCCGAAGCCTTCGGCAAGCGTGGCCATCGCGGCGTGCACGGTCTCCAGCGGCAGGCCGGCGTCACGGTCGAAATGCACGCGCAGGAAGAAGCGGCCGCTTTCCTCATCGCCGAACTGCTGGGCGTCGAGGATGTTGCAGCCGTGGTCGAACAGCAGGCCGGACACGCGATAGACGATGCCGGTACGGTCGGGGCAGGACAGGGTGAGGATGGAATCGGGGCGCATCGCCACAGTGTAGGGCAGCTTCCTGCCCAGCAGCCGGATGATCACCGATGCAACCGAACCGCTTGGTTCAGTCCCAAGCGATACTTGGCCATCACCGTGGCAAGCTGGTCGGTCATGAACCTGTTGCAACTGATCCGCAGCTTCACCCGCACCGCAGAGACCGGCAGCATTGCCGCCGCGGCCCGCATCCTTGGCATCAGCGCCACCGCAGTCGGCCAGAACATCAACCGGCTGGAAGCGCATCTGGGCGTACGGCTGCTGAACCGGAGTACGCGCCAGCTGGCGCTCAGCGAGGCCGGCGCGCTGTACCTGGCGCAGGTCCGCCACATCGAGGCCGACCTGGCGCGCGCGCAGACGATGGTCACCTCCGGTGATATCGAACCGGCCGGGCCGCTGCGCATCGCCAGCAGCAGCGCGTTCGGCCGCCACGTGCTGGCCCCGTTGCTGCCGTCACTGCAGCAACGCTACCCGCAGCTGCAGCTGGAACTGCGCCTGACCGACCGCGCCGTGCAGCATGGTCCAGAGGCGGTGGATGCCAGCATCCGCATCGGGGCGCAGCTGGAGGATGGGGTGGTCGCGCGACAGCTGGCGCGTGTTCCGTTCGTGTTCTGTGCCTCGCCGGCCTACCTGAAGGCCCATGGCACCCCGCAGGAACCATCGGATCTGGGCAGCCATCGCGGGCTGCTGCACCGCTTCCCCACCGATGGCCGGCCGTTGCGCTGGGGCCTGCTGAAGGACGGCCAGCGTGTGGACGCCGTGCTACCGCCGAGCATGGTCTGCGATGACATCGATGCGCTGGCGTCGCTGGCGGCGGCCGGTGCCGGCATCACGCGGTTGGCTGCGTTCGTGGCCCAGCCCTACCTGCGCGATGGACGCCTGCAGGCCGTGTTCGGCGCCGACAGCACGTGGCGTCCGGAGCCGATGGAGGTCTATTTCTGCGTCAGCGATCGCCGCGACTTCACCGCCAAGATCCGCGCGCTGTTCGAGCACCTGCAGGCCGGCATGGCGCCGGCCTGGCGGGTGTGAGCCTCAGGCCTTGAACACGCCGCGCGCATCGCGCGGCTCGCAGCGCAGGTACTGCGGCGCCGGTTCCACGCTGTCGCGCAATGCGGCGGCGGCATGCCACGGCCAGCGCGGGTCGTAGAGGATGCCGCGCGCCAGGGCCACGGCATCGGCGTGGCGATGGCGCAGGATCGATTCGGCCTGCTCCGGTTCGGTGATCATGCCCACGGCGATCACCGGCATGCGCACCTTGGCCTTGATCGCCGCCGCGAACGGCACCTGGTAGCCCGGACCGACGGTGATCTTCTGGCGCTCGTCCAGGCCGCCACTGGAGACATGCAGGAAATTGCAGCCGCGCGCGTCCAGCACCTGGGCCAGCGCTTCGCTCTGCACCAGATCCCAGCCGCCCTCGACCCAGTCGCTGGCGGAAATGCGCACGCCCACGGCGACCTTGTCGGACACCGCCGCGCGTACCGCGTCGAACACTTCCACCAGCAGGCGCAGGCGGTTCGGCAGCGACCCACCGTAGCCATCGGTGCGGCGGTTGCTCAGCGGCGACAGGAACTGGTGCAGCAGGTAACCGTGCGCGGCATGCAGCTCGATCAGCTCGAAGCCCAGGCGCTCGGCGCGCACCGCACTGGCAGCGAAGGCGGCGATGACCTCGGCGATGCCGGCTTCGTCCAGTTCCTGCGGTGCCGGATCGGCGGCATGGAACGGCAGCGGCGACGGCGCCACGGTGGCCCAGCCACGCGCATCGCCGGCCGGCAACTGGCCACCCCCGTCCCACGGACGGGCGGTGGATGCCTTGCGGCCGGCATGGCCCAGCTGGATGCCCAGCGGCATCGGCGACCAGCGGCGGACGCTGGCCAGCACCTGTGCCAGCGCGGCCTCGGTGCCGTCATCCCACAGGCCAAGGTCGGCCCAGCTGATGCGGCCGCGCGGCTCGACCGCGGTGGCTTCCAGGATCAACAGGCCGGCGCCGGACTGCGCCAGGTTGCCCAGGTGCATGGCGTGCCAGTCGCTGGCGCGGCCGTCTTCGGCGGAGTACTGGCACATCGGCGCGATGACGATGCGGTTGGACAGGGTCAGGGGGCCGAACGAGATCGGCGAAAACAGCTGGCTCAAGGGGGTGATGAACGACGTAGGGGGTGCGTATTGCACCGCTGCGCGGCTCCTGGATCAACCGTCTGGATGGATCGCTGTTTCGCAGCCGATCATGCCGCCGAGCGCCGACAGCCCCTTGTAGAGCCAAGCCGACGCTCGGCTCAGCCCGCCACCCAACCGGACAAGGCTTCAGCGCAGTCCCGCTCATCCTTGAACAACAGCAGGTCGTCGGCACGGGTGCGGCCGCGGTTCAGCGCCGCCACCGGCAATCCTGCCTTCGCCGCCGCCTGCACGAAGCGGAAGCCGGAATAGACCATCAGTGACGAGCCCACCACCAGCACCGCATCGGCCTGCTGCAGGTGCTCGTGCACCGCCTCCACCCGCTCGCGGGGCACGTTTTCGCCGAAAAACACCACGTCCGGCTTCAACACCCCGCCGCAGTGCGGGCACCCGGGTACCACGAAGCTAGAGAAATCGGTCTCCAGGTCGGCATCACCGTCGGGGGCGATGCCGGCCTCCAGCGCGTCCCAGCCGGGATTGGCGTCCAGCAGGCGCTGCTGGAAATCCTCGCGGCCACTGCGGCGCTCGCAGCTCATGCAGCGCACCAGATCCAGGCGGCCATGCAGGTCGATCACGTTGCGGCTGCCGGCGCGCTGGTGCAGGCCGTCCACGTTCTGGGTCAGCAGCACCTGCAGCTTGCCGCGGCTTTCCAGGGCGGCCAGGGCCTGGTGGCTGCCGTTGGGCCGGGCCAGGCCGAAGCGCGGCCAGCCCAGCAGGCTGCGCGCCCAGTAACGCTGGCGGGTGGTCGACTCGCCGATGAAGGCCTGGTAGGTCACCGGCGGCGTGCGTTTCCACTGGCCGTCGGCGTCCCGGTAATCGGGTATGCCCGAGGCGGTGCTGCAACCCGCGCCGGTCAGCACGAACAGGCGCTCGGCGCGGTCGATGAAGTCGGTCAGTGGCAGGGTCATGGCTGCCAGATGGGGGCGCCGCAGCGCCCCCGCAAGCACCGGTTCAGCCGCTGGTCTCAGGCGGCCGGCAGCGGCGGCACCGCGATCGGGTGGCCTTCCTCGTCCAGCGCGATCATCACGAAGTGGCCGCGGGTGCACAGCTTGCGCTCGCCGCTGTGCAGGTCCTCGGCGACCAGTTCCACCTCGACCTTCATCGAGCTGCGGCCGACTTCGACGATGCGGCCGATGGTTTCCACCATCTGGCCGATGCGGATCGGCAGCTTGAAGTCGACCTGGTCGCTGCGCGCGGTCACCACGGTGCGGCGCGAATAGCGGGCGGCGGCCAGGAACGCGGCCTTGTCCATCCATGCCAATGCCTGGCCACCGAACAGGGTGCCCAGGTGGTTGGTGTGGTTGGGGAAGACGATTTCAGCCATGCGCACTTCGGTGGGCGGCACGGTCTCGGGGATCGGGGTCATGAGGGTGCTTCGGTGTGGGGTGCTGCGGATTCTAAGCGACCGGCGTGATGGCCATCGGCATGCACGTGCAACGGTCACCCGGCAGCGGTGCCTGCGCAGGCCGCGCCTGCGGCAGGCGTTACACTGCGCCACGCCCACTGCCAGGACTGCCCATGCCCGCCACTTCCGACCTGCTGGCCTTTGCGCTGGTTTCGCTGGCCATGGTGCTCACGCCCGGGCCGAACATGATCTACGTCATCTCGCGCTCGATCTGCCAGGGGCCGATGGCTGGCCTGATCTCGCTGGGCGGGGTGGCGCTGGGCTTTGTGTTCTACATGCTGTGTGCGGCACTGGGCATCACCGCCCTGCTGATGACCGTGCCGTTCGCCTACGACGCGCTGCGCATCGGCGGCGCGCTGTACCTGCTGTACCTGGCCTGGCAGGCGCTCAGGCCCGGCGGCCGTTCGCCGTTCGCGGTGCGCGACCTGCCGCAGGACAGCCCGCGCAAGCTGTTCACGATGGGCTTCCTGACCAATCTGCTGAACCCGAAGGTGGCGGTGATGTACCTGTCGCTGCTGCCGCAGTTCCTGCACCCGGACGGCGAAGGCAGCGTGCTGATGCAGTCGATCGTGCTGGGCTCCACCCAGATCCTGGTCAGCGTCAGCGTGAACGGCATGATCGCGCTGACCGCCGGCAGCATCGCCGGCTTCCTGGCCGCGCGCCCCACCTGGCAGATGGTGCAGCGCTGGCTGATGGGCACGGTGCTGGCCGGGCTGGCGGTGCGCATGGCGGTGGAAGGGCGGCGCTGATTGTAGAGTCGAGCCATGCTCGACTTTCTTGCGAGCAGCAGTCGAGCGTGGCTCGACGCTACGGAAACAAAAAACCCCGGCATTGGCCGGGGTTCTTCGTTGCGGCAGGCCTGGCCGGTTCGATCAGAAGTTCATGTCGAAGGCGACTTCGCCCTGAACGCCGACCTGGTAGGCCGAGACGCGGCGTTCGAAGAAGTTGGTCAGCTCCTGCACGTCCTGCAGTTCCATGAACGGCAGCGGGTTGCGCACGTTGTACTTCTTTTCCATGCCCAGCTTGGCGAAGTGCTGGTCGGCGCAGTGCTGCAGGTACTGGCGCATGTCGCGGGTCGAGATGCCGGCCACGCCACCGGACAGCACGTCCTCGGCGAACTGCACTTCGCATTCGATGGCTTCGGCCAGCATGTCGTAGACCTGCTGCTTCATCTCGTCGTCGAACAGGTCCGGCTCTTCCTCACGCACCACGCGCACCGACTCGAACGCAAACTCCATGTGCGCGCTCTCGTCGCGGAACACCCAGTTGGTGCCCGAGGCCAGGCCCGGCAGCAGGCCGCGCGAACGGAAGTAGTACACGTAGGCGAACGCAGCGAAGAAGAACAGGCCTTCGATGCAGGCGGCAAAGCAGATCTGGTTGAGCAGGAACTGGCGGCGCTGTTCGCGGGTCTCGATGCGGGTCAGGTCCTGGATCGAGTCGATCCACTTGAAGCAGAAATCGGCCTTCTTCTTGATCGAGTCGATGTTCTCCACCGCCGAGAACGCCTTGGCGCGCTCTTCCGGATCCGGCAGGTAGTTGTCCAGCAGGGTCAGGTAGAACTGCACGTGCAGTGCTTCCTCATACAGCTGGCGCGACAGGTACATGCGCGCTTCGGGCGCATTCAAGTGCTGGTACAGGTTCAGCACCAGGTTGTTGGACACGATCGAATCGCCGGTGGCGAAGAACGCGACCAGGCGGTGGATCAGGTGGCGCTCACCCGGCGACATCTTGCTGTGCAGGTCGGTGATGTCGATCTGGAAGTTGATCTCTTCCACCGTCCAGGTGTTCTTGATCGCATTCCGGTACATGTCATAGAACTGCGGGTAGCGCATCGGGCGCAGGGTCAGTTCAAAACCGGGATCGAGCAGCATCTGCTTGGGCTTGTCGGCCATGGGTGTTTCCTTGAATTCCTGGGTGAGCCGCCGGGCGTGGCCCGGCGCTACCGTGGGTGTTTTTCCGCAGCCGGGCATGGCTCGGCTCTACAGGTGCGAGGTGTTCGAGTGCCGACCAACGGTCGGCACCCACCGCGCGGTGTCTTACTGGCAGGCCTCGCAGGCTTCCGGGTTTTCCAGCGAGCAGGCGATGGCTTCGTCCGGGCTGAACACCTTGGCCGGGGCCGCAGCGCTGACCGTGGTCTTGGCGATCTTGGTGGCCGGGCGCGAACGCAGGTAGTAGGTGGTCTTGATGCCCTGCTTCCAGGCGTACATGTACATGGAGGACATCGCGCCGATGTTCGGGCTTTCCATGAACAGGTTGAGCGAGGCCGACTGGTCGATGAAGGCGCCACGCTCGGCGGCCATGTCGATCAGCGAACGCATCGGCAGTTCCCACGCGGTGCGGTAGACCTCGCGCAGCGTTTCCGGAATCTGTGCCACGCCGGCGATGGAGCCTTCGGCCAGCTTGATGGCATCGCGCATGTCGGCGGTCCACAGGCCCAGCTTCTTCAGCTCGTTGACCAGGTAGCGGTTGACCTGCAGGAAGTCACCGGACAGGGTCTCGCGCTTGAACAGGTTGGACACCTGCGGCTCGACGCACTCGTAGCAGCCGGCGATCGAGGCGATGGTCGCGGTCGGGGCGATCGCGATCATCAGCGAGTTGCGCAGGCCGTGTTCCTTGATGCGGGCGCGCAGGGCATCCCAGCGCGCGGTGTCTTCCGGCACCACGTTCCAGGCGTCGAACTGCAGTTCGCCACCGGCGGCACGGGTGTCGTTGAACGACGGGTGCTTGCCACGTTCCTGGGCCAGCTCGCAGGAGGTTTCCAGCGCGTGGAAGTAGATCGCTTCGGCAATCTTCTTCGACAGGGCGCGGGCTTCGGCGCTGTCGAACGGCAGGCGCTTGCGGAAGAACACGTCCTGCAGGCCCATGCAGCCCAGGCCGACCGGACGCCAGCGCAGGTTGGCGCGGCGGGCGGTTTCGATCGGGTAGAAGTTCAGGTCGATGACGCGGTCGAGCTGGCGCACGGCCAGGCGAACGGTCTCGGCCAGCTTCTCGAAGTCGAACTCGTTGTGCTCGTCGAAGTGGTTGCCCAGGTTGATCGAACCCAGGTTGCACACGGCGGTTTCATCGTTGGAAGTGACTTCCAGGATTTCGGTGCACAGGTTGGACAGGTGGATCACGTTGCCCGGGCGCAGGGTCTGGTTGCTGGCGCGGTTGCACTTGTCCTTGAAGGTCATCCAGCCGTTGCCGGTCTCGGCCAGGGTACGCATCATGCGGGCATACAGCTTGCGCGCGGAGATGGTGCGGTTGGCCTTGCCCTGGGCTTCGGCCTGCAGGTAGGCCTGCTCGAAGGCTTCGCCGAACAGGTCGGTGAACTCCGGCACGACGCGCGGATCGAACAGCGACCATTCCTGGTCGGCTTCGACGCGCTTCATGAACAGGTCCGGCACCCAGTTGGCCAGGTTCAGGTTGTGCGCACGACGGGCTTCGTCACCGGTGTTGTCGCGCAGCTCGAGGAAGTCCTCGATGTCGGCGTGCCAGGTTTCCAGGTACACGCAGGCCGCGCCCTTGCGCTTGCCGCCCTGGTTCACTGCGGCCACCGACGAATCCATGGTCTTCAGCCACGGCACGATGCCGTTGGAATGGCCGTTGGTCGACTTGATCAGCGAACCACGCGAACGCACGCGGGTGTAGCTGACGCCGATGCCGCCGGAGAACTTCGACAGCTGGGCGATGTCGCCGTACTTGGAATAGATCGATTCCAGCGAGTCCTGCGGCGAGTCCAGCAGGAAGCACGAGGACAGCTGCTCGTGGGTGGTGCCGGAATTGAACAGGGTCGGGCTGGACGGCAGGTAGTCCAGGTTGCCCATGCGCTTGTACAGCGCCAGGGTCTCGGACACGTCCTCGCTCAGCGCGCTGGCGATGCGCAGGAAGAACTGCTGCGGGGTCTCGATCACCTTGCGGGTGTGCGGGTGGCGCAGCAGGTAACGGTCGTACAGGGTACGCAGGCCGAAGTAATCGAAGTTCAGGTCCAGCGAGATGTCGATGGCATCGTTGAGCTTGCGTGCGTTGGTCTGCACGAAGTTCAGCAGGCGGTCGTTGATCAGGCCGACTTCATGGCCACGGCTGACCGACTGCGAGAAGGCGTAGATTTCCTGGCCCGAGACTTCCTTGGCGATGTAGTTGGCCAGCAGGCGCGCGGCGAGACGGCCGTACTCGGGCTCTTCACCGATCAGCAGGGCGGCGGTGCGGATGGACAGTTCGTCCAGCTCGCGGGTGGTGGCACCGTTGTACAGGCCGGAAATGGTGCGGGTGGCCACGCGCATCGGGTCGACGGCGTGCAGGCCTTCGGAGGAACGCTGCACCGCACGCACGATCTTGTTCAGGTCCACCAGTTCGGTGGTCCCATTGCGCTTGGTCACACTCATCGCGTTGGCCGTCGGCGGCGACGTCAACAGGAATTCGCTTTCCTTCTCGATGGTGGCGCTGGATTCGGTGCTCACGGCGTGTGTCCTCTTGGCGTGATTTGGGGGTGCTCGATGCATCGGGTGACGCGGCCCGGGACATGACAGCCCAGGATGGCAGGACGGCGTCGCAGGGGATGAGACCCTGCGCCTGCCACTGCCGTTGACGATCGCGGATGGGTACCCCGGGGCAACCCCTGGAATGGGGGTTGCTGCGACCGACGGCCACAAGATAGTGGGGGTAATGGGGTCCGTCAACGCCAAATGTAGTGAAATTCGGCAATCCCTTGCGCCGCAAGGATCGTGCCATCGGCGCCCTGATCAGACGCTTCAGACCTGCCGGAACGGGCTGCGCAGTCAAGTCCGAAAGGCGTCATTGCGGTGGCACAACGCACCGCGAAAACGGAACAATGACAGCTTCACATGACAGTGATGAAACTGGCTAGGGACAACCCTGTGGATAGGTGGTGGGCAGCCGGTGGGAAAGCCGGTATGGCCGGACGAATCGCCATCGCGCAGTGACTTTCGGCGGGTGACGGCGCCTGCCGAACGCGGGATGCTGGGGTCCTGCAATGACCGGAAAGGATTCCACCATGCGCCTGTCAGCACCCGCCTTGGCCCTGTTGGCTGCTGTGGTCACCGTACCTGCAATTGCCGCTGACACCCCGAAGCTGCGCGCGGACCAGTGCGGTATCCACACCGACTATGACGTGCTGGTGGACAGCGGTGGCATCTGGCTGCGGCATGGCCCGCAGGCACCGCACGAGGTGGTGTTCCACGATGGCGTGCTGAGCCTGGACGACACGGTCGTGCCGGTCAGCGAGGCCGACGCGGCCCGCCTTCGGCAGATGGAGGCCGGGGCACGGCAGCTGATGCCGGCCGCCACGGCGCTGGCCCATGAAGTGAGCGGACTGAGCTTCGACGTGCTCGACGGGGTCTATGAAAGCCTCACCGGTACCGCCAACAGCCGCAAGGTCCGGCGCCTGCGCCGGCAGGCCGATGACTGGATCGGCGGCACGCTGGGCAAGGGCTACTGGGAACAGGCTGTGTTCGGGCCAGGCTTCGAGGCCAAGGTGCAGGACATGGCCGAGTCGCTGTCCGCCTCCATCGCCCGCAGCATGCTGTGGCAGATCTTCACCGGACGCAGCGATGCGATGGAGGCACGCGCCGACCGTCTGGACGCGCAGATGGAACAGCAGCTGGAAGGCCGCGCCGAACGCATCGAGGCCCAAGCACAATCGCTGTGCCCGCTGGTGCAGTCGCTGGCCGACACCCATGACGCGCTGGAAGTGCGCTACCAAGGCCAACCGCTGCGGCTGCTGGAGCGCAGCGAGAGCGTTCGGGTGGAGCACGGCGATGGCTCGGGCCTGCAGGTGTCGGCCGGGCCGGATGAGCGGCCGCGTGGGAATGCGGTGGCGCCTTCCCGATAGCTGCGCGGCGCTGCTGTAGAGCCGAGCCCATGCTCGGCTCCCTTTCGGCACATCATCCAGAAGCAGCCGAGCGTGGGCTCGGCTCTACAGTAAACCGCCCTCACGCCCGGTGCGGGGTACCCAGGTACTCGGCGCTCTGCATCTCGATCAGGCGCGAGGCGGTGCGTTCGAACGCGCCCTGCAGGCGCTGGCCGGTGTACAGCTCGATCGGCGAAGTGCTGGCGGTGCAGACCAGGTTGACGTGGCGGTCGTACAGCTCGTCGATCAGGTTGACGAAGCGGCGCGCGGCATCCTCATTCAAGCGGTCGAAGGCGGGAATGCCGCCCAGCAGCACCGTGTTGAACTCGTGCGCGATCTCGATGTAATCCGAGGGCCCGCGCGGGCCTTCGCACAGCGCGGCGAAATCGAACCAGGCAATGCTCTTGCCACGGCCGCGTGCCGGAATCTTGCGGCCCTCGATCTCGATGTTGCCGGGCTTGGCCGGCTGGCCGCCGCTCAGCTCGTTCCAGCGCGTGGCCAGCCAGTCGTCGCTGTCGGCCGCCAGCGGTGCGCGGTATACCGGCGAGCGGGTCAGCGCGCGCATCCGGTAATCCTCGGTACCTTCGGCGTACAGCTCCACGCAGAAGCGCTGCAGCAGGCCGATGGCCGGCAGGAAGCTCTCGCGCTGCAGGCCGTTGAGGTACAGGTTCTCCACTGCGGTGTTGGAGGTGGTGACCAGGGTCACGCCCTCGGCGAACAGGCGCTCGAGCAGCCGCGCCAGCAGCATCGCATCGCCGATGTCGGTGACGAAGAACTCGTCCAGGACCAGCACGCGCAGGTTGCTGCGCCATTCCTGGGCGATCTTCGCCAGCGGGTCGCTCTGGCCCTGGTGCTCGCGCAGGCGCTCATGGACGCTGCGCATGAAGCGGTGGAAATGGGTGCGGTACTTCTGCTTGATCGGCAGCCCGTCGTAGAACAGGTCGACCAGGAAGGTCTTGCCACGGCCGACGCCGCCCCAGAAGTACAGGCCCTTGATCGGCTCGGGCTTCTTCCAGAACGAAGACAGGCGGTCCAGCCAGCCATCCTCGGCACTGTCCAGCAGGCCCAGGTGGATGCGGTCCAGCTCGGCCAGCGCCGCATGCTGGGCCGGATCGTTCTGCCAGTCGCCACGGGCAACCCCTTCCGCATACCGCTGCGACGGGGTCAGCTCGGGTGCACTCATGCCGCCGCGCCCAGCCAGTGCTTGACGCCGTGGGTCAGCGCGCCGCGCAGGTCGATCAGCTTGCGGTGGAAGAAGTGGCTGGTCTCGGGCATGCGTACCAGCTCATGCGGGGCGTCCAGCGTGTCCAGCCACTGGTAGACGGCCTGCGGGTCGACGATCTCGTCCTGCTCGCCCTGGATCACCAGCCAGCGCGCCGGCGGCGCGATGCCGTCGAAATCCCAGCGACCGGCCGGCGGCGCGATCGAGATCAGCGCTTCCGGCTGCAGCGTGGCGGCGGCCTTCAGCGACACGAACGCGCCGAAGCTGAAACCGGCCAGCCACAGGCGGTCGTCCGGGCGCTGGCTGCGCACCCAGGCCGCGACGGCTTTCAGGTCATCCTGCTCGCCCACGCCGCCATCGAAGGTGCCAGCCGAACCACCCACGCTGCGGAAGTTGAAGCGCACCGTGGCGATGCCCAGCTCGCGCAGGGTGGAGGCGGTCATGGTGACCACCTTGTTGTGCAGGGTGCCACCTTCGGTGGACAGCGGATGGCAGACGATGGCCACGATCGGCTGCACCGGCACATCGGCCTTGGGCAGGTCGACGACCACTTCCAGCGGGCCGGCCGGGCCGTCCAGTTCGAGGCAGGCGGTTTCGCCGGGGGCGACGGGGAACAAGGGCTTGTGCATGGCACCATGATACCGTCCCCCGCCCCTGCCCTGTGCCCGCCCCATGCTCTATCTGTCACTGGCCGTGATCTGCAGTGTGCTGGTTTCGGTGTTGTTGAAGGTGGCCGCACGCCGCCAGCTGGATGTTGCGCAGATGGTCACCTGGAACTATCTGGTGGCGGCAACGCTCACCGCCGTGGTGCTGCAGCCACCGCTGGATGCGCTGCGCGCGCCGCATGCGCCGTGGCTGTCACTGCTGGCGCTGGCGGTGGTGCTGCCCTCGATCTTCCTGGTACTGGGCCGCGCGGTGGCGGTGGCCGGCATCGTCCGCAGCGACGTGGCGCAGCGGCTGTCGTTGCTGCTTTCCCTGGCCGCCGCCTTCCTGTGCTTCGGCCAGACCGCAACGCCCTGGAAACTGGCCGGCCTGGGCCTGGGCCTGCTGGCGATGGTGGCCATCAGCCTGCGCCCGCGCGGCCCGGCGGTGGCGTCCTCACCCGGCGGCTGGGGCTGGCTGCTGGGCGTATGGGCCGGATTCGCAGTGGTGGACGTGCTGCTCAAGCAGGTGGCGCTGTCCGGCACGCCGTCGATGGCGGCGGTGCTGGCCAGTTTCAGCGTCGCCTTCGTGCTGATGCTGGCAATGCAGCTGTGGCGGCATGTCAGTGGCCGCAGCCGACTGGCCTGGCGCAACCTCGGCGCGGGTGCACTGCTGGGCCTGCTCAATGGCGGCAACATCCTGTTCTATGTGCATGCGCACCAGGCGATGCCAGAGAGCCCGGCCACCGTGTTCGCCGGCATGAACATCGGCGTGGTGGTGCTGGGCGCGCTGGTAGGCATGTTCGTCTTCGGCGAGGCCACCACGAAGTGGAACCGCGCGGGACTGGCGCTGGCGGTGCTGGCGATCGGGATGATCGCCTGGGGGTGAGCGATACCCGGGGTCGGATCCCATTCCCACGGAATGGGCTCTGACCCCTACGCCTCAGACCCCGCGATGCCTTGAGTCAGAGCCCATTCCGTGGGAATGGGATCCGACCCCGGCCTGGCGCGTTACTTGTCGAAGCCCAGCAGCAGCGGGTCGTGGTCGGAGCTGCGCCACGGGCCCTGCACGTTGCGGCCCTGGTAGCCGCTGGCGTCCTGCTCGTCGGCGTTGCTGTGCCATTCGGCGGCACCGCGCAGGCGCCTGGCCATGCCCGGGTTCAGCAGCGCGTGGTCGAGGCGGCCGGTGTAGCCGTTGTAGACGTAGCTGTAGGGATGCTCGACCTTGGCAACCTTGAACGCGTCCTGCCAGCCCAGATCATGCAGGGCGCGGATCGGGTCTTCCATCGCGTAGGCATTGAAGTCACCCAGCAGCACCGCGTCCCTGGCGCCGGTACCGGTCGGATCGGTCTGCAGCCAGGCGTGCAGCTGCTGCGCCGACGTCACACGGGTGGCGTTCCAGCAGCCCTGATTGTCGTTGCGATCGGCGTCGGCACCGGCCGCGTCACGGCAACCCTTCGATTTGAAATGGTTGGCAACCACCACGAACGGCGCCCCCTGCTTGCCCTGGAAGGCCTGCGCCAACGGTACGCGGCTGTGCTCGACGAACGGGCCGCCGGTCAGCGTGGCCGGCTTGCCGACCGGCTGCAGGCGCGTGCTGCGATAGATGATGCCGACCCGGATCGGGTTGTCGCCGGGGCCGTTGCCGGCGTCGACGAAGCGCCAGTCGCCCTGCGCGCCGCGGTCGCGGTTGAGCGCATCGACCAGTTCGGCGATGGCCGACTGCGGGCCGTAGCCGTCGTTCTCCAGTTCCATCAGCGCAGCGACATCGGCGCCCAACGCATTGACCGTGGTGACCAGCTTGGCGAGCTGCGCCTTGTGCTCGTCCAGCGTGCGCGCGCCGCGCAGCGTCGGGAAGCCACCGCCCTGGCCGTCACCATTGAAGAAATTCTCCAGGTTGAAGGCGGCCACGTGCAGGCTTCCCGGCACCGTGGGTACTGCCGGGCGCTTCAGTTCCGGCAGCTTCAGCGCGCCTTCGACCTGCAGGCGCGGATGGCCCTGCGCGTCCACGCGCACGATGCCCTCCACGTTGCGCAGCTGCATGCCGGTGCGCAGCACCGGGTTGCCCGGCAGGTAGGGCACGCTGGCGGGGTCGCGGGCATCGCTGCCATCCTCCAGCACCAGGCGGCGGCGCCGGTTGTCGGCCATCACCTGCTCATAGCCGGCAGTGCCCGGCGCGGCCACTTCGGTCGGCTGCCAGAGGCGGCCATCGAACGCCACCGTGAGCTGGCCGAAGTGCTGCAGGCCATCGGTACCGGCCAGGGTGAGCGGCGCGGCGATGCGCACGCGCTGCCCATCCAGCGCGCGCCAGTCGGCCGGCGCAGCGGTCAGCACCACAGTGGCGCTGCCGCGCGCGACGGAGGGCGGCGCGACCGGCGTGGCCTGCGGCTGGGCCTGGGCAAAGGCGCCGGCCGGCAGCAGCAGGGACAGGGCAAGGGCGAGGGAACGGCGGCGCATCAACGGGCGACTCCATGGAAGAGGCGCACAGACTAACCCTGAAATGCGAAACCCCGCCTGCGCAGCGGGGGCATATGAGCGATCAGGCCTCGGTGGGCAAAGCCGGGGGATCGTAGAGCCGAGCCCATGCTCGGCTGCACCTGGCCACACCGCGCGGAGCGCAGCCGAGCGCGGGCTCGGCTCTACAGGAAGCGGCGCGTTGCGGCGGTTACTTCAGGTTGCCCAGCATCCAGTCCACGGTGGCGTGGATCTGTTCTTCGGTCAGCGCCGGGTTGCCGCCCTTGGGCGGCATGATCCCGCCGTCGGGGCCGGTATAGCCCTCGATGGCGTGCTTGTAGAGGGTGTCCTTGCCCTGCGCGATGCGCTTGTCCCAATGCGAATGGTCCAGCGTCGGTGCCATGCCCACACCGTTGGTGTGGCAGGCGGTGCACAGGTTGTCGAAGATCACCTTGCCATCCTTGGTGCCGCCGTAGGCCACCTGCGACGCCGCCTTGGCCAGCGCGGCGGCCTTGGCCGCGGCCTGCGCGGCGGCGCCGGTGCTGCCGGCATAGACCGCGCCGGTGGGCGAAATGCGCTGTTCGGTGCGCTTGGCCGCAGTGGGCGACACCTCGGGCGGAATCCGGGTGTGGATGTAGGCGGCAAGGAGGATGAGGCCGAGGGTGATGGTCGCCAGCAGCGCGATCACCATGGAGAAGCGTTTCAGGAACTCCAGATCGTAATTCCGCACTCTTCGTTACCCCTGGCTGATAGTCGTTGGACCACGGCTGAGCGACTGCGTGATGGACCGAGTATAGAACGCGCCTTGCGTGCGACAACAGGCGTCACTGCTGGTGCGGCGCAACATGCCGGGGGCTGGGGTCGGGGATGGGGTCAGATCCCTTTTGCGCCGCAAAAGGGATCTGACCCCAGCAACAGAAGCCGGCCAGCGGCCGGCGCTACCGGATTACCGGGGCACCGATCGCGCGCAGGCAGAAGCTGCAGATCGCATCCACCAGCGCGTCTTCGTCGCGGTGCGCTTCGCGGCTGGGCGCGGTCGGACCGACCATCGCTTCGGTGAAGGCGCCGACCAGGCACGCGGCGGCCACATGCGCGTCCTGCGCCGGCAGCTCACCGGCGGCCACGCCTTCCTCCACCAGCCGCAGGAACACGTCGCCGAACGCGCGACGTCCGCGCATGCGCTCGGCCTCCACGTCCGGATCGACCGGTTCGACGATGAAGGCGTGCGCCAGCCCCGGCCCGGCCAGGGCGCGGCGGACGAAGGCGGTGATTGCCAGCCGCAGGCGCTCGCTGGCCACCTCCGGACCGCTGGCGATGCGCTCCATGATCGCGACCTCGTGGGCCACCGCGGCGTTGAGCACCTCCACGAACAGCTCGGCCTTGGACGGGAAGTGGCGATAGATCAGGCCGGTGGACACCCCCGCCTGGGTCGCCACGGCGGTCACCGGGGCGTTGCGCCAGCCGCCGGTGGCGACCAGCTCGCGGGTGGCCAGCAGGATCCGTTCACGGGCGCCCGCCAGGCGTTCTTCCATCAATGCAGAGCGTTTATAGGCCATGTTCTGATTCTAGTTTCAATTTTTGAATTCGTATTCACTTCTTATCCGAACCCCGCTACGCTGGGGCCATCGCCCGTGCGGGTGGCGGTCCTGCCGACCGCCGCCCGCTCCCCCGCCGGGTGCGTCCATTCCCTGCCATCCCGCCGTGGAGCCACCACAATGCACGTGCCATCCCTGAACTTTGATCTTGGCGAAGACATCGACCTGCTGCGCCAGAGCGTGGCCCATTTTGCCGCCGCCGAGGTCGCACCGCTGGCCGCCGAGGCTGATGCCAGCAACCAGTTCCCGCTGGCCCTGTGGCCGAAGCTGGGCGAACAGGGCCTGCTCGGCCTCACCGTGGAAGAAGAATACGGTGGTACCGGCATGGGCTACCTGGCCCACGTGGTGGCGATGGAAGAAATCTCGCGCGCCTCCGGCGGCATCGGCCTGTCCTATGGCGCGCACTCCAACCTGTGCGTGAACCAGCTGCGCAAGAACGGCAACGAAGAACAGAAGCAGCGCTTCCTGCCCGGCCTGTGCAACGGCAGCCTGGTCGGCGCGCTGGCGATGAGCGAACCGGGTGCCGGTTCGGATGTGGTGTCGATGAAGCTGCGCGCCGACAAGCGCGGCGACCGCTACGTGCTCAACGGCAACAAGATGTGGATCACCAACGGCCCGGATGCCGACGTGCTGGTGGTCTACGCCAAGACCGACATGGAGGCCGGTGCCAAGGGCATCACCGCGTTCCTGGTCGAGAAGGGCATGAAGGGCTTCTCCACCGCGCAGAAGCTGGACAAGCTCGGCATGCGCTCCTCGCCCACCTGCGAGCTGGTGTTCCAGGACTGCGAGATTCCCGAAGAGAACGTGCTGGGCCAGGTCGGCGGTGGCGTGCGCGTACTGATGTCCGGCCTGGACTACGAGCGCGTGGTGCTGTCCGGTGGCCCGCTGGGCCTGATGGCCGCGGCCATGGACGTGGTCATGCCCTATGTGCACGAGCGCCACCAGTTCGGCGAACCGATCGGCAGCTTCCAGCTGATCCAGGCCAAGATCGCCGACATGTACGTGGGCCTGGGTGCCTGCCGCGCGTATGTCTATGCCGTGGCGCGCGCCTGCGACCAGGGCCGCACCACCCGCCAGGACGCCGCCGGTGCGATCCTGTACGCCGCCGAGAAGGCCACCTGGCTGACCGGCCAGGCGATCCAGATCCTCGGCGGCAACGGCTACATCAACGAATACCCGACCGGCCGCTTGTGGCGCGACGCCAAGCTGTATGAAATCGGCGCCGGCACCTCGGAGATCCGCCGCATGCTGATCGGCCGCGAACTGTTCCAGCGCACCCTGTAAGGCCACCGCGATGACCGTCCTGAACAGCCAGCTGCAACCGGGCAGCGAAACGTTTGAAAGCAACCGCGCGGCCATGCAGGCCGTGGTCGACGACCTGCATGCCACCCTCGCGCGCACCGCGCTGGGTGGCAACGAGGCGGCACGCGCCAAGCACACCGCGCGCGGCAAGCTGCTGGTGCGCGACCGCATCGACGCCCTGCTCGACCCCGGCAGCGCCTTCTTGGAAATCGCGCCGTTGGCCGCGCACGGCATGTATGAAGACGCCGTGCCCGCCGCGGGCGTGGTGGCCGGCATCGGCCGGGTGAGCGGCGTGGAATGCGTGATCGTGGCCAACGACGCCACGGTCAAGGGCGGCACCTACTACCCGATGACGGTGAAGAAGCACCTGCGCGCGCAGGAGATCGCCGAGCAGAACCACCTGCCGTGCATCTACCTGGTCGATTCCGGTGGCGCGTTCCTGCCGCTGCAGGACGAAGTCTTCCCCGACCGCGACCATTTCGGCCGCATCTTCTACAACCAGGCCAACCTGTCGGCGCAGGGCATTCCGCAGATCGCCTGCGTGATGGGCAGCTGCACCGCCGGTGGCGCCTATGTGCCGGCGATGAGCGACGAGACCGTGATCGTGCGCGAGCAGGGCACGATCTTCCTCGGCGGCCCGCCGCTGGTGAAGGCGGCCACCGGTGAAGTGGTCACGGCCGAGGAACTGGGTGGCGCCGACGTGCACACCCGCATCTCCGGCGTGGCCGACCACATGGCCGACAACGATCTGCAGGCACTGGCACGGGTGCGCGCGATCATCGCCCAGCTCAACTGGCGCAAGCCGGAACCGGCGATGGCGGTGCGGCCCCCTGAAGCGCCATTGCTGCCGGCCCATGAGCTGTATGGCGTGATCCCGGCCGATACGCGCAAGCCCTACGACGTTCGCGAAGTGATCGCGCGGCTGGTGGATGGCTCGCGCTTCGACGAGTTCAAGCCGCGCTACGGCGCAACGCTGGTGACCGGTTTCGCCCATCTGAACGGCTACCCGATCGGCATCATCGCCAACAACGGGATCCTGTTCTCCGAGTCGGCCCTGAAGGGCGCGCACTTCATCGAGCTGTGCACCCAGCGCAACATCCCGCTGGTGTTCCTGCAGAACATCACCGGCTTCATGGTCGGCCGCAAGTACGAACAGGGCGGCATCGCCAAGGACGGCGCCAAGCTGGTGATGGCGGTGGCCTGTGCCAGGGTGCCCAAGTTCACCGTGGTGATCGGCGGCTCGTTCGGTGCCGGCAACTACGGCATGTGCGGCCGTGCGTACTCGCCGAACTTCCTGTGGATGTGGCCGAACGCGCGCATCGGCGTGATGGGCGGCGAGCAGGCCGCCAGTGTGCTGGCCACGGTCAAGCGCGACGGCATTGAAGCCAAGGGCGGCCAGTGGCCGGCGGCGGAAGAGGATGCCTTCAAGGCACCGATCCGCGACCAGTTCGAACAGCAGGGCCACCCGTACTACGCCAGCGCGCGCCTGTGGGACGACGGCGTGATCGATCCGGCCGACACCCGCCAGGTGCTGGCGCTGGCGCTGTCGGCCAGCCTCAACGCCGCCCCGCAGCAGACGCGCTTCGGCGTGTTCCGCATGTGACCCGTGCCATGACCGAGCACGCTCCTATGAAGCACGTTGCCATGTTCAGCAAAGTCCTGATCGCCAACCGCGGCGAAATCGCCTGCCGCGTCATCGCTACCTGCCGCCGCCTCGGCATCGCCACCGTGGCGGTGTATTCCGATGCCGACCGCAACGCACGCCATGTGCGCCTGGCCGACGAAGCCGTCCACATCGGCCCGGCCGCCGCACGCGAGAGCTACCTGCGTGGCGATGCCCTGCTTGACGCCGCGCGCGCTACCGGCGCACAGGCCATCCACCCCGGTTACGGCTTCCTGTCCGAGAATGCCGACTTCGCCGATGCCTGCGCCGCCGCCGGCATCACCTTCATCGGGCCACCGCCCAGCGCCATCCGCGCGATGGGTGACAAGAGCGCGGCCAAGGCGCTGATGGCCAAGGCCGGTGTGCCGCTGACGCCGGGTTACCACGGTGACCAGCAGGCGCCGGACTTCCTGCGCGCGCAGGCCGATGGCATCGGCTACCCGGTGCTGATCAAGGCCAGCGCCGGTGGCGGTGGCAAGGGCATGCGCAAGGTCGAACGCAGCGAGGACTTCGTCGATGCGCTGGCCAGCTGCCAGCGCGAGGCGGCCTCGGCGTTCGGCAACGACCACGTGCTGGTCGAGAAGTACGTCGAGCGCCCGCGCCATATCGAGATCCAGGTGTTCGGCGACAGCCACGGTGAGGCGGTCTACCTGTTCGAGCGCGACTGCTCGGTGCAGCGCCGCCACCAGAAGGTGCTGGAAGAAGCACCCGCGCCGGGCATGAGCGCGGAACGTCGTGCTGCAATGGGCAAGGCCGCGGTCGATGCCGCACGCGCAGTGGGCTATGAGGGTGCGGGCACGGTGGAATTCATCGCCGGCCCGGACGGCGATTTCTACTTCATGGAAATGAACACCCGCCTGCAGGTCGAGCACCCGGTCACCGAATACATCACCGGCACCGACCTGGTGGAGTGGCAGCTGCGCGTGGCTTCGGGCCAACCGCTGCCGCTGCGCCAGGACCAGCTGGCCGTCCACGGCCACGCGATCGAAGCGCGTCTGTACGCCGAGGATGCCGACCGTGGCTTCCTGCCCTCCACCGGCACCCTGCGCCGCCTGCGCCTGCCGGCAGCGTCGGCCAACGTGCGCGTCGATACCGGCGTGGAGGAAGGCGACAGCATCACCCCGTACTACGATCCGATGATCGCCAAGCTGATCGTCTGGGACGTGGACCGCGACGCCGCGCTGCGCCGCATGAGCCAGGCCCTGGCCGACTGCCAGGTGGTGGGCGTGACCACCAACGCCGGCTTCCTGCGCCGCCTGGTGAATACCGATTCGTTCGCGCACGCCAGGCTGGATACGGCGCTGATCGAACGCGAACAGGCGGCATTGAGTGCCGTGGGCGACGCGGGTGCGGACCTGTGGCTGCTGGCCGCCGTGGCCGCGGTGGCAAGCACGGCGCCCGCCAGCACCGACGTGCGCGATCCGCATTCGCCGTGGCGGTCACAGGATGGCTGGCGGCTCGGTGCGTCCGCGCCGCGCGTAGTGCCGCTGCAGCAGGGCGAACGCAAGCACACGCTGAAGGTGTGGGCGCAGGCCGATGGCTGGCGCGTGCAGTGCGATGACACTGCACCGGTGCGGGTGATCGGCACGGCCGATGTGCACGGACTAACGGTGCAGCTGGGCGAGCGCCGCGGGTCGCTGCAGCTGCTGCGCGACGGTAACCAGCTGTACCTGTTCGGCGCCGACGGCCAGCACCGCTTCACCCTGCATGATCCAGTGGGTGAATCGGACCACGCCGTGGCCGACGCCGGCAGCCTGCTGGCACCCATGCCGGGCAGGATCGTGGCCACGCTGGTCGCGGCCGGTACCGAGGTCAAGCGCGGCACGCCGCTGGTGGTGCTGGAAGCGATGAAGATGGAGCACACCCTGCAGGCACCGGCCGATGGCACGGTGAAGGGTTACCGTGCCAAGGCCGGCGACCAGGTCGGCGACGGCGCGGTGCTGGTGGACTTCGAGGCGACCTGATCGCCGGGGCGGCGGCCGCTCAGCGGTCGTCGCCCGTCGCCACCCGCCCGGCCGGATCGAATTCGGCCGTGTCCAGCGTGGCACTGCGCCAGCCCAGGCCACAGATGGCCATCGCGCTCTGGCCGATGCCATCGAACCCAAAAGCACGATCGACATCGGCATCGTTGATCGCCGCTGTCACGAATGCTGCCAGCCCGCGCTCGGTGGCGCACAGGTACAGCAACTGCGAAATGTGGCCCACGTCCAGCGTCACCGCACGGTGCGCCTTGGCATGGTTGCGATACTTCCAGAAGCAGCGGTCATAACGCGGTGCCAGTACCAGCAGCGCTGGCGCATCGGCGAACCACGCCTGCCCGGACAGCATCCGCCTCGCCATCGCAGGCAACGCCTGCGGCGGTGGCGAGGGTAGCGGCAGCACGGCGTGCTGCACCGGATGATAGTGGTACAAGCCCGGCGCCAGTCCTTCCACGTTCTGCACCAGCAGGAAGCCCTCGGTGGGATGCAGGCCGCCACCGGAAGGCACGTTCTTCTTCAGGAACTCGGTATCGCGCTCGACCTTCTGCACCGCGTGCGCCATCAGCGTACGCTGCAGCACCTGGGCCAGCAGCGGCAGCGGCAACGCGCGCTGCGGGTCGAAATTGCGGCAGGTGGTGCGACGCGCCAGCAGTGCATCGAACGCGGCCTCTTCGCTGCGCGGCAGCGGCTGGTAGTCGCCCTGCATGGGCTGCACCACCGGCGGTGGCGGCCCCAGGCGCTGGCGCAGGCCGGCCGCGGTGTCCAACCCCTGCCGGCGCATGTCCTCCACGCTGTCCACGGCCTGCCAGCGCGCATGGCGATGGGCCAGCGCAGCCAATGGCCACCACTGGCTGCGCCGCAGCGCCTCGTCGCGCATCTGGTGCCCCACCTCGCTCGGTGGGTCGGTCAACAGCAGGCCCTGCTCGACCAGGCGGGCCAGCATGGCCGGGCAGGCATCGGCGGGCGGTTCGCTCCAGCGGTGCGCGCTGAGCCCGCCCAGCAGCTGGCGCTCCTCGGCGTCCACCGGCAGTGGCTGGTCCAGGTGGGCGGCCAGCGCCACCCAGCTGATCTGGCTGTCCATCTCGGCGTGGCCGGCCAGCATCGCGCGCAGGTCCAGGGTGACCGCCTCGCGAGGCTCGAACATCAGGCTGGCGCAGCGGCGCAGGCGCATCGGTTTCCTTCCTTGTGCCGCACAGCCGGCATAGCAGCAACGACCGCAGCGCGGCCAACTTTAGCGACGTGCACAGCGCGGCCCTCAATGGCAGGCTGTCGCGGCCGATAGGAGTAGCTCCACCTACGGACAATCCCCATGAGCCATCCCCGTCTTTCCGCCGCCGACGCCAGCACCCTGCTGGACCACCTGATCGGCAGCGAAGCGTTCCGCAGCCACTTCACCGCTTCGCCGGCCAAGGCCCTGGCCTCGATCGGGCTGGACGGTGCCGTTGGCGAAAACGACTGCATGAAGATCGGCACCCTGGCCTCGGTCGAGGAGCTGAGCCGCACCCGTGATTCGCTGCATGCGTACCTGAGTACCTCGACCGCCTCGATGACCGTGGTGTTCTGCTTCGAAGCCGACCGCATCGACGAGCGCGTCAACGCCTGAGTCCGCATCAGCGCGACACTCGCACCGACGTCGCCTCGGTGGCGATGTCGTGCACATTCAGGGGTTGCCAGACCTGCATGGACGCCACCTCGGCAATGGCCTGGCCGTGGTGCCGGGCCAGCCAGGCCTGCTCGCGACGCACGCCGGCAGTGTCCTGCTCGGCACGCAGTGCCTGCAGCAGCACAACGTGGGCCTGCACAGGTTCGCTGCCATCAAAGGTGGGCTCGAGCAGATGGCGTGCCGCCCGCGGACGCTGTTGCGCCAGTTCGGCCATCGCCAACACAACCCGACGCCACTTGCCCACCACAGGGCTGCGCTGCCGCTCCAGCAGTTCGCCATGGTCGCGCAGCCACTCTGCGGCCAGCGCATGCTGGCCCTGGCGCTGGGCCAGATAAGTCAGGGCCAGCAGCTGCAGGCTGCGGCTGCCCACGGCGGAGTCGTCGTTGTTCCGCAGCAGCGGCCGCAGCACGGCGGCAATGGATTCAAGCTCCTTCGCATCGCCGGCCGTGCACAGCGTGGTTACGGTGGCGTGCTGCAGGCGTTGATGGATCTGGTAGTCGATCAGATCCGGTGCTGGACCGTCCGCAGCAATCGCGGCATGCAAACTGCTGCAATCACGCTGCTCCGCAGCCACCAGCAGGTGGGCCCGCAGGCGCATGCGCTGTTGCAGGTCGTCCCCCCGCGGCAACCGCATCAACAGCTGCTGCGCCTGTGCATCCAGGCCCTGCGCAACCAGCACGTCCACATCCAGGTCGTCGGCCTCGTCATTGCCGCGCAACATCCGTGCCTGGCGCAAGGTGCGCATTGCCTGCTGCGGCTGGCCGAGGCCCAGCTGTGCCCGCGCCAGATGGATGGTCGGATACAGCCGCAACGGGTCCTGAGGCACCGTCGCGGCGCGCGCATAGGGCTCGGCCTCGGTGAAGCGATTGTCCTGCAGCAACCCCCAGGAGGTATTGGACAGCCCAGCAAACGAATCCGGATAGATCTTGGCCAGTGCACGCCACTGTTCCAGCGGCCAGCCACCGGGTTCCAGTTCGGCCTGCCAGCCCTTCAGGTACAGGCGCTCACGCGCGGGCAGGCGCTGCTGCTGGGCCAGCGCGTGCTCCAGCGCGTCACGCGCGTCCGCGACCTGCGCGGTGCGCGCATGCAGCTTGGCCACGCCCATGTAGGCCAGGGCAAAACCGGGATCGATGTCGATCGCGGCCTGGTAGAGGTTGCGGGCTTCTTCGAAGCGACGCTGACCCAGTGCGCTCTCGGCCAGCGCGAACGCGCGCAGTGCGCGCAGGTCCTGGGTCGAGGCGCGCGGCAGCGGCAGGGATTGCTCCAGGCTGGCCACCGACTCGCCCAGTCCGCGACGCAGGCGACCGACCACGTCGTCCACGGCGAACACCATCTGGTCGGATCGATCGGCGGTGGCGGTGAAGGTCTGGATCACCTGGCCACTGCCCGGTGCGGCAACATCGATGGCCAGCTCGTAGCCACCGATCTTCTGCCGCACGGTCGGCAGCAGCACCGCGCGCGCGCCCTCCCGCACCGCCACATCGACCGCCGTATCGCGGTTGAGCCGGGTATCGCCCGAGAGCCGCGCCATTTCCAGGCTTTCGCGGATCTTGCCTTCCGACAGCACGTTCACGTAGCGCGACTGTTCCAGCGCGATCCGGATCGCGTGCCGCATCGAGTCATCGAAGATCGGATCGCCGGTGAGGTTGTCGACATCGCCAAGCACCACCCAGTCGCGTTCGGCGAAGGCAATGGCCGGCTCCGACCGCAGCAGCAGCCAGCCGCCCAGCACGGCCGCGGCAAGGATCAGGCCTTCGGCGGCCAGCACCAGCGGTTGCCGCCACAGCGGCAGGTCGCGGCGCGCCTTGGCGTTGGCGCGCGGCATGCGCAGCGGCGCCGAACCGATCTCGCCCACTTCGATCACTTCCTGCACCACCGGCACGCCCTTGAAGCGCCAGCGCCCGTGCGATTTCCACAGCAGGCGCGTGCCACGCTCGCCCAGTGCATCGGTGGCACGGCGGGTCAGCGATTCGGCCACCGCCGACAGCAGGATCTGGCCGGGGCGGGCCAGCATCATCAGGCGCGCCGCCATCGGCTTGGCCAGGCCTTCCACCTCCATCGACTTGGCACCGGCACGGACCGCCTCGGCACTGTTCTCCCAGGTCAGCACGTCGCCCACGTGCAGGCCGGCGCGCGCGCGCAGTTCAATCGCGCGCTGCTGGCCCAGCGCGTGCAGTTCGCGCTGGTAGTCCAGGGCGAAGCCCAGTGCGTCGACGACGCGCTCGAACAGCATGAACAAGCCATCGGAGCGATCGATCAGCTGGCCGTTCCAGCGCTGCTGCAGCACCAGTACCAGGCGATCGTGTTCCTGGAACAGGCTTGCCGCCGCCACATCGCCGATCCGCTCGACCAGCTGCAGCGAATCACACAGATCGGTGAACAGCAGGGCGCGCAGCTGTGGGCTATGCGGGGCTGACGTTCCGTTGTCGCCATTCATCGCCTGCCTCTCCCTATTGGCCGTCCGGATCATCCGCCCAGCGCAGGCAGTTGCCGCCATCGCGCTTGGCCTGGTACAGCGCACGATCCGCGCAGGCATACCACTCGCTCCAGCCTGCCTCCGGCGCCAGCAGGCAGGCGCCGATGCTGACCAGGCTCACATGCGGCGTGCCATGGCTGCGCTCGAGCAGACCATGCACCGCACTGATGATGAACTCGGCCGCGTGCTGCACGATCTCGCGGTTGCCACGGCGCAGGATCAGGCAGAACTCATCGCCACCAAGCCGGCAGGCCAGGTCCTGCTCGCCGGCCATCGAGCGCAGGATGTTGCCCATGCTCTGCAGCACGCGGTCGCCGGCCTGGTGGCCGTGGCGGTCGTTGATCTGCTTGAAGCGGTCGCAATCGATCAGCAGCAGCGCCTGCGGCGGCCCCTCGGCCCGCTCGCGGCACTCCTGCAGGTACAGGGTGAGGCCTCGCCGGTTGTGCAGCCCGGTCAGTTCATCGGTACGCACCAGCTCACGGGTGTGGGTCAACTGATGGGTAGTGATGTACAGATTGTCCAGCGCGGTTTCCAGATCGTGGTTGCGCCGGCGCAGCTGTGCGATCAGTGCCTGTTCGTTGGCCAGCACGCGCATGATCGTGCGGCGCAGGAAATAGGCCACCAGGCCGGGATCGGATTCGACCAGCCGATGGAAATCGGCCGGGCCCAGCTCCAGCACATCGCAGTCGACCAGCGCGCGCGCGCTGGCGCTGCGCAGGTGGTCGCCGACCAGCAGGCCCAGTTCTCCGAAGAACTCGTGCTGCCCGAGCGTCTTGATCACCAGGTCCTCGCCGAAGTCCAGTTCGATCTGGCCTTCGAGGATCACATACATGCGCTCGCCGCGGTGGCCACGCTGGAACAGCCACTGTCCGGCACGGAGCTTGCATGCGCGGGCGAATCTGGCGAACAATGCCACCTCGGCATCGGACAACAGAGCGTGCACGATCTCGGCCATCGCCACCCGGGCGATACCTGTCGTCACATCACTGTTCTCGGCCGCACCCCTGCCGGTCATTCCCTGCACCCGCCGCCAGCGTCCCCTGGTGAGCCGCGGAGCATAGCACCGCTTTAAAGTGTGCGCCCTATCTCATTTTGACCCTTCTGCCGATCTTGATTGATGTGAAGATCGGTGATGGCCCGTTCTGGTCACGGGTGTCCGGGCAAAACTCCTGCTGGATCAATCCGATGCCGGGTTTCACAGGGTTTCGGCCAAGTTGCCGGCACCGGGGTGCGCCTGATTGACGCTCCGCGCGTGCTGCGCCCTTGCATCGATACAACAACGCCGGCAGGTCCCCCGACCGGCCGGCGTTGTCTGGCCCTTCCCTGGCCACCCTGATCACCCGGAGCCCGGTAGTGCCGGCCGCTGGCCGGCAACTGCATGGGCTTCGGAAACATCGATGGGTTGCCGGCCAGCGGCCGGCACCACCGGATCACGCGGCGCGCCGCATCACGCCGCGCGTTCGCTGCGCCCGCCATGGAACTGTTCTTCCTCGGTCGAGCCGGTCAGCGCGGTGGTCGACGACTGGCCCTGCTGGATCGCCTGGGTCACCGCATCGAAGTAGCCGGTACCGACCTCGCGCTGGTGCTTGACCGCAGTGAAGCCGCGCTCGGCCGCTTCGAACTCGGCTTCCTGCAACTCGACGAACGCGCTCATCTGGCGGCGTGCGTAGCCGTGGGCCAGATTGAACATGCCGTAGTTCAACGCATGGAACCCGGCCAGGGTGATGAACTGGAACTTGTAGCCGTAGCTGCCCAGTTCGCGCTGGAACTTCGCAATGGTGGCGTCGTCCAGGTTCTTCTTCCAGTTGAAGCTGGGCGAGCAGTTGTAGGCCAGCAGCTTGCCCGGGAACTTCGCGTGGATCGCCTCGGCGAACCTGCGTGCGAATTCCAGGTCCGGCTTGCCGGTCTCGCACCACACCAGGTCGGCGTAGGGCGCGTAGGCCAGGCCACGGCTGATCGCCTGGTCCAGGCCGTTGCGGGTCTTGTAGAAGCCTTCGACGGTGCGCTCGCCGGTGGTGAACGGCTTGTCGTTGCCGTCGATGTCGCTGGTCAGCAGATCAGCCGCTTCGGCATCGGTGCGCGCCACCAGCAGGGTCGGCACACCCAGCACATCGGCGGCCAGCCGCGCGGCATTGAGCTTCTCGATCGCCTCGCGGGTCGGCACCAGCACCTTGCCGCCCATGTGCCCGCACTTCTTCACCGACGCCAGCTGGTCTTCGAAATGCACGCCGGCGGCACCGGCCTCGATCATCGCCTTCATCAGCTCGAACGCATTGAGCACGCCGCCGAAACCGGCCTCCGCATCGGCGACGATCGGCTGCAGGAAGTCGATGTCGTCCTTGCCTTCGGCGTGGTGCAGCTGGTCGGCGCGCAGCAGCGTGTTGTTGATGCGCTTGACCACTGCCGGCACCGAATCGGCCGGGTACAGCGACTGGTCCGGATACATCTGCCCGGCCAGGTTGGCGTCGGCCGCCACCTGCCAACCGGACAGGTAGATCGCCTTCAGGCCCGCCTTGACCTGCTGCATGGCCTGGTTGCCGGTCAATGCACCCAGCGCGTTGACGAACTCGCGCTCATGCAGCGATGCCCACAGCTTCTCCGCACCCAGGCGGGCCAGCGAGTGCTCGATGTGGACGGTGCCGCGCAGGCGCACCACGTCGGCGGCACTGTAGTTGCGCTGGATGCCTTCCCAGCGCGGGTTGGTATCCCAGTCGTGCTGGATCTGTTCGGCAGTGGGCAGCTTGCTCATGTCTTTCTCCAGTTCGGTTCGTGCGTGCAGCGGGGAGGGAAACGCCGGGAATCGCGGGCGGCGATCAGTCGATGCGCGCGTAGGCCGGCAGGGTCAGGAAATCGGTCAGTTCGTCGCTGCGGCTCAGTTCGCCGAGCAGGGCGATGGCCTCGCCGATGCGTGCGCCACCGGGCAGCGTGGCGGTGTCACCCAGCCGTGCCGGCAGCTGTGCCAGCGTGGCATCCAGCAGTGCCAGGTCGATGGCGGTGCCATCGTCCAGCTGCTGGCCCGGCGTATGCAGCCACTGCCACAACTGGCTGCGGCTGATCTCGGCGGTGGCCGCGTCCTCCATCAGGTGGTGGATCGGCACGCAGCCGTTGCCATCCAGCCATGCCGCCAGGTAGCGCACGCAGACTTCCACGTTGCCTTCGAAGCCGGCGCGGGTGATGGTGCCGGGCGGCCGTGCGATCAGTTCGTCGCGGCCGACGCACACATCCTGGCGCAGCACGCTGTGCTGGTTCGCACCGGGCATGTGTTCGTCGAAGATCGCCATCGCCACCGGAATCAGCGCCGGATGCGCGACCCAGGTGCCGTCGTGGCCGGCGGTCACTTCGCGCAGCTTGTCAGCGCGCACGCGGGCCATCGCCTGTTCGTTGGCGGCGGCATCGTTGTTGATCGGAATCTGCGCGGCCATGCCACCCATCGCATGTGCACCACGGCGATGGCAGGTCTGGATCAGCAGTTCCGAATAGGCCTTCAGGAACGGCTGGGTCATGGTCACCTGGCCGCGCTCGGGCAGCACGCGGTCGGCGTGGCGCCGGAAGGTCTTCAGGTACGAGAAGATGTAGTCCCAGCGCCCACAGTTCAGGCCGACGATACGGTCACGCAGCGCGTGCAGGATCTCATCCATCTCGAACACCGCCGGCAGCGTTTCGATCAGCACGGTTACCTTGATCTGGCCGTGCGGCAGGCCGAGCATGCCTTCGATGTGCGACAGCGCGGTTTCCCACAGCGCCGCCTCTTCCATGCTCTGCAGCTTGGGCAGGTAGAAGTACGGGCCGCGGTCCTTCGCCTGCAGGGTGCGGGCGTTGTGGAAGGCGAACACCGCCGCGTCGAACAGGCCGCCGGCGATGAACTGGCCATCGATGCGCACGTGCTTTTCGTCCAGGTGCCAGCCACGCGGGCGCACGATCAGCACCGCCTGCTCGTCATACGGGCGCAGCGTGTAGTGCTTGCCATTGGGGGCGGTGTAGTCGAGATCGCCACGCACCGCGGCGGCCAGCGACCGCTGCCCGGCCAGCAGGTTGCGCCAGGTCGGCGAGGTCGAATCCTCGAAGTCGGCCATGAACACCTTGGCGCCGGAGTTCAGCGCGTTGATGACCATCTTCGGATCGGTCGGGCCGGTGATCTCGACGCGGCGGTCCTGCAGCGCGGCCGGCAGCGGCGCAACGCGCCAGTCGCCGCTACGGATCGCAGCGGTGTCCTCGCGGAAGTCCGGCAGGCCGCCCTGGTCGAAGAACGCCTGGCGCTCGCGGCGCGCCTGCAGCCGTGCCTGCCGGCCCGGTTCCACCGCACGGTGCAGCGACACCAGCAGGGCCAGCAGCGGCGCCGGCAGCACGGTGTCCTGGCCGGCCACGCGGGTCGCCAGGGCGATGCCGGGGGTAGCCTTGCTGGCAGGGGTGGGAACAGCGGAAGCGACGGCGGACATGGGGCGACTCCAGCGGTGGGGGAACGTCTCCACGGTGCCGCTGGGCCGGAGTATTTGGCAAAACAGTTTTTGCAATGTTCTACATAAGTTGTGCTAATACTCGTGACACGATGAGCACACGCACCCCGCCAAGTCCGCGTTTTTCCTACAAATCCGACCGGCTGAAGCCATTGCGTGCGTTCTGCCAGACGGTGCGCCTGGGCTCGGTCTCACGGGCGGCTGAGGCACTTTTCGTCAGCCAGCCGGCCATCAGCCTGCAGTTGCAGGCCCTGGAACGGGAACTGGGGGTGCCGTTGTTCGAGCGCAGTGGGCGCCGCCTGGTACCCAGCCGCGAGGGCCAGCTGCTGTACGAGATGGCGCAGCCGCTGGTGGAGAACCTGGACGGGCTGGAGGCGCGCTTCCGCGACAAGGTGCGCGGCCTGGACGCGGGCGAGCTGAACATCGCCGCCAACAGCTCGACCATCCTGTACCTGCTGCCGAAGATCGTCGAGCGCTTCCGCCTGCACCACCCGGACGTGCGCCTGACCCTGCACAACGCGATCAGCGCCGATGGCACCGACCTGCTGCGCGAGGACGCCGCCGACCTGGCGATCGGTTCGATGACCGATGTACCGGCCGACCTGACCTACGCCCCGGCCTACCGCTTCGAGCAGGTGCTGATCGCGCCGCACGACCATCCGCTGGCCAGTGGCGGCGAGCTGGAGCTGGCTGACATCGCGCGCTATCCGCTGGTGCTGCCGCCGAAGCGGCAGATCACCTACCGGCTGGTTGACCAGGTGTTCCAGCGCCACCGCATCGCCTACACCGTGGCACTGGAAGTGGGCGGCTGGGAGGTGATCAAGCAGTACGTGGCGATGGGCATGGGCATTTCCATCGTGCCGGCGCTGTGCCTGAACGAGGCCGACCGCGAGCGGTTGGCGGCGCGGTCGATGAAGCGCTGGTTCCCCGAGCGCAGTTACGGGGTGATCGTGCGCCGGGGCAAGGCGCTGTCGGCGCAGGCGCGCGCGTTCATCGAGCTGATCCAGCCGGAGTTGTTCAGTCCGCGCGATTACGACCAGAGCGGGCATTCGGAGCGGTGAGGGGTGTTCGGCAGGGCTGCGCCCTGCACCTGCTGAAGCCAAAGCAACAGCAAAAGCCTGCTATCCGTAGATGGCGGGGCGGTGTGGGTGGGCAGGACACGCCGTGAACCCCTCCTTGGGGGCTCGATGGCGCCATCCATGGCGCCAACGGTCCTGCCCACCCACACCGCCCCGCCTCTGACAGTTGGTCGCTGCTGTTGGTGGGTGTCGACCTTGGTCGACACGGTAGATCCACGCCATGCGTGGATGACGGGTGACCGGGGTCAGATCCGTTTTCCGCAGGAAAACGGATCTGACCCCATTTGTGGCTGGCGATGCATAGACTGGGCGCATGTCCATCGAACTCCGCCACCTGCGTTACTTCCTCGCCGTTGCCGATACGCTGCACTTCGGCCAGGCGGCGGAGCGGCTGGGCATGTCGCAACCGCCGCTCAGCCAGCAGATCCGCCAGCTGGAAGACCTGATCGGGGCGCGCCTGTTCGTGCGCAGCCATCGTCGTGTGCAGCTGACGCCTGCGGGTGAGCTGCTGCAGGAGCGCGCACGGGCCATCGTGCAGCAGGTGGAAACCGCGGTGGACGAGGTACAGCGCGCGCAGCGCGGCGAGCAGGGCGAACTGCGTATCGGCCTGACCCGGGCCACGCCGCTGTCGCCGCAGATTCCGCGTTCGATCCTGCGCTACCGCCAGCAGTACCCACAGGTGCGGCTGCAGCTGAGCGAGATGAACACGCTGCAGCAGATCGATGCGCTGCTCGACGGTTCACTGGACGTGGGCATCATCCGCAAGCGCGCATTGCCGCCGGAGCTGGTGGCGCACAGCCTGTTCGTCGATCCACTGGCGTTGATCGTGCATGCCGACCACCCTGCCCTGCGCAGGCTGTCGAAGCAGGGCACGTTGTCGCTACGCGACTTCGCGCAGGAGCCGTTCGTGGCATTTCGCCGCAGCGCGGGCGCGGGCATCCATGACCACATGATCGCGCTGTGCGCGGCCGCCGGGTTCACGCCGCGCATCGTGCAGGAAGCCGGTGAGGCATCGACATTGATCAGTCTTGCGGCTGCAGGCCTGGGTGCGGCGATCCTGCCCTCGTCCTGCGATCACATCCGCGTGGAAGGCGCGCGCTTCGTGGCGCTGGCCGATGCCGGTGCGCATTCGGAGGTGCAGCTGGCATGGCACCGCGAGGGGGTGACGCCGCTGATCCGCAACTTCGCCGGGCTGTTGCGCGGGGCGTTCGCCGAAGGGTGAAGTGCCACCCACCTAGGTTTGGTAGACGCCAACCTTGGTTGGCTGCCGTGCCAGAGCGCCGACCAAGGTCGGCATCTACCAGAGCAACGCCGCGCCCGTGCGGAACGCGAGGCTGGCGTCAGGCCGTGACCGGCTGCGGCGCGCGCTGCTGCAGCGCCCAGACGATGCCGCCCCCGATCAGGGTCAGCACGGCAGCGAACGCGCACACGCCCAGCCAGTCCCAGGCCGCGTAGGCCAGGCCACCCACCCCGCCCAGCACGCTGGAGCCCAGGTAGTAGGCGAACAGGTACAGCGCCGACGCTTCCGCGCGCATCGTACCGGCACGGCTGCCGACCCAGCTGCTGGCCACCGAGTGGCCACCGAAGAAGCCGAAGGTCACCAGCGCGATGCCCAGTGCCATCGTGCTCAGCCACGGCATCGCCAGCAGCGCGATGCCGGCGCCGATCAGCGCGAACGAGATCGACAGGATGCGGCCGCGCCCGTACCGCGTAGCCTGCTGGCCCATCCACGCCGAACTGAAGGTGCCCACCAGGTAGACGCTGAAGATCAGCCCGACCACGGTCTGGCTGAGGTGGTACGGCGGCGCCAGCAGGTGATAGCCCAGGTAGTTGTAGAGGGTGACGAACACGCCCATCAGCACGAACGAGGTGGCGAACAGCCACGGCAGGCCCCGGTCGGCGAACAGCGTGCGCCAGCGCGACGGCAACTCGCGCAGGCCATCGCGTCGCGCGCTGAAATGGCGCGACGGCGGCAGCTGCAGCCACAGCAGCACGGTGCTGGCCACGGCGATGATCGAGACCACGCCGATGCCCCAGCGCCAGCCCCAGTGATCGGCGATGATGCCGGCCAGCAGGCGCCCGCTCATGCCACCGATGGCGTTGCCGCCGATGTACAGGCCCATCGCCAGGCCCAGCGCGCGGCTGTCCATCTCCTCGACCAGGTAGGTCATCGCCACTGCCGGCACGCCGCTCAGCGCCAGGCCAAGCAGGGTGCGCAGCACCAGCAGCGTGGTCCAGTCGTCCACCAGCGCCGTGCTCAGCGACAGCATGGCCGAGGCCAGCAGCGCGGCAATCATCAACGGGCGGCGGCCGACCGCATCGGACAGCAGGCCGGCCAACAGCATCGCCACCGCCAGCGTGCCGGTGGTCAGCGACAACGACATCGCGCTGCCTGCGGCGGACACGCCGAAGTGGCGGCTGAACTCGGGCAGCAGCGGCTGCACGGTGTACAGCAGGCCGAAGGTGGAGAAGCCGGCCAGGAACAGTGCCAGCGCGGTGCGGCGGAAGGCCGGCGTGCCCTGCTGGATGCGGGTCTCGGCGATGGGATCGACAGTGGGGGGGCGGCGCTCGACGGCCGCCGCGGTTTCGCCAGTCATGGGATCGAAGGGCCGGTGGGGCGGCCGGGCATGGGAGGGAACGGGCCTCAGACTAGGCCTGTCGATTCAGTCGATCCATAACCTGATAAGTCAGGATTGATACCCAAGAAGTATCAATTCAGCTTACAGGCGCTGCCACTCGAAACCGTCGCCGCGGCGGTAGTACACCGCCACCGCACGGCCGTAGACCTTGTCGGCGTCGACGAAGCCGAAGAAGCGGCCGTCGAAGCTGTTGCCGCGGTGGTCACCCAGCACCAGCACCTTGCCGGCCGGCACCACCAGATCGGCGATGTCCGGACCGCCGCCCATGTCCAGGTCGAGGCGGGCACGGCGCTCGCCGAAGGCTTCCACGTCCTGCAGATCGGCGATCTGCAGCGGCTGGCCGTTGATGCTCAGATGGCCCTCGCGCATCTGCACGTGGTCACCGGCCACCGCCGCCACGCGCTTGATCAGGCGGGTGCCGTCGGCCGGTGAATCGAACACCGCCACTTCACCGCGCTGCGGGACGCCGGTGGCCATCAGTTCCTTGCCGGTGAACGGCAGGCGCAGGCCGTAGGCGCGCATGTCCACCACCACCCGGTCGCCCGGCTGCAGGGTCGGCTGCATCGAGCCACTCGGCACCACGTAGTGGTTGGCGAGGGTATCGCGGGCGGCGGCGAGCAGGCCGAGCATCACCAGCAGCGGCAATGCTTCCTTCTTCAGCCAGACCAGCGCGCGTTCGGACAAGGGAGGACGGGCAGCAGCATCCATGACAGGCTCCGGGTGGGTGGTAGCTGCATCAGACCACATCCAGGCGGGAGAGGTTCCCGCGACGCGATCCGGTAGAGCCGAGCCCACGCTCGGCTTGTTCCTTGCAGCGTCGAGGTTGCCCGACTGGGGCGCAGAGCGGCCGAGCGCAGGCTCGGCTCTACAGGAAGGGTTACGCAGGTTTTACGCGCGGGACCGGCGGCGGGCATCGCACCTTTACGGGCGGCACGCGCATCGTGTGCCCACCGCGCCGCAGGGCGCATTCCGCAAGGTGTTGTATGACCCTCCTGGTGATCCGCCACGCCTCTTCGTCGGCACCGCGTCCCCAACTGCCGACGCAGCTGGCCGGCCATCGCGTGCTGTGCAGCGACTGCGCCAGCCTGTCCGAGGTACGCCAGTGCCTGTGCCAGCCGCAGGCGCGCTCGGCCGACTGGGTACTGCTGGATGTCGGTACCGCTGACGAGGCGCAATGGCAGGCCGAAGGTGGCGCGCTGCAGGCGGCGCTGGAACGGCTGCCGGCGCAGTACATCGAACTGCAGGCCCCCAGCGAACCCGGTCTGGAGGCACGCCTGCGCCTGCAGCACGGTCCCGCCGCCGTGGTGGTCGACCAGCGCAGCCAGCAGGCCGGCTACCCGTTGTCGCTGGCCATTGTCGGCCGCCGCCTGGCACAGGAGGGCTGAGCCATGTCGATCTTCATCATCCGTGGCCCGGAAGCGGCCGGCGCCCTGATCCGCACCGCGATGCCGCTGCCGGCACCGGTCCTGAAGTCACTGGTGCATCGTGCGATCGACGCCGGCACCAGCGTGGCGATCCGTGCCTGTGGTTCGGAACAGGAACTGCTGGACGCCCTGCGCGTGGCCGACCACAGCCGCGGCGAGGTGACCCTGCTCGACCCGGGCGCGTGTGCCAACAGCCTGCGCCTGCAGCGCCTGCTGCCGTACCTGCACAACGCCTATGTGGAAGTGCATGACGACGGCGCGGTAGCCGAGCCGTGCCTGCCGGCTGGTGTCGGCCAGCGCCTGGGCATCGCCGCCGGCTACGGCGCGCAGAGTTACGTGCTGGCGCTGGATATCGCGCTGGATCACCTGGGCCTGGCCGAGCAGGCCAACCGGGTGCACGTGGGAACGTAACGCTGTTTGTAGAGCCGAGCCCATGCTCGGCTGCCTTTCCAGGAACCATCAGCCGAGCGTGGGCTCGGCTCTACAGAAGAACGTCGAGCATGGCTCGACGCTACAGAAAGAAAAACGGCGGGGTTGCCCCCGCCGTTTTCGCTTTCTTACTTCAACCCGCGGAACTTCAGCAGCGGTTCCACCGACGGGTCCTTGCCGCGGAAATCGCGGTACAGGGTCGACAGTTCCACGCTGTTGCCGCGCGAGAGGATCTTGTCGCGGAACTCCTGGCCATTGGCCGCCGTCAGGCCACCGTGCTCGGTGAACCACTGGTAGGCATCGTGGTCGAGCACTTCGGCCCAGAAGTAGGCGTAGTAACCGGCCGAGTAGCCACCACCCCAGATGTGGTCGAAGTAGGTGGTGCGGTAACGCGGCGGCACCTGCGGCAGGTCGACCTTGAACTTCTTCAGCGCGCTGGCTTCAAAGGCGCCGACATCCTGCAGCGGCGCGTCGGCCTTCTGCGTGTGCCAGGCCAGGTCCAGCAGCGCGGCCGACAGGTACTCGGTCGTCGCGTAGCCCTGGTTGAAGCTGCGTGCCTTGAGGATCTTGTCGACCAGCTCCTGCGGCATCGCCTCGCCGGTCTTGTAGTGCTTGGCGTAGTTGGCGAACACCTTCGGGTCCAGCGCCCAGTGCTCGTTGAACTGCGACGGGAACTCGACGAAGTCGCGCGAGGTCGCGGTGCCGGCGATCGACGGGTACTTCACGTTCGAGAACATGCCGTGCAGCGCATGGCCGAACTCATGGAACATGGTGGTGACGTCGTCGAAGCTGATCAGCGCAGGCTGGCCGGCGGCCGGCTTGGTGAAGTTGCAGACGTTGTAGACCACCGGCTTGGCACCGGTCAGGCCGTCCTGTTCGACGAACACGTCCATCCAGGCGCCACCGGACTTGCTGTCACGCTTGAAGTAGTCGGTGTAGAACAGCGCCAGCGAGGTGCCGTCCTTGTCGAACACTTCGTACACCTTCATGTCCGGGTTGTAGGTCGGAATGTCGGTGCGCGGCTTGAAGGTGATGCCGTACAGCTGGGTGGCGGCGTAGAAGACGCCGTTCTGCAGCACGTTGTCCAGTTCGAAGTACGGCTTGATCTGCGACTCGTCCAGATCGTACTTGGCCTTGCGCACCTGCTCGGCGTAGAAGTCCCAGTCCGAAGCGGCCACCTGGAATCCGCCCTTCTGCGCGTCGATCACCTTCTGGATCTCGCCGGCTTCGGCACGCGCCTTGGCAGTGGCGGCCGGCACGGTGTCGGTCAGCAGCTTGAGCGCGGCAGCCGGGGTCTTGGCCATCTGGTCGCCCAGCTGGTAGTCGGCGAAGGTGTCAAAGCCGAGCAGCTTGGCCTTCTGCGCACGCAGCTGGGCCAGGCGCTGCACGGTCTGCCGGGTGTCGTTGGCATCGCCACGCTCGGCGCGGGTTTCCGAGGCCTTCAGCACGGCGGCGCGCTGGTCGCGGTCGCTCAGCGAGCCGAGCACCGGCTGCTGGGTGGTGTTCTGCAGCGGCAGCAGGAACTTGCCATCCAGCTTGCGGTCCTTGGCGGCGGCGGCAGCGTTGTTGATAGCGCCCTCGTCCAGGCCGACCAGCTTGGCCTTGTCGTCAACGACAACGGCCGCAGCGGCGGTGGCGGCCACCAGGCGGGTATGGAACTGGGTGGAGAGGGTGGTCTCTTCCACGTTGAGCTTGCGCAGGGTCGCCTTGTCAGCGTCGGACAGCTGCGCACCGGCGCGCACCAGGCCATCGTAGTAGTGCTCGACCAGGCGCTTCTGCACCGGGTCCAGCTCCAGCGTGTCACGCTGGTCGTACAGCGACTTCACGCGTGCGAACAGCTTCGGGTCGAGGTTGATCTCGTCCTGGTGCGCGGCCAGCTTCGGCGCCACTTCTTCCTGGATCTTCTGGCGCGCATCGTTGGTATCGGCCTGGACCAGGCCGAAGAAGATGCGCGACACGCGGGTCAGGGTCTCGCCGCTGCGCTCCATCGCCACGATGGTGTTGTCGAAGGTGGCCGGCTCGCTGCTGTCGGCGATCCTGCGCACGTCGGCCAGGTGCTGGCGCATGCCCTCTTCGAAGGCCGGCAGGTAGTCGCTGTCCTTGATCTTGTCGAACGGCGGGGCCTGGAACGGCAGCGTGCTGGCACTCAGCAGCGGATTGGTGGAGGCTTCGGCCGGCTGCTGGGCCGGGGTCTTCTGGGCATCGGACACGGGGGTGGACTCCTTGCCGGAACAGGCCGCCAGCGCCAGGCTGATGGCGGCGGCCAGGACTACGGTACGCGACATGTAAAACGCTCCTTGGGCAGACGGTATGGATACCAGCCCTCCACCCTACTCCTGTCGCGCTCGCCCGGCATGTGCCGGACGTGGCGTCTATGCGGCGGCCTGCAACCGGCTCAGACCGTGCCGCGGGTCTTGCCGATCCAGGGCCGGTAGAACTCGCGGATGGCAGCCATGTCGGCCACATCGTCGCCGCTCGGGGTGAACAGCGGACCGATGCCGATGGTCTTTTCCGGATAGTGGAAATACGCGGTCAGGATCGGTACGTCAGCCATCCGGGCAATCTTCAGGAAGCCGGCCTTCCAGTCCTTCACGGCCTTGCGGGTGCCCTCGGGCGTGATGGCGAACCACATCTTCTCGTTGTTGCGCAGCAGGTCCACGGCCTGGCCGACGGTGCCCTGCGGCGAGCTGCGATCGAGCGGGATCACGCCCAGCTTGTGCAGCAGCGGGCCCAGCGGCCACCAGAACAGCGAGGCCTTGCCCAGCACCTTCACCTTCATGCCCAGCGCGATCTTGGCCGCCATGCCCCACAGCCCGTCCCAGTTGGACGAATGCGGGGCGATGATGAAGACCAGCCTGGGGATGTCCGGCAGGGTGCCGGTCACCTTCCAGCCGCCCATGCGAAGGGTGCAGCGCGCCAGCCAGCGCAGGAAGGCGTTGGGTTTGACCTGTGGCATCTGCGGCGGCACGGCCGGCAGCAACGAAGTCGGGTTGTTCAAGCAATCACTCCCAGTCACGTGATGAGCGCCCGCGCTTGATCTGCGCGCGCCCGCGTTTGGCGTCCAGACGACGCAGTTTCGACCCGAGGGTCGGCTTGGTGGCCTTGCGCGGTTTGGGCACGCTCAGCCCGGCCTGGATGAAGGCCGCCAGCCGCTCGCGCGCATCCTCGCGATTGCGATCCTGGGTGCGGAATCGTTGCGCGTCGATGACCAGCACGCCTTCGCCGGTCATGCGCCGGTCACGCCGCGCCAGCAGGCGCGCGCGCAACGGTTCGGGCAACGAGGGCGAGTTGGCCACGTCGAAACGCAGTTCCACCGCGGTGGACACCTTGTTGACGTTCTGGCCGCCGGCGCCACTGGCGCGCACGAACCGCTCGACGATCTCGCCGTCGGGGATTTCAAGCTGCGCGCTGATGGTGACCGGTCCACTGCCCATCCGCGCATTGTAGCGGCAGGCACGTGGTGAAGTACGCCATCGCGCCCCGTATGCCGCCGATCAGGCACCGAACACGCCGCCTTCGCCTGGGCTGCGGGTATGCTGGCGGTCCCATGTACCGCAGGAAGCCCCGCATGACCCGCTCCACACCCGCCCTGCCGTCCCTGCTGCGCCGCGCCGCCCTGCTGCTGGCGCTGGCCGTGGCCAGCGTTCCGGCCCTGGCCGCCCCGCCGACCGACGGCGACATCAACCGCCTGCTGTCGGCCTCGCGCGCGCAGAGCATGATCGACACCATGGTGCCTCAGATCGAAGCCATGCAGCAGCAGCAGTTCCAGCAGGTGGCCGCGCAGCGCCAGCTCACCGCCCAGCAGCAGGAACAGCTGAAGCGGATCCAGGCCCGGACCAGCCAGACCCTGCGCCAGGCGATGTCGTGGCAACAGCTGCGGCCCATGTACGTGGACCTGTACAAGAAGACCTTCAGCAAGGAAGACGTGCTGGCAATGGCCGAGTTCTACGAGAGCGCGGCCGGCCAGAGCCTGCTGGACAAGACCCCGGCGCTGATGCAGAACGTGATGGTGGCGATCCAGGCGCGCATGCAGCCGCTGTTCGCGGATCTGCAGAAGGACCTGGAAGCGATCGTCAACGAGCCGGAAAAGAAATAACGGGGTGCGCCGGGCCACGCCCGGCCGCTGGCTGTAGAGCCGAGCCCACGCTCGGCTTACCGCAGCAGCATCAGGCGTCGTCCACCTGCCAGCCGAACAGGTCCAGCGCCTTCTGGAACTCGCGATCCAGCGGCGCACTGACATCCACGCTGCCACCGTCCGGGTGCGGGAAGCGCAGGCGCTCGGCGTGCAGCAGCATGCGGTGCACGCCCTGCATGCGGAAGATGCGGTTGTGGCGGCCATCGCCGTGGCTGGTGTCGCCGATCATGTGGTGCGACAGGTGCTTGAGGTGCCGGCGGATCTGCCGGAAGCGCCCGGTCTGCGGCTGGCAGCGCAGCAGCGCGTAGCGCGAACTGCTGAACTCACCCACCGGCACCGACAGCTCGCCGGTGGCCAGGCGCTGGAAGTCGGTGACCGCCGGCTTCTTCACCGGCTTGCCCGGCCCGCCGTCCAGGTCATGGTCCACCCGCCAGGACAGCTCGGCCGGCCAGCCCCGGCAGACCGTCAGGTAGTCCTTGGCCACTTCACCCCCCATCAACGCCTTGCCCAGCGCACTGGCGGTCTCGCGGTCGAAGGCCAGCAGCAGGCAGCCGCTGGTGGCCCGGTCCAGGCGGTGCACGAGGAAGATCGGGCGGCCCAGCTGCTCGCGCAGGCGGTCGGCCAGGAAATCATCTTCGCCACGGGCCAGCTTGCTGTCGTGGACCATCAGCCCGGCGGGCTTGTTGACCACGGCCAGGCGCTCGTCCAGGTGCAGCAGCTGCAGGGGCGCGGTTTCGGTCTCGACCGCGGCGAGGGTGTCAGGTTCGGTGCTCACCGCAGGATTATACGGGCGCCCTGATCGGGGTCAGATCCCTTTTCCTGCGGAAAGGGATCTGACCCCGGGTTGGTGGCGCGGCGGTCAAGCGTTGCGCACGGCCAGAAGCTCGCCGTTGCCCACCGGCACCAGGCTGGTGCCGAAGTCCGGATCGGCATCCAGCAACGCGCGCAACGGTTCCATCTGCGCGGCGTGCGAGGTGGCGTTGTCCACCACCAGCAGGCCGCCCCGCCGCAGCACACGGCGCAGCTGCGGCCACCAGCCGGCGTACTGTTCGCGGTCCGAATCGAGGAACAGCAGGTCAATGCTGGCATCGGCGGCCTGTGCCAGCCACTGCCCGGCATCGCCGTGGACCAGCGTGATGCGATCGGCAAGGCCACTGCGCGCGAAGGTGTCACGCGCCATCGCCACCTTGTCCGCGGCGTATTCCAGTGTGGTCACGTGGCCGTCGATGGCGGCTGCGGCTTCGGCAATCCACAGCGTGGAATAACCGTTGGAGGTGCCGATCTCCAGCACCCGGCGCGCATTGCCGAAACGCACCAGCACCGACAGGAATTCACCGGTGTCCGGCGTGATGTTGAGCATGCGCCGGGCGCGCTCGGTTTCATGCGCGTCGTTTTCAGCACCGAAGCGTGCCAGTTCGTTCTTCAATTCCGAAAGCTGCATCGTCATTGCTTCTTTCATTTGCCACAGCAAGGGTGAACATTGTGGCCTGTCCGGCCACATTTCGTACTTGTCTTAAGCCTGTACTCCGATGGGGTTGCGATAGTTCCCGCCTTCTTCACGCGGGATGGTCCACCGGCCCGCGGCCCTCATTGGTTTCCGCAAGGACACGGCCATGGTTCTCGACATTCTGGCAATCGGCGCCCACCCCGACGACATCGAACTCGGTTGCGGCGGCAGCCTGGCCAAGCTGGCCCGCGACGGTGCACGCATCCATGCGCTGGTGCTCAGCCGTGGTGGCCGTGGCTGCCATGCCGGCATCGACCGCAGCGACGAATCCCACCGCGCGTTGCGCCGCCTGGGTGTGACCGAGGTGATCCAGCAGGATTTCCCGGATACGCGCTTTCCTGCCTGCCGCAACGACATCGTCGCGGTGATCGAGCAGGCCTGCGCGCAGATCGCACCGCATCGCGTCTACACGATGTGCGGCGAAGACCACCATCAGGACCATCGCACCGTCCATGAAGCGTCAATCATCGCCTGCCGCAGCATCCCGCAGATCCTCTGCTACGAGAGCCCCAGCACCCTGCCGCAGTTCGCACCGCAGGTGTTCGAGGACATCAGCGCACAACTGGACCTGAAGATCCACGCATTGCGCGAGCATGCCAGCCAGGGCGATCGCCACTACATGCAGGAGGACCACCTGCGCTGCCACGCGCAGTTCCGCGGCCAGCAGATCGGCATCGGCCCCAGTGAGGGCTTCGTGCCCTACCGGCTGGTGCTGTGATGAAAACGCTGCTGTTCCTGGCCATGTGTGCCTTCATCCTGGTGCGTGTGTGCGTGCAGGCCTCGCGTCGCCCCAGCACGCGCCTGTACAGCATCGATGCGATCGTGCCGGCCTACAACGAAGCGCCGTGCCTGGAGCGCTCGTTGACCGGCCTGCTGCAGAACCCCTACGTGGCACGGGTGATCTGCGTGAACGACGGTTCGACCGACAACACCGCCCAGGTACTTGATGCGCTGCAGGCGCGCTGGCCCGGGCGCCTCGTGGCCGTGCACCAGGCCAACACCGGCAAGGGCGGCGCGCTGATGCATGGCCTGCGGCACGCCACCGCCGAGCAGGTGTTCCTGACCGACGCCGACACCCACATCGATCCGCGCGGCCATGGCCTGGGCCACCTGCTGGACGAGATCGAGCGCGGTGCCGATGCGGTCGGTGGCGTACCCTCGTCCAGCCTGCAGGGTGCCGGCTTCCTGCCGCATGTGCGCGCCAGCCTGAAGCTGCCGATGATCGTCATCAAGCGCAGCTTCCAGCAGTGGCTGGGCGGCGCACCGTTCATCGTCTCCGGCTCGTGTGGCCTGTTCCGCACCTCGGTGCTGCGCAAGGTCGGCTTCTCCGACCGCACCCGCGTCGAAGACCTGGACATGTCCTGGTCGCTGGTCGCGCAGGGCTACCGTGTCCGCCAGAGCGTGCGCTGCGTGGTCTACCCGCAGGAATGCAACACGCTGGTGGAGGAATGGCGGCGCTGGCGACGCTGGATCGTCGGCTATGCGGTATGCATGCGCCTGCATCGCGGCCTGCTGCTGACCCGCTTCGGCGTGTTCAGCATCCTGCCGATGATGCTGCTTGCCCTTGCCGGCATCGTGCTGACGCTGCAGGTCTGGTTCGGTGCGGCCCAGCTGCATGGGCCGGGTGGCCTCGCCCTGTCGGTGATGCCGTTGTTCTGGATCGGCATCGTCATGTTGCTGGCGGTGATCAGTGCGATCCACCACCGCCGCGCGTCGCTGGTCCCTGCCGCCGCGTTCTCGATGCTGTACGTGCTGCTCGCCTATGCGATCTGGCTGATGCATGGCGTGGCCGGGCTGTTTACCGGCCGCGAGCCGGCACGCGACAAGCCGACCAGGTATCCGCATGTGGTGGAATGACCTCGCCGCCATGGCCGACGCGCTATCGACGCTGCCACCCCACGTCGATTCCAGCGCCCAGGTTTCGCCGCGTGCGATCGTGCGGGGCGAGGTACGGATCGGCGCTGGCAGCCGCATCTGCGACGGCGCCCAGCTGCACGGGCCGGTATCGATCGGCCGCGACTGCCTGATCGGCAACAACGCACTGCTGCGCGGTCCGCTGCACATCGGTGACGGTGTGCGCATCGGCTTTGCCAGTGAACTGAAGAACGCACTGATCGGCGACGGCGCCTGCATCGGCCCGCAGTGCTTCATCGCCGACAGCCGCGTCGACGCCCGTGCCTACCTGGGCGCGCTGGTGCGTACCAGCAACCATCGCCTGGATGGCGCAACGGTCACCGTCCACATCGGCGACACCGTCATCGACAGCCAGCGCGACAAGCTCGGCGCCTGGATCGGCGAAGGTGCCGCGCTGGGCGTCGGCGTGATCATCCTGCCCGGTCGCATCGTCGCCCCGGGCAGCCAGTTCGGCCCGCGCATCACCGTGGAACGAAACCTGCCGCCCGGTCGCTACCGGCTGCTGCAGTCGCTGCATTCCCAACCCCTGGAGTAACCCCATGCGATTGATCATCCGTGGCGCACTGCCGTGCGTCCTGCTGCTGGCTGTGTCCAGCGCCCATGCCGGCATCGACCGGGTCTCGGTGCAGCTGGATCATGCCGACTACACCGATGGCTTTGGCAAGCGCGACGTACAGACCGTGGATGTGGCCGGTCGCAGCGGTGACAGCCGCTGGCATCTGGGCCTGGCCCATGGTGAACGCGACTACGGCAGCAAGCGCTTCAGCGGCAATCGGGTGCAGGGCTCCCTGCACCAGCGCTGGAGTCAACGCTTTTCGACCCGCACCGCCTTCACCGCCTCCAACGATGACCCGGTATTCGTCAACCGCCAGCTCAACCAGGACTTCCAGTGGAAGGTGGCACCGCAGACCGTGCTGAGCGTGGGCGGCAAGTACGCCCAGTACCATGCCGGCGCATACGTGAGTGGCTGGTCGGTAGGTGCCTCGCACTACTTCCCGCGCGTGACCACCTCACTGCGCCACGAGCGGCATCGCCAGTCCAATGGGCCCGACGGCCATGGCACCACGCTGTCACTGCGCCTGAAGGATGCGCAGGGCGGTGGTTCGACCCAGCTGTGGCTGGGCAGCGGTACGTCCGGCTACACCGCCGATTCCGATCCGCTGCTGCTGCGCGAACACGATGCACGTCGTGCCTTCCTGCGCCGCAGCCAGCCGCTGGGGGAGCATCTGGTGCTGGACATGGGCATTGGCAAGACCTGGCACAGGACGCGCCTGGACCGCTTCCAGAGCGTGCAGTCGCACCTGGGCCTGGGCTACCACTGGTAGAGCCGTGGCTGGTCGGCGGCGCGTGACGCCGCCGACCCTCGATCAACAGGCTTCAGCGCCACCACGCGCGCGCCAGCGCCAGCGCGCCGACGGCACCGGACACCCAGCTCCACATCGGCAGGTCGCCCCAGTACCAGCCTGGCGGCTGCAGCACGTACACCAGTGCGGCGATGGCCAGCAGACCGACGCCGGTGATCGCACCGACCGCGCGTTTCTGCAGGCGCTGCACGCTGGCATCGAGCGCGACCAGATCGCGCGAGCGCATCGCCAGCTCATGGCGGCCCTCCACCTGCTGGGTCAGCCAGGCGTGCACCAGGCGCGGCATGTCCGGCGCGTGGGTCATGATTTCCGGCAAGCGCTTGCCGATCTCGCGCACGACCCGACGCGGGCTGTAGCGCTCGCGCAGGATCTTCGCCAGCACCGGCTTGGCCACCGCCCAGATGTCGATCTGCGGATCCAGCTGGCGCCCGACACCTTCGATGTTCAGCAGGGTCTTCTGCAGCAGGATCAGCTGCGGCTGCAGGGTCAGCTGGTAGCGCTGCGCCACGCGGAACAGCTTCATCAGCACTTCGGCCAGCGAGATCTGCGACAGCGGGCGGGTGAAGTACGGCTCGCACACCGAACGCACGGCCGCTTCCAGATCATCGATGCGCACGTTGTCCGGCATCCAGCGCGCCTGCACGTGCAGTTCGGCGATGCGGCGATAATCGCGGTTGAAGATGGCCATGAAGTTCTCGGCCAGGTAGTACTGATCTTCCTGCGACAGCTGGCCCATGATGCCGAAGTCCAGCGCGATGAAGCGCGGGTTGGCGCGACGCGACGGATCGGTATCGACCCAGATGTTGCCGGCGTGCGCATCGGCATGGAAGAAGTTGTCGCGGAACACCTGGGTGTAGAACACCCGCACGCCCTTGGCGGCCAGCGCCTTGCGGTCGATGCCGGCCTTGTCCAGTGCAGCGATGTCATCGGACGGAATGCCCCACACGCGCTCCAGGGTCAGCGCGCGCTCGGCGGTGTGGCTCCAGATCACTTCCGGCACGTACAGGTCGTCGCTGTTTTCCCAGAAGCGGCGCAGCACGCTGGCATTGGCGCCTTCGCGCTGCAGGTCCAGCTCAGCGGCCAGGGTGTTCTCGACTTCGGCCACCACTTCGCGCGGACGGATCTTGTCGGCACGCGGATGGGTACGCTCGACCAGGGCGGCCAGCGAGTTGAGCAGGGCGATGTCGGCGTCGATCTGCTTCTCGATGCCCGGGCGCAGCACCTTGACCACCACCTGGCGGCCATCGGCCAGCGTGGCCGCATGCACCTGTGCGATCGAGGCCGAGGCCAGCGGTTCGGTATCGAAGCTGGCGAATGCCTCGCTGACCGGCAGGCCGAGTGCTTCCTCGACGATGCGGCGCGCGGTATCGCCGTCGAACGGCTTGACCCGGTCCTGCAGCAGGGTCAGTTCGTTGGCCACGTCCGGCGGCACCAGGTCGCGGCGGGTGGACAGGATCTGGCCGAACTTGACGAAGATCGGGCCGAGATCCTGCAGCGCCAGGCGCAGGCGCGCACCGCGCGACTGTACAGCGATGTCGGCCGAAGCACGCGGCACGAACGGTTTGGCCAGGCGCAGCCAGCGCTCAGCCGGCGTGCCGTGCAGCAGGTCGTCCAGGCGGTAGCGCAGGATCACCCGGCCGATGCGGCTTGCCCGCAGCACGGCCTTCATGCGGCACCCCGCAGGCGCTGGACGCGCGCGCCAAGGCGCTCGACGTCATCACGCAGTACGTCCACATCATCGTGGAAGGCATCCAGTTCGGCGCGCGGTACCACGTCGCGCGATTCCTCGGTGATGAACTCGGCAGCGCTGTGGGCCAGGTCGATCGCACCCTGGCGCGCGTGCTGCAGGGCGCTGCGCAGGGTGTTGGCCACCTGCACGCCCAGTACCTCGCCGAACACGCTGACGAACGGCTGCTGCCAGTCTGGATCGAAGCCCTTGGCCAGCTGCTGCAGGCGTCGCGCCAGTTCGGCGTCACCGGCCACGCGTACACGGCCCTTGTTGTTGGACTCGCCGCGCCGTGCGTTGGCCAGCAGCGGCAGCTGCGCCAGCACACCGGCCAGGCTGCTGCGCACGGCCAGGTCGGCTTCCTGCGCATCCACCGGGCCGACCCGCAACTGGTCGCCGTCGACGCTGATGCGCATCGCCAGCGACGGCGCTTCCAGGGTCAGGTCGATGTGCCGGCCATCGAGGCTGGCCAGTGCATGGCGGGTATCCGGATCCAGCGCCAGCGCGCGGTTCAGGGCGATCTGCAGGGCGCGGCCAGCGACCGGCTTGAGGGACTTGAGCAGGGAAAGAGCCATGTGCGCATTCTACCTGCGTGGGTGGGGGGCTTGCGCCGGGCTGCCGCCCGGCACCCGCGGTAGTGCCGGCCGCTGGCCGGCAAGATCAACATCAAAAGCTGGCGATCCGTGGGATGGCGGGGTGGGTCCGATTGCGGGGGACGCTGCAAGTACGTCCATGTAAGCTCGGTCGCCGCATCCATGCGGCTCACGCCCCCGCAACCGGATCCACCCCGCCTTCGACAGTTTGCTGCGATCTGTCGGACTATCCGGGGTCGGATCCCGTTGCTCCGCAACGGGCTCTGACCCCAATGCTGATCGGATCTCGTGTTGGGGGATGCCGACCTTGGTCGGCGCTGGATGTCTGGGGGGACAACCAAGGTTGGCCGCTACCCGAGCCGGCAGCCCGGCGGTTCATCTGTGCCTCACCTGCGTGGCAACGGAAGGTTCATGCTGTACGGCCACGCACCGCACAGGACATCGCAACACCATGGCACGGACCCGGGTCGGCATCATCTTCGGGGGCAAATCCTCCGAGCACGAGGTTTCACTGCAGTCGGCGAAGAACATTCTCGATGCGCTTGATCGCGAGCGCTTCGAGCCGGTGCTGGTCGGCATCGACAAGCAGGGCCAGTGGCATCTGAACCAGCCGGACACCTTCCTGATCAACGCCGATGATCCGTCGCGCATCGCGCTGCATCGCTCGGGCCAGTCGCTGGCGGTGCGCCCGGGTGCGGAACTGGCACAGCTGCAGCCGTCCGATCCGGCCAGCGCGCTGGGCCAGATCGATGTGGTGCTGCCGATCGTGCATGGGCCGCTGGGCGAAGACGGTGCGCTGCAGGGCCTGCTGCGCATGGCCAACCTGCCCTTCGTCGGCTCGCCGGTACTGGGTTCGGCAGTGGCGATGGACAAGGACGTGACCAAGCGCCTGTTGCGCGACGCTGGCCTGCAGGTGGCACCGTGGCTGTGCATCCGTCGCCACCAGGCGGCAACGGTCGATGTCGATGCGGTGATCGCACAGCTCGGCCTGCCGCTGTTCGTGAAGCCGGCCAACCAGGGTTCGTCGGTGGGCGTGAGCAAGGTCAAGGACGCAGCGGGCTTCGCCGAGGCACTGGCATTGGCGCTGCGCTACGACCACAAGGTGCTGGTGGAATCGGCGGTGGTCGGCCGCGAGATCGAGTGCGCGGTACTGGGCAACGCGCACCCGCAGGCCAGCCTGTGCGGCGAGGTGGTGGTGCACGACGAGTTCTACGCCTACGACACCAAGTACATCAACGAAACTGGCGCCGAGGTGGTGGTACCTGCGGATATCGATGCCGCAACCCAGGCGCGCATCCAGCAGATCGCACTGCAGGCCTACCAGGCGCTGGAGTGTGCCGGCATGGCGCGCGTGGACGTATTCCTTACTGCTGGCGGCGGGATCGTCATCAACGAGGTCAACACGCTGCCGGGCTTCACCCGCATCAGCATGTACCCGAAATTGTGGGGTGCCAGCGGAGTCGATTACACGACGTTGCTTACGCGCCTGATCGAACTGGCACTGGAGCGTCACGAAGCCGATCGCGGATTGCACAGCGCCGCGTAGCGTTGTGATCGCCCGCAGAGCCGAGCATGGCTCGACTCTGCGCAAAAGCGATGCCGGCCAGCGGCCGGCACTACCGGCTAGCCGCGCTTGCGGAACATCGAGATCACCGCAAGGATCAGGAACACCACGAACAGGATCCAGGCGATGTTCGTTGCGGCGCCGGCAATGCCGGAAAAGCCCAGAACGGCGGCGATGATGGCGATGACAAAGAAAATGATGGCGTAATGCAGCATGGCGCTCCTCGCGGGTGGTCGAGCCTTGGATGGCGTGGGTCCATCCTCCAGATCCTGCGGTGTGCAACCAGTGACGGCGATCTATGCAGCAGATGAAGCCTTCAGCCTGCGCAGCCCTTCTTCGATGCTGACCTGCGGCACATAGCCGAAATCGCGGCGGGCCGGCTCCATGCTGTACCAGTGCGGCGTGCACAGCTGCTCGGCCAGGAAGCGGGTGAGCGGCGGCTCGCCACGCAGGCGCAGCAGCGGCCACAGCCGTTCGCAGACCGCGCCGATGCGATAGGCGGTCTTGAAACTGATCGCCTTGTCCACCGTCGGCGCGCCAACAGCGGCCAGCAGCCGGTTGACCAGCTCGCGCATGGGCAGCGGTTCGCCGTTGGAAATGAAGTAGGCCTTGCCCGCACACGCGGCACCCGGCGCCAATGCCTCGAAAGCGAGGAAATGCGCGAGCGCGGCGTTGTCGATGTAGGTGGTATCGACCTTGTTGTTGCCGTCGCCGACCAAGCGCAGGCGACCCTGACGTGCACGCTCGGCCAGGCGTGGCACCAGCTGCTGGTCACCCGGGCCCCAGATCAGGCGCGGGCGCAGTGCCACCGTCGCCAGCGATACATCGTTGGCGGCCAGCACGCGCTGTTCGGCGATCGCCTTGGTCGCCGCATACGGTGCCTGGAAGTCCTCGCCGTACGGCACCTCGTCAGCCCCCAGGCCTTCCACCGGATGCGTGGCGCGGTGGGTCACGCTGGGCGTTGAGGTGTAGACCAGCCGGTTGATGCCGTGCGCGCGGCATGCCGCAATGACATTGTCGGTGCCGACCACGTTGGCCTGGTGGTAGCTGTCATAGCTGCCCCAGGCGCCGGCCTTGGCGCCGTTGTGGAACACCGCATCGACGCCGGCCACCGCGTGCAGCACTGCCTGCGCATCGGCCAGATCGCCGCGGATCTGGCCCACGCCCATGGCCTGCAGTTCCGGGTAGTGGCTGCGGTTGAACGCCAGCACCTGGTGGCCACGTTCGACCAGCCCGCGGCACAGCGCCTGGCCAAGGAAACCACCACCACCGGTGACCAGGATCTTCATGCGCGCTTCTCCAGTTCGGCGCTGGCCCAGACGGCGAGCTTCTCGCGGCCGATCTTGGCGTTGTGACGGATATCGACGGGGAACGCGGGATGCATCAGGAAGTGCTGCAGGCCGGCCTCAGGCGTGCGCGCTGCGGCATGCGCACGCAGCGCTTCCTGCAACGCCGGGCTGTCGCTCTGGCCACGCTGCAGTTCCACGCACAGCACCGGTACCTGCGCACCCGCCGGGCCAACGCCGACCAGTGCCGTGCGTGCCACGCCGGGCACGGTATTGAACACCGGCTCGACCTGTTCGGTGTACAGCGGCCCTTGTGCGGTTTCCACGCGATGGGTCTTGCGCCCGCAGAACCACAGCCGGCCCTGCGCATCGAAGTAGCCCACGTCACCCATGCGATGGACGATGCGGGTGCTGCCATCGGCCAGCGTCTCGCGGATCTTCGCGGCGGCCGTGGCCTGCGGGCGGTTGAAGTAGCTGTCGGTGGCGGTCGGGCCAGCCACCGTGATTTCTCCCACTTCGCCAACCGCCAGCACGCGCGCCTGCGACCAGTCGGCCAGCGGGGCGTCGTCGATGGCGATGATGCGCACCTCGTTGGGGGCCACCACGCTGCCCACGCAGGTGCCGGCGCCGGCCTCGGTGGCCGCGCGGGTACGCTCCAGCTCACGCCCCTCGACCACCGCCACCGGCAGGCACTCGGTGGCGCCGTACGGGGTCCAGAACTGCGCATCGGCGGGCAGCAGGCTGCGGATGGTGGCGACCACGTCCGGCGGCACCGGCGCACCGGCCGAGGTCACCCGGGTCACCGTCGGCAACGGCCGGCCATGCCGGGCCAGCACCCGCATCAATGCCGGCGAGCCGAACAGCTGGGTCACGCCGAAGCGCTGGATGGCATCGTGCAGGCGTGCCGGATCGGCCTGCGCCGGCCGGGTCGGGTCCATGTCCGGGATCACCGAGGTCAGGCCCAGCGCCGGGTCGAACAAGGCAAAGGGCGGGAAGGTCGGCAGGTCCACGCCGCCCGCTTCCATGCCGAACGCGCTGCCCAGCAGCTGGATCTGGCCCACGAAGTGGCGGTGGCGGTAGACCACGCCCTTGGGCACACCGGTGGAGCCGCTGGTGAACAGGATCGCCGCCATGTCCTCGCCATCGGTATCGGCCAGCATCGCCCCGCCCTTGGCGCCGGCGCGCTCCAGCGCAGCCAGGCTGGTACCGCCCCAGCCGAGGCGGCGGCCAACGGTGACCAGGCGGGTCGCCGACGGCGCCCAGCGCAGCGCCAGCCGCGCCACGTGCGCCAACGGAATGCCGATGAAGGCCTGCGGCTGCGCCTCGTCCAGGCACTGTTTCAGCGCGCGCTTGTCGATGCCCGGATCGACCAGCACCGGCACCGCGCCCAGCTTGAACAACGCGAACATCAGCAGGAAGAACTCCGGCGACGGCCGCACCATCACCACCGTGCGCACTCCGCGGCCGATCCCATAGCCGGCCAGGCCGGCGGCCATGGCATCACTGCGGGCGTCCAACTGGCGGTAATCCAGGGTGACATCGTAGGCGGCCATGCCGTTGCCGGCGCCCCGGCGGCCCGGGCAGCGGATGGCGATCTGGTCAGGGCGTTCACGCGCCAGTTCAGGCAGGCGCGCGGCAATGTTGCAGGGTCGGTTCATCCGTTCATTGTCGCCGCTTACGGAATTTCTTGCGCGGCGGCCCACTTCGTGGAAAATCCGCACCCTCGTTCCTGATTCCGACTGCCGCCCGAGGCGGCTTGCCCATGCAACATCCCTGCATGACCTGCGGCGCCTGCTGCACCCAATACCGCGTGGCCTTCCACTGGATGGAATCGGACGAGGTCACCCCCGGCGGCGTGCCGCACCAGCTGACCGAGGTGCTGGACCCGCACCGCCTGTGCATGCGCGGCACCCACTCCAAGCCGGTGCGCTGCGTGGCGCTGGACGCGCAGATCGGCGTGTACTCACGCTGCACCATCCACCCCAACCGGCCCAGCGTGTGCCGTGAGGTGGATGCATCGTGGGAGTACGGCAAGGCCAGCCCGCAGTGCGACAAGGCACGCATCGCCTACGGCCTGGACCCGCTGACGCTGGCCGACTGGCGCTGGCGCGATGACGCCGACAATGACGACGATCACCCGGACGACAACGGCAACAGCCCGTCCTCACCGCCGCAGGCACCGGTCGCGGCGTAGTAGTGCCGGCCGCTGGCCGGCAACCTCATGAACCCTTCGGGTGTGCCGACCAACGGTCGGCACCCACCGGAAGAGGAAGGGGTGGGTGCCGACCGTTGGTCGGCACACCGATCAGATCGGGTTCTTGTCCAGAAAAGCGCGGATCTCCGGCACCAGCACTTCGTGCTTGTCTTCCAGCACGTAGTGCCCGGCGTCCTCGAAGGCATGCACCTGGGCCTGCGGCAACGCGGCCTGGAAGCCCTTCAGGAAGTGGTGGTCGAACACGAAGTCGCGCAGGCCCCAGCCGAGGAAGGCCGGTCGGTCGGCGAACGACGGCAGCGCCTTGCCGGCACGCTCCAGCAGCGACCAGGCCTTGTCGGCCGGCGACAGCGGGATGTCCTGCATGAAACGGATGGTGCTGATGCGGTTGGCCCAGCTGTTGTACGGCGACACGTAGGCGCGGCGCACGTCGGCCGGCATCTTCCGCTCCACGCCCAGCCACGAGGCACCGGACGAGAACGCGTTGAAGCTGCGGATGATCCACTCGCCGATCTTCCAGTGGCGGCCCAGCGCGATCTGCCACGGCATCTTCTTCGCCGCCGGCATCGGGAACGCGGCGGTGTTGAGCACCACCAGGCGCTTGACCTGGTCGTGGTGCGACAGCGCCCAGCCGAAGCCGATCATGCCGCCCCAGTCGTGCACCGCCAGGGTCACCGGGCCGGTGATGCCCAGGTGCTTCAGCAGCGCATCGAGGTCGTCAACGCGCGACTGCAGCGTGTACTCGTAGCGGCTGTCATCGGGCTTGTCCGACAGGCCCATGCCGATGTGGTCCGGCACGATGCAGCGGTATGTGTCCGACAGGCCGGCCACCAGCGTGCGCCAGTAATAGCTCCACGACGGGTTGCCATGCACCATCACCACCACTTCGCCATCGCGCGGGCCTTCGTCGAGATAGTTCATCGACAGGCCGGGGCGAACCTCGAAGCGCTGCGGGTGGGCGGGGTAACCGGGAAGATCGCGCATGCGGAGCACCTAGGGAGAGTCGCGGCGCAATGTGGAGCCGAACCGATGCTCGGCTGCTCTCCGGTCCGCTGCGGAAGAGCCGCGCTGCGCGCGTGAGCCGAGCATGGCTCGGCTCTACAGGAGGTCGGGCAGCGGGCTGCTTACCAGACCACTTCGGCCATCGAGCAGTTCAGGCCGGAACCAATGCCCAGAAGTGCAATGCGATCGCCCTTCTTCAGCTTGCCCAGCTGCTTGAGCTTGCTCAGCACGATCGGCACCGAGGCCGGGCCGATGTTGCCGTGCTCGCCGAAGATGGTCATGACCTTCTTCGGGTCGATGCCGAAGTTCTTGATGAACGCAGCGGTGTGCGGCTGGCTGACCTGGTGGATCACGAACTGGTCCAGCTCTTCCACGGCCCAGCCCAAGGCGATCTTGGCGGCGGTGAAGGTCTTCTGGGCCAGCTTGATGCCTTCGATCAGCAGCAGGCGGGTATCGGTGACCATGCGGTCCAGATTGCCCAGGCACAGCTGGTTCCACTCGGTGGCCGAACGGGTCACGCCACCCTTGTAGCGGGGTGCATCCGGCACCAGTTCCGAGCGCGCCATCACCATCGCGGCGGCGCCCGAACCGGTGGTCAGGGCGGCCAGCTCGTTGCGGAAGTCGTCGGCGGTGACGTCCGGGGCGGTCATGCGCTCCAGGGTCTTCTCGTACACCAGGTTGGCGGTCTCGCCATCCACCACCAGCGCGTAGTCGATGTCGCCACGCTCGATCATGCGCGCCGCGATATCCATGCCGTTGATGAAGGCCAGGCAGGCATTGGCGACGTCGAAGGTCATGCACTCGTCGCTGACGCCGAGGTTGCCCGACACGATCGAGGCGGTGGACGGCTCCAGGTAGTCGCGGCTGACCGAGGTGTTGACCAGCAGGCCGACCTGCGTCGCATCGATGCCTGCGTCTTCCAGCGCCTTGCGGCCGGCCATGGTGGCGGCATCGGACGCCAGCACGCCGTTGTCCCACAGGCGGCGGGCATGGATGCCGGCGATATCGCCGAGCACGTCGGTGCGGATACCGAGGCGATCCAACGTCGGCTGCAGCCGCTCGTTGATTTCCTTGGTCGTCAGCGTATGCGGCGCATCAACGTGTGCCAGGCCGGCGATCGAGACATTCTTGAAGAGCATCGAGGTTAGCGCCAAGGCTCAGGCAAAAGGGGGCGCTATTCTATAACCCCCGGGGCCTTCACCGCATCTTTACGAATTCAGGCTTGGCCGTATGGTGAAGCGTTCAGCGCGGCGGGCACTGGAACGCGGCGAACCGCTGGCTGCCATCGGCGGGCGCGGCAGCGGCCTGTACGGCGTTGGCGCCGGCACTCGGGGCCTCGTTGCGGGCCAGGGTTTCCAGCTCTTCCTGCACGCGCAGCGGGTTGCGGTTGTAGAAGCCGACCTTGCTCTTCACGGTGACCACCACCTCGCCCTTGGCGATGCAGCCGGCCGGAACCGGACCTGCCGGCAACACGCGGGTCGCCTTGCCGGCCGGTTCGATCGGCACCCAGGTACAGGCAGTGACGGTGAGCAGCAGAGAGGAAAGCAGCAGAACGCGCATGGGCAGATCCTGGAAGGGTATGGGGCGATTCTGCCTGAACAGCCTGAATCGGGGGTAGCCGGGGCCGGGGGCAGAGCCCCCTGCGGGGGATCCGACCCCAGGTCGGCAGAGGGGTCCGGATCCCCCGCAGGGGGCTCCGACCCCTTAAGGGTTTGCCGGCCAGCGGCCGGCACTACCGGGGGAGCCGGCCCGCCACAGGCGGGCCGGGTCGTGCCTTATTTCTTGACCGGGTTGCCCTCGGCGTCGATCACCGTCACCTCGCCCAGGTTCAGCGCGCGCACGGCCGCTTCGGTCTGCTTGAGATCGCCCACCACCACCCAGGTCAGGGCCTGCGGCTTGATCTCGGCAGCGGCCTGCTGCACCTGCGCCGGGGTCATCGCTTCGATCTCGGCCTTGCGACGCAGCACATAGTCGTCCGGGCGCTTGAACTGCACGATCGAACCGATGGTCGCGGCCACGGCACTGGCGGTCTCGTAGGCACCGGGCAGGCTGAGGGTCTGGATGTTGCGGATGCGGTTGACTTCGGCAGCGGTGGCCGGCTTGCTGCCGTCGGCGAATGCGGCGATCTCCTTGCGCATTTCCGCCAGTGCCGGGCCGGTCTTGTCGATCTGCACCGGCGCACTGGCCATCCACGGGCGCTGGCCCACCGAACTGGTCGCGCTGCTGCGCGCGCCGTACGACCAGTGCTTGTCCTCGCGCAGGTTCATGTTCAGGCGCGAGGTGAAGTCGCCGCCGATCACGCCGTTGGCAATGTCGAAGCGGGTCGAACTGGCGGCGCTGGACGGCGCCACCACCTGGCCGGCGAACAGGTTGGCCTGCACCGCACCCGGCTGGTCGATCAGGAACACGCGCGGGCCCTTCGGCAGCGCGACATCGGTGGCCGCCTTCACCTGCGGCGCCTCGCCGGTCGCCTTCCAGTCACCCAGCTGCTTGTCCAGCAGCGGCACGATCTCGGCCAGGGTGGTGTCACCGACCACGATCAGGGTGCCATTCTGCGGGCGCAGCCAGTCGTGGTGGAAATCAACCAGATCTTCGCGGGTGAGGCCGTTGATCGCCGCCTCGTCGCCGCTGCCGGTGAACGGGATGGCGTACGGGTGGCCCTTGCCGTACAGCAGCGGCGGCAGCACGCGCATGGCCACCGCACCCGGGTTCACCTTCTCCTGCTGGATGCCGGCGATCCAGGTCGCCTTGACCCGGTCGATCTCGCCCTGCTCGAAACGCGGTTCGCGCAGCAGGTCGCGGTACAGCGCCAGCGACGGTGCCAGGTTTTCCTTCAGCGCCGACAGGTCCACGCTCATCGAGTCCAGGCCGGCCGAGGCATCCAGGCTGGCGCCCAGTGCGTCGGCGGCGTCGGCGAAGGCCAGCGAACCGAGCTTGCCGGCGCCTTCGGTCATCAGGCTCATGGTGAAGTTGGCGGTGCCGGGCTTGCGACCCTGGTCGGCGCTGAAGCCGCCCGGGAACTGGTAGCTGAACTGCACCACCGGAATCTCGTGGCGTTCGGCCAGGATCACCTGGGTGCCGTTCTTCAGCGTGGCGCGCTGCAGTGCCGGGAACTTCAGCTGCGGGAACTCGCGGGTCTGCGGCACGCCGGCCTTGCGGTCCACCTGTTCCGGCAGGGTGCTGTACTTCGGGTCCACCGCCGGCACGGTGAACGGCTTCGGCGTCTGGCTCGGTTCTTCCTTCAGCGCCACGCGCTCACCCGGTGCGATCACCAGGGTGTGGCTGCCCTTGTCCAGCCACTGTGCGCCCAGGCGGCTCAGATCGGCGGCACTGGCCTTCTCGATGTTGGCCAGCGAGGTGCGGAAGCAACCCGGGTCGCCGGTGAACACCGCGCACTCGGCCAGCGCATCGGCCTTGCCGCCGAAGCCACCGATGCGCTCGATGCCACGGATGAAGCCGGCACGGGCGCCGGTCTTGGCGCGCTCCAGCTCGGCCGCGGTCGGGCCCTGCTTGATCAGGCGGTCCAGTTCCTCGTCGATGATCTTCTCGACCTTGGCCGGGTCCTGGCCCTGCTTGACGGTCGCCACGATCACGAAGTTGGAGCCCAGCTGCGACGTCGACAGGCCCGAGCCGATGCTGTCCACCAGCTTGTCCTGGTGCTGCAGGCGCTGGCTCAGGCGTGAGGACTTGGCGCCGCCCAGCACTTCGGAGAACAGCTGCAACTGGTCGATGTCGGCGGTGCCGACCTGCGGCACGTTCCAGGCGCGGTAGATGCGCGCCTGCGGCACCTTGTCGGTCATCGTCTCGCGGGTATCGGCACTGCGCTTGGCCACGTTCACCGCCGGCTGCGCCATGGTCGGGCCAGCCGGGATGCTGCCGAAGTACCTGGCGACCTTCTCCTTGGCGGTGGCCAGGTCGATGTCGCCGGCCAGCACCAGCACCGCGTTGTTCGGGCCATACCAGGTGCGGAACCAGGTCTTCACGTCATCCAGCGAGGCCGCGTTGAGATCGTTCATCGAGCCGATCACGCCGTGGTGGTACGGGTGGCCAACCGGATACAGCGCCTTGTTGATCTGGTCCCAGGCCTGGCCGTAGGGCTGGTTCTCGCCCTGGCGCTTCTCGTTCTGCACCACGCCGCGCTGCTCGTCCAGCGCAGCCTGGTCGATCGCACCGACCAGATGGCCCATGCGGTCCGACTCCATCCACAGCGCCATGTCCAGCGCGGTGGTCGGCACGTTCTCGAAGTAGTTGGTGCGATCGGTGTTGGTGGTGCCGTTCTGGTTGGTGGCACCGACCTGCTTGAACGGTTCGAAGAATTCGCCGTCGTGGTTCTCGCTGCCCTGGAACATCAGGTGCTCGAACAGGTGCGCGAAGCCGGTGCGGCCGGCCGGTTCATCCTTGCTGCCCACGTGGTACCAGACGTTGACCGCGACAATCGGCGCCTTGCGATCGGTATGCACGATCACGCGCAGGCCGTTGGGCAGGGTGAACTGCTCGTACGGGATATCGACCTTGGCCGGTGCCGCCGGCCTGGCGGCAAGCGCGGAGGTGGGCGCAAGCGTGCCCAGGGCGGTGCTGAGGGCGACGGCCAGCAATGCGGCGCGCGGGCGAAGGGCGAGAGGCATATCCGGATCCTTGGTCACATAGGTGAATCCCGATCCTAGCCTGCGCAGGCAACGGCAGGAATCGGTCGCCAGTCACTGGGGGTGTTTGCCCTGAAGGCCATCCGGCCCGGCCCCAGCCGGGGGGCGTGAACCGTCACATGTGCCAGCTGAAGGCGTCCGGACAGTGTCCGCGGCATATCGAATGGACAGGTGTCCGCCCACCGGACACTTTTCGATTGATAAAAAACCCTTGTAAATCAATTAATAAAAGTTGGCACGGGGATTGCTTGGTACTTCCTGCGCCAGGAAGGGCTTCAGACTCAAGCTGACTGAAGACTGAACAAATGCAGGAAATCGAAAATTCTTCTTGCATCCCCGGAATTGGTGTACTACCTTACTACCACACCACTGATCACCAACACTAAACAGGCCCCGTCATGAACGCCAAGACCATTGCCATCGCCATCGCCCTGATCGCCGGCACCGCGGTTGTTTCGTCGGTGCAGGCCTCCGAATCCATCAAGACCCTGGCCACCGTGCAGGTTCGCCCGGCCGCCGACCAGCTGGCCCAGCAGGCCTGGGAACAGGCCAGCGGCATCCCGACCCTGGCCACCGTGGAAGTGCGCCCGAGCGCCGACCAGCTGGCCGAGCGCAACGGCTACGTCGCCGCCCCGGTCGCCGCCGCGATGCCGATCACCACCCTGGCCTCGGTGGAAGTGCGCCCGAGCCTGGAACAGCGCGTCGCCCTGGCCGCCGAACTGGAAGCCCAGCGCTACGCCGCCACCCTGGCTGCCGCTGCCACCAGCGTCGCCAACCAGATGATCGTCAACCTGCCGGCCCTGCAGGTGCGTCCGAGCGCTGCAGACCTGCAGGCCCTGGCCACCGAAACCGCCCAGGTCCTGCTGCGCCCGTAAGCGGTGCCGCCCTGCCCAGCGCAGGGCGTGCGCCGTAGAGGCGGCCGCCGTCGCAGGTACACTGCGCCGATGAATGCCGCGCCCCCGTTCCACGTAATCCTGTTCCAACCGGAAATCCCGCCCAACACGGGCAATGTGATCCGGCTCTGCGCCAACACCGGCGCGCAGCTGCACCTGATCGAGCCGCTCGGCTTCGCACTGGAAGACAAGCAGCTCAAGCGCGCCGGCCTGGACTACCACGAGTACTCGCGCCTGCAGGTGCACCCCGACCTGGACACCGCGCTGGCGCGGATCGCACCGAAGCGGTTGTTCGCCCTGAGTACGCGTGCCAGCGTCCGCTACGACAGCGTGGCGTTCGAAGATGGCGATGCCTTCCTGTTCGGCCCGGAAAGCCGTGGCCTGCCGCAGGACGTGCTCGATGCGCTGCCGGATGGCCGCCGCCTGCGCCTGCCGATGCGGCCGGGCAACCGCAGCCTCAATCTTTCCAACACCGTTGCCGTGGTGATGTACGAGGCGTGGCGGCAGCACGGGTTTGCCGGCGGCGCGTGAGGCCATGCTTCTCCCTTGCGCCCGACTGCTGAAGCGCGCGCATGCGTTCATGGGCGTTACTTTTCTTTCCGCGCGGAAAGAAAAGTAACCAAAAGAAACGCGCCGCCATCCGCGAGCCGGTGCTGCGCACCGGTACCCTGCGCTCCTCGGCCCGCCGGGGGACGGCGCGGAACTCGCTGCGCTCAGACACCCGCGCCTCTTCGCCCCCACCGGACCTGCGGTGCTCGGCTCGCTTCAAGGCGGACCCAACAGCCGCGCAGTAGCAACTGTCTTGTCAGGGGCAGCCGAGGGCCACCTCGGCGTCCCGCTTACGGGCGTTGAGGATCACCAGCATTTTGCGCATGACCGCCACGAGCGCCACCTTGCTCGCTTTGCCCTTGGCCTTCAGGCCAGCGTAAAACGCGCGCAGTCTTGGCTCGTACCGGATGGCCGTCAGGGCCGCCATGTAAAGGGCTTCGCGTACCACTGCGCGCCCACCACTGATCCGCCGTTGGCCCTGCCAGGTGCCACTTTCGCGGTTCATCGGGGCCGACCCCACCAGCGATGCTATGGCTTTGCTTCCCAAGCTGCCCAGTTCGGGCAACTCGCAGGCCAGTGTGCTGATCAGGATGGGGCCGACGCCTTTGAGCGCACCGATATTCTTCCAGCCAGGCTGTCCCTCAAGCTGCTCGGCAATAGCTTTATCCAGTTGCTTCAGGTCGTCAGATAGCTGGGCTATATGGCGTTGCTTCATCGCAATCAGATCCGGATCGACCAATCGCCGCAAGCGCTGCATCTCACTGACCCGCATCTGCACCAGATGCCTGCGGCATTGCGCAAATTCAGCCAGACGCTGCTGCCAAGGGGCAGGCGGTACGTAGCGGGTCAGCGGTAACAAATGGGCCATCTGCGCCAGCACTGTCGCATCGAGCCGATCGGTCTTGGCGGCACGGCCCGTGCCTTGGGCAAATCGCCGTGCACGCGCCGGATTGATTCGCACCATCGGCAGGCCGGCGGCGTGCAATACATCCAGAGCAGCACGCTCGTAGCCCCCGCTTGCCTCAAGAACGACCTGCTTGATCGGCCACGTCTTCAGCCACCGAATCAAGCGCACAAAGCCGCGCTTGTCGTTGCTGAATTGGCGAAACTGCTCTCCATGGACGGCCACATCCAGCGTGGCTTTGCTCACATCGATCCCGATCCCAAACATGACAGAACTCCGCTAGGCTGACAGGGTCGAGAGCTCTCCCCGCTTGCCCAGTCTTATCAGTTCGAGCGCCAACTCAACCAACTGTTCGGGCGGTTCAGGGAGAATCCGGCGTGGGGACCCAAGCTACTTCTCGGTCGCAAGACCTGGATCCACACGGTCGCCCACGCCGGGCTCTCGGCACCCAAGGTGCCAGATCGGCAAGAGATAAGATCCACGCCATGCGTGGATGCCTTCCGCCTGGATCAATCAGGAGTGGGCGCCCTTGCGTTGCCCGGGGCGGGTGCGATTGCCGACAGAAGAAAACTCCAGACCATCAATATCGGCATGCGCACCGCACATGCCCAAGCCCGTCACCGTCGGGTCGATCCCGCCGGATGAGACTCTCAGCGCACCTGCATGTTTCTCGATAGCCACTGTGCCCAGTTCGGACTGATGAATCAGTTTTCCGCCTTCTGGCTTCATATGCAGCACGAAGGAGCAGACGTGCTGCATCGACTGGGTACTGTGCAGCTCAACCCTATAGCCCAGTGATTCTTCGACAATCGACAGGCTGTCCCTGAACCCATCGCGGCAACTTCGTCCGCTGCCCGGTTCGGTACACAGATCGCTCGCCTGCGAATAGCTGCCTGCCCATGCCGCATCGTCCCTGTTGCCTGCCCACGCCATCTGCAGCACGGAGGCTTGGAAGAGCAGCGGGAGGCACAGCAGTCTTACAGTGGAATTGTTCTTCATTCAGTTTGCATCTCTGGATAGGCGTCCGTTGCCGCCCACCCTACTCGGCAATGCCGGCCAGCGGCCGGCACTACCGGTGCACTCAGAACGCGTTGATGCCGGTCAGTTCGCGGCCGATCACCAGCTGGTGCACGGTCTCGGTGCCTTCATAGGTGATCACCGATTCGAGGTTCAGCGCGTGCCGGATCGCCACGTGTTCGGTGGTGATGCCGGCCCCACCCAGCAGATCGCGACATTCGCGGGCGATGTCGATGGCCATGCGGCAGTTGTTCCATTTGGCCAGGCTGACCTGCTGCGGCTGCAGCTGCCCGGCTTCCTTCAGGCGGCCCAGCTGCAGCGCCAGCAGCTGCGCGGTGGTGATGCGGCGGGCCATTTCGGCCAGCTTGATCTGCGCGCTCTGGGTGGCCGCCAGCGGGCGGCCGAACAGCACGCGCTCCTTGGCATAGCCCAGCGCTTCATCCAGGCAGGCAACGGCGGCACCGATCGGGCCCCAGCTGATGCCGTAACGGGCCTGGGTCAGGCAGCCCAGCGGCCCCTTCAGGCCCTTCACGTTCGGCAGGCGATGGCTGTCGGGCACGCGCACGTCATCGAAGAACAGCGCGCCGGTCAGCGACGCGCGCAGGCTCATCTTGTGCTTGATCTCCTGCGTGGTGAAGCCGGCCATGCCCTTCTCCAGCACGAAGCCCTGGATGCCGTCCTCGGTCTGCGCCCAGACGATGGCCAGGTCGGCCACCGGGCCGCTGGTGATCCACATCTTGCTGCCGCTGATGCGCCAGTCGCTGCCGTCGCGCACCGCGCGGGTCTTCATGCTGGCCGGGTCGGACCCACCGTGCGCCTCGGTCAGGCCGAAGCAGCCGATCAGTTCGCCGCGCGCCATCGCCGGCAGCCACTGCTGGCGCTGTTCCTCGCTGCCGTAGGCATAGATCGGGTACATGCACAGCGAGCTCTGCACCGAGACGAAGCTGCGCAGGCCCGAATCGCCGCGCTCCAGCTCCTGGCAGATCAAGCCATAGCTGACCGCACCCAGATCACCGCCGCCGTATTCGGCCGGCAGGGTGGCGCCCAGCAGGCCCAGCGAGGCGATCTCCGGCACCAGTTCAGAGGGGAAACGGGCCTGGTCGAAGGCATCGCCGATGATCGGCAGCACGCGCTCGTTGGTGAAGCGGGCGACGCTCTCCTGCACCGCGCGCTCTTCCTCATTGAGCAGGGAACGGACATCGAACAGATCGTACGGATGCAAAGCCATGGCACTCACGCGCAGTCAGGACCCGGCCATTGTCGGTCATCCGGGCAGAGCGTGCCGACCAGGGTCGGCACCCACCCGGGCCACAGCCTTACGCTGCACCGCAGCAATCGTGACGTGAACATCGGCGATCTAGCTCGATCACGCGCGGCCCGGTACCCTGACACATTCAAACAACCGTTTCGCTCGTGGCTGCACGCGCGATTCCCAGGCACCGCCGGTGGCCCCGATGCCGGCCCTACCCACGAGTCATGCAATCGATGAGCGCTGAAGCCAACGCCCTGCCCCCGCGTGAAGTAATGGAATTCGACGTGGTGATCGTCGGCGCCGGCCCCGCCGGCCTGGCCACCGCGATCCGCCTGCGCCAGCGCGCGATCGAAGCCGGCCGCGAGTTGTCGGTGTGCGTGCTGGAGAAGGGGTCCGAACCAGGCGCGCACGTGCTGTCTGGTGCGGTGATGGATCCGCGCGCGCTGACCGAGCTGTTCCCGGACTGGGCCGAGCGCGGCGCACCGCTGAAGCAGAAGGTCACCCGTGACGAATTCCTGTTCCTCAGCGAAACCGGCGCGCGCAGCACGCCCAACGCGCTGCTGCCGGAGTGCTTCCACAACGAAGGCAACTACATCATCAGCCTGGGCGAAGTGACCCGCTGGCTGGCGCAGCAGGCCGAGGCGCTGGAAGTGGCGATCTTCCCCGGCTTCGCCGCAGCCGAGGTGCTGTACGGCGACAACGGTGAAGTGATCGGCGTGGCCACCGGCGACATGGGTATCGAGAAGGATGGCAGCATCGGCCCGGCGTTCGAGCGCGGCATGGCGCTGCAGGCGAAATACACGATCTTCGCCGAAGGCGCGCGCGGCCATCTCGGCCGCCAGTTGATCGCGCGTTACACGCTGGACGAAGGCAAGGACCCGCAGGCCTACGGCATCGGCATCAAGGAGCTGTGGCAGATCGACCCGTCCCGGCATGAGCCGGGTCTGGTGGTTCACGCCGCCGGCTGGCCGCTGGACAGCGACACCTACGGCGGCGCGTTCCTGTACCACGCCGACGGCGGCAAGGTCGCCATCGGCTACGTGGTCGGCCTGGACTACAGGAACCCGTGGCTGAGCCCATTCGAAGAGTTCCAGCGCTTCAAGACCCATCCGTCCATCCGCAAGCATCTGGAAGGCGGTACCCGCATCGGTTACGGCGCGCGTGCGATCACCGCCGGTGGCCTGCTGTCGCTGCCGAAGACGGTGTTCCCGGGCGGTGCACTGGTCGGCTGCGAGGCCGGCTACCTCAACGCCAGCCGCATCAAGGGCAGCCATGCCGCGATCAAGACCGGCATGCTGTGCGCCGACGCCGCGTTCGACGCGCTGGCCGCCGACCGCCAGCACGATGAACTGAGCGCCTACCCGAAGGCGTTCGAAGCCAGCTGGCTGTTCACCGAACTGCAGCAGGCCAAGAACTTCAAGCAGTGGTTCAAGAAGGGCCAGACCGTGGCCACGCTGATGACCGGCGTCGAGCAGTGGCTGCTGCCGAAGCTGGGCGTGCGCAACCCGCCGTGGACCCTGCACCGCACGCAGCCGGATCATGCCTGCCTGGAACCGGCCGCCAAGCACACCCGCATCGCCTACCCGAAGCCGGATGGGGTGCTGACCTTCGACCGCCTCAGCTCGGTGTTCCTGAGCAGCACCAACCACGACGAGAACCAGCCCAGCCACCTGACGCTGAAGGACCCCAGCATTCCGGTGAAGGTGAACCTGGCCGAGTACGCAGGCCCGGAAGCCCGCTATTGCCCGGCCGGTGTGTACGAGTTCGTTGGCGAAGCCGACAACGCGCGCCTGCAGATCAACGCGCAGAACTGCGTGCACTGCAAGACCTGCGACATCAAGGATCCGACCCAGAACATCGTCTGGGTGACCCCGCAGGGCGGCGGCGGCCCGAACTACTCGGGCATGTGATCGCCCCGGGCTGCGACCGTGTGTCGCAGCCCGACCGCTCCACCGCACCGCTATCCTGCCCACCCATGCGTGCCTGCCGCCTGCTCACCGCCGTTGCCGTGGCCCTGCTTGCCACGGCCTGCCAGCGCCCGCCCGCGGTGCCGGCCACGCCCGAACAGGCCCGGCAGCAGGCCATGCAGCGCGCGTTCGAACTGTGTGCCGGCTGCCACACCGTGCAGCCCGGTGGCATCCACCGCTTCGGACCCAACCTGCACGGCGTGATCGGCCGCCGCGCCGGCAGCCTGCCCGACTATGGGTATTCCGACGGCATGCGCCGCGCCGACATCACCTGGACCGCACAGACGCTGGATACCTTCCTGCAGTCACCCACGCACCTGGTGCCGGGCACCCGCATGTACAACGCCTTCCCCAGCGCAGAACGCCGCGCCCTGGTGATCGCCTACCTGCAGCAGCAGTCGGCTCAGTGAGCCAGGCGCTGCAGTTGTTGCTGCAGCCGCGCCACGAACGTCGTTACGGTGGCGAACAACGGCGCCGTATCGGCCTCTGCCGCATCCTGCAGGCGCTCGACCAGGGCATTGGCCTGCTGGGCCAGTGCCGTGGCCCCGATCGCCCCGAGCCCGCCGGCCTGGCGATGCAGGTGCAGCGCCGCAGCCTGGCGGTCGCCAGCCTGCACGGCGCGCTGCACGGCGGCCAGGTCACCCTCGCTGGCCTGCAACAGGCTGTCGCGCAGCTGCTCGGCCACCACGCGCGAGCCGAAGCGCTGCTGCAGGGTGGCCAGATCAGGCAATGCTTCACCGTCGTCGGCGGCAACCTCCGGCACCGGCACCTCGAACGACTGGCCCTGGGCCTGCGGCAGCCAGCGCAGTAGCGCCGCACGCAGCGTGGCCAGCGACAGCGGCTTGGCCAGTACCTCGTCCATGCCGGCCTCGCGGCAGCGGCGCGCATCGTCGTCCAGCACGCTGGCGGTCAGCGCCAGCACCGTCAGCCGCGGCTGGCCGGTACGGCCCTCGCGTTCGCGCAGCAGGCGGGTGAAGCCAAATCCATCGAGTACCGGCATGCGGCAGTCGGTGATCACCAGGTCGAAGCTCTCCGACGACAGGCGATCCAGCGCCTGCTGGCCATCGCCCAGCAGCACATGGGGCACGCCCAGCTGCTGCAGCCGCCACGCCATCATCGCCTGGTTGGTCGGGTGGTCCTCGATCACCAGCACCCGCGCCTGGCGCAGCGCGGCGGGCAGCAGCGCGGACTGGTCCTGCTCGGCCAGCAGTGCCGCCGCGTCCTCGCTGCCGGCCTCCACCAGCGATACCCGCACTTCGGCGCGGGTTCCTTCGCCCAGCGTGCTGTGCAGGGTCAATTCGCCCTGCATCATCTGCACCAGTCGCTGGCAGATGCTCAAGCCCAGGCCAGTGCCGCCGTGGTCACGCTGGATGTAGGCACCGGCCTGCGTAAAGGGCGCGAACAGGTGCTGCAGTTGTTCCGGTGCGATGCCGATGCCGGTGTCGGTAACGCTCAGGCACAGCGGTTGCACGCCGTCTTCGCTGGTCGGCCCCAGCACCTCCAGCTGCAGGCGCACCTCGCCCTGTGCGGTGAACTTGATGGCATTGCTGAGCAGGTTGAACACGATCTGGCGCAGCCGCACGCCGTCCACTTCGTGGGCCGGCGCCAGCTCGGGATCGATCTGCACGTGCAGCGCCAGGCCACGCGCGCTGGCCTGGGCCGACAGCAGGCGGCACACGCTCTCCAGCAGGGGCCGCAGCGGTTGCGGCACCGGTTCCAGGCGCAACGCCCCTGCTTCCAGCCGCGAGTAATCGAGGATGTCATCGAGGATCTGCCGCAGCATCTGGGCCGAATCCTCGATAACGCCGAGGATGCGCTGCTGTTCGCTGTCCAGCGGTGAGTGCGCCAGCACCTCCAGCATCCCCAGCACGCCACTCATCGGCGTGCGGATCTCATGGCTCATCGTGGCCAGGAAGCGCGATTTGGCCTCGGCGGCCTGCTCGGCGTCCGCCTTCGCCGCCGCCAGGGCATCGGCCTGCATCCGCGCTTCGCTCACGTCCACCCAGTAACCGCTCCAGATCACCGCGCCCTCTTCGGCGGCATAGGGGTGGGCCTGGCTGCGCACCCAGCGCACGCCCTCCCCATCGCTGCGCAGGCGGAACTCCAGGATCAATGGGGCGAACTGGCGCGCGGCCTGCTCGATGGAGTGCAGGATGTGCGCGCGGTCCTCTTCCTCGATGCGTTCCAGCAACACCCTCGCATCCTGTTCGGCCTGCTGCCGTGTAATGCCGAACAACGCAGGCAGGTCACCGGCGATGAACGGGAAGCTGAGCGCGCCATCGGCGTCGCGACGCGCCTGATAGACCACTGCAGGCAGGTTGTCGGTCACCTCGGCCAGACGCTGCTCCAGCTGGCGACGTCCTGCCACCTCGCGGCGCAGCCGCCAATGGCCGACGCCATGTACCAGCAGCGCGGTCAGCAGCACCAGCAGCACCGGCACGCCCCACCGCAGCACCTTGTTCCAGTCGACACCGTTGCGGTACTCCACCCCCAGCCAGGCATTGCGCAGGGCCTCGCGCTTGCGTGGGGTCATTTGCAGCAGCAGGCGATCGAAGGTGGTAGCCAGTGCCGCGTGGCGGCGGTCCACAGCCAGCACCAGCTGGTCGTTGAAGCCGGCCGGTGCCGCCACCTGCAGCCGCCCCGGGAAACGGCTGCGCAGCAGGTGATCGACCACGGCAAGGTTGCCAATGTACGCATCGGCGTCGCCAGCGAGCAGGCGCTGCAGCGACTGTTCGGCGCTGCGTGCAGCGATGATCCGCGCCTGCGGTGCCTGCTGCAGCACGTAGCCGCGCACACGCTCCGGGTCGGACAGCAGCACGCGCTTGCCCTGCAGGTCAGCCAGGCCCAGCAGCGACTCGCCATCGCTCCTGACCACAATCACGTTCGGCACGCTGATGAAGGGCTGGCTGAACACCCAGTCCGGGCCCAGGTACCGTGAATCGACAGGAATGCCCATCACCGCCTGCAGCTCACCGCGGCGGGCCTTCTCGCGCACCTCGTACCAGTCGTGGCTGTCCTCGACCTGCAGGTTGGCACCGGCCTGCATCAGGCGCTGCAGGTATTCGCTGGCCAGCCCGCTGGGCCGGCCATCCTCGCCGGTGAACGACAGTGGCGCGGCATTCGGGGCGAAACCGATCTTCAACGGCTGCTCCAGCACGCGCTTCTCGGCCTGGCTCAGCGCCAGCTGCGCCGATGCCGACCAGTGCGGCGGTGGCAGCCATCGTTGTGCGAGGGCATCACGCTGGGCCTGGCTGGTGGCCGCCAGCGCCAGGTCCAGGGCTTCAGCCAGGGGTTGCTTGCTGTTGGGAATGCCGAAGTGCAGCCGTTCAGGGGGCAGGTCGCTGGGCCGCAACAGCGCCACGCCCTGCAGGCGCCGGCTGGCAATCAGCTCGGTGGCGACAAAGGCATTGCCGATGTAGACGTCGGCCTTGTCGTCTCTGACCATCTGCAATGCGCTCAACGTGTCGTTTACGACAAGCTGGCGGGCACGCGGGAATCGGGCGCGCACCTGCGGACCGGTCAGGAAATCCTGCTCGATCACCACCCGCAGACCCTCCAGGTCGGGCATGTCGGAGGCACGCAGGTCGTCCGGCCGGCCCACCAGGGCCAGCGGCGCTTCGCTGTAGGCCGCGGTATAGACCATGCAGCGGGTGCGGTCGGCACTGAGGCCGACATTCATCACCACGTCGATCTCGCCACGACATGCCGCATCCAGCACGGATGTCCAGTCCGGATAGCGGCGCGCCTCGACCTTCATGCCGAGCTGGCGTGCAAGATGCGACAGGTAGTCCGGTCCCAGACCGACCTGCTGGCCGTCACGGAGGGACTCGAAGGGCGGCCAACCGCTGTCATACTGCCCGACAACGATGGTCGGATGCGCCACCAGGTATTCGCGCTGCAACGGGCTGAGCGGCAGCAGCCCAGGGGCCGGCTGTACCTGGGCCACGGGCAGGGCCAGCACCGCCAGCAGCAGGAGCAGCCCGCGAACAGCCCACCTACGCATCTGCGTCGATCTCCTAGAATCCTGCCAGGGACCGCGATGGTCGCGGCCCGGCGTGCCCGATGGCCATACTAGAGCATGAGCTTGCGCATCATCATCGCAGACGATCACCCGGTGGTCCGCATCGGTACCCGCGCCGTCATCGAGTCGAGCGGCGTGGGCCGCGTGGTCGGCGAGGCCGACAGCGCGCAGGCGCTGATGACCCTGCTCGCCAACCAGCCCTGTGACCTGCTGGTCACCGACTACTCCATGCCGGGCAGCCCGCAGGCCGATGGCTTCGCCATGATCGGCATGATCCGCCGCCGGCATCCGGACCTGCCGGTGCTGATGCTCAGCGTCTCCAGCAACCTGGCGATCCTGCGCATGGTGCTCGACAGTGGCGTGCTCGGTCTGGTCGACAAGAGTTCGTCAATGGACGAGCTGCCGCAGGCCATCCAGTCGGTGTACCGCGGCCAGCCCTACATCAGCCGCAGCCTGCGCGAGCGGGTGGACGCGGCCGGCAGCTGGCGCATGCGCGAGGGCGACGGCAAGCCGTTGTCACCACGCGAAGTGGAGGTGCTGCGACTGCTCGGCACCGGCATGACGGTGAAGGAGATTTCGCTGCAGCTGCACAAGAGCGTCAGCACCATCAGCCGGCAGAAGGGCGACGCCATGCTCAAGCTGGGGCTGAAGGGCGACGCCGAATTGTTCGACTACCTGCGTGACGGCAAGATCTGAGACGCACTTCACATCACAGACCCGGCTGCCGCCCCCCCTCTTTGACGGCCTGCGGATCTGTGCCAAGATGGGCAGGCATGAGTTCTCAATGCGAGGTCGAAGGAATCGACCGGCTCATGTCCTCGCTCCCGTCCGTGGTGGATGGGGTGCGGCTTCCTGCCGGCCGTCTGGCCCGGCAACGCTGACCATGGAGAGGCGCATGCAGTCCCCCCCCGAGCTACGTTGGACCCTGCCGTTGCGGCCCCTGCGCGCATTCGCGGCATGCCTGCTCGTCTCTCTTTCCGCTGCCGCCTGCAGCGCCGCCGATCCGGCCCCCTCGTCCTCCCAGCCTGCGCCTGCGCAGGCTGCCAAAGCGCCCCGACAGGATGTTGCCCCGATGCAGAACCCCTCCCCCGATGCCGCCGTCACCCCGCCCGACGCGCCGACCGTGATGTATTTCATCTACCAGGTGGATGGCGACGGTGCGACGTCCTATGAGGTCCAGAACGGCAGCGTGGCGACCTTCTGGTTCGGCCACCGCTTCACCCTGGACGGCACCACCTACTACACCGGCTTTTCCTGGGATACCCGCGAGCATTACGGCAAGCCGGGCGAACAGCAGCCGGCCGGCCCCGACGACCGCGCCAATCTGGCCGAGGCCACCTTCGTACTGGCCGGCGGCGACGCGAAGAAGCCGTGGAAGTTCCGCGGCCAGGAATGGACCATCGGTGCGCTCGGCGCCTACGACAAGGCCGACGACGTCGATACCCGGCGCAAGCCGATCGAACACCGCACCGCCGACGGCCGCCTGCTGCTGGCGGTGCCGACCAGCAGCTTCGACCGCGGCATCAGCAGCAGCGGCTACGCCCTGCTGCTGTTCAACCCCAAGCGCAGCGAGGACGACCTGGACAGCAAGGTCTGGCGCTACGTCGGCTCGGTGCGCACCGGCGAAGACAACAGCGCGGCCTGCGACGACGGCAACGTGATGCCGTGCACCGACAGCGATGGCGAACTGGCCTTCGTGGCCGATGGCAACGGCCTGCCGCAGCTGACCGTGACCTTCAAGGGCACCACCATCGAAGCCCCGGGCAAGACCCGCGCGCTGGGTGCCGGCGACACCGTGCACTACCGCTTCGACAGCAAGGCCCAGCAGTACATCGCGCCCTGATTTCCATCCGCCGCAGGCGGGTTACCTGTTGACCGACATGTTCTTGACTCACGGATGAGTCCGGTTGGCGATTCGCGGCATCGGCCGCTCCATCAACCCCGAGGAAAACGTCATGGCACAGCATGACTACAGCAAAAAGGAAGTCCTGGACATCGTCGAGCAGGTCGCCCGGCAGAAGGGCATCCCGGTCGATGACTTCATGCGCTTCGCGCACATCGAGACCGGCGGCACCTTCAACGAGCGCGCCCACAACACCTCGACCGGCGCCAAAGGCCTGTTCCAGTTCGTGCCCGGCTCGGCCCGCCAATACCACCTGACCGGCCACGAATTCGACCCGACCCGCAACACCGAAGCCGCCGCGCAGATGTACCAGGACAACCTGGGCTCGATGGCGCGCCGCAATGAGCGCACCGGCCACCCGTACCTGTCCGGCGGCGACACGCCGACCGGCCTGGACCTGTACCTGGCCCACCAGCAGGGCAGCGCCGGCTATGGCTCGGTGCAGACCGCGATCGCCACCGGCACCTTCGGCGTGGTCCGCAACGGCCATGGCGAAGAGATCAACATGCGCCGCAACGTGCTCAACCAGATCGGGTCCGATGCCAAGGCGCTGACCGGCCACACCCTGGCCGAAATGCGTGGCATGAACGACGGCGACCTGGCGCGGACCTTCTCCAGCTACTACATCCACAAGTACGCAGCGATCAGCATCCCGGAAAAGCACATCACGCCGCAGACCGTGGCACCGGGCCAGGCCCAGGCTCCAGGCACACCTGCGCAGACCGCCGCAGTGGGTGCCGCTGCGGCCACGCTGGCGGCGACCGCAACGGCTCCTGCTGCGCCGAAGCCGGGCATCGAACTGCACGCCGCGTACGACGCTGGCGTGAAGTACGACGATGTGAAGTACGCCATCAACATCCCGGGCCACGCGCTGTACGTGCCGGGCAAGACCGGCAAGAACGTGGACCAGGGCTACATCGATTGCTCCGGCTGGGTCGGCACCCTGCAGAACCGGACCATGGACGAGATCAACCAGAAGGCCGGGCACGCTGTCTTCAGCAAGGCCGACCGCATCGACCTGGGCAACCTCGGTTCCGGCGGCATCGTGCACAAGGCCGTCGAACAGTCCGGCGTGCTGCTCGAGCGCGACGCCATCCTCAAGCCCGGTGCGCTGAAGGAAGGCATGGTCATCGGCCTGGATACGGCCAGGACCCGCCACGAGCACTGGAATGGCATCGACCACATCGTGATGGTGGTGCGCGACCCGAATACCGACAAGCTGCTGATCAGCCAGTCCACCGGCAGCAAGGGCGTGCACACCATGCCGGTGGAGGATTACCTCAAGCAGGTGAAGGACCACCCGCACTGGAAGCTGTTCGCGTCGGACCCGTTGTCCAAGGCGCGCGACCTGCTGGAAAGCCGCACCCAATCGCATGAGCAGACCCAGGGCAAGCCTGCGGCCGAACACAAGGCCGCTGCCGCCCCGCACGCCGAGCTGTACAAGCCGGGCGCGCACAGCGAGGGCGTGCGCAAGGTGCAGGAGCAGCTGGGCCACCTCGGCTATGCCGGGGCCGACGGCAAGCCGCTGGCCGAGGACGGCCGCTTCGGCCGCAATACCGAAGCGGCGGTACGCCAGCTGCAGAAGGACAACGGGCTGGTTGCCGACGGCATCGTCGGTGCAAAGACGCTGGATGCGATCAAGGAGGCCCGCGAGCGCCCGCTGCTGAACGACGAGCGGCACCCGCGCAATCCGATGTACCTGCAGGCCACCGAAGGCCTGGAGCGGATGCCGGCGGGCACCTTCAAGGACCGCCACGCGCTGGAAAGCGCCGCAGCGGCCCTGACCAGGGAGGCGCATGCCGCCGGCCTGCAGCGCATCGACGCGGTGGTGCCCAGCCCGAACGGTGAGCGCCTGTTCGCCGTGCAGGGCACGGTCGGTGACCCGGCGGCCAGCCGCGTTGCGGTGGAAACCCGCACCGCCAGCGAGCAGAGCATGGCGCTCAGCAGCGGCGCGGTGCAGGGCGCGCCGAACGTGCTGCACCAGCAGCAGGACGCGCAGCAGGAACAGACCCGCCAGGCGCAGAAGGCCATGGGCGTCTGAGCCCGCAGCGCCTTGCAGACCGGGAGGGGCCGCGCCATGCGCGGCCCTTTCCCTTTCTGCCAGCTGAGCGGTAAAAGCCACTTTCAGCCTTGCTTCATGCCGCCTGCCGCTAGATGAATGCGCAAGCCGCCCGGTAGGCCAGGCAATGTTCCGGCAATGTTGGAACGCCAGCTGTGCAGGGGTGAGATATATCAGGGGGGAGGCTGCGATATCTAGCCGGAAGACCCCGGAAGATGGCGGAAGTTGAAAGCCCGCCTCGCAAAGAGATTGCACTACGTGCAATTGGCTCAGGGAGCGAAAAGCCCCATCTGGCGGAGGTCGCGATCGCGCAGCTCGGCGCGTCGGATCAGCTTGCGGATGCCACGTTCAGTCATGTCGTACTTCCTGGCCAGCTCCGCGTAGGAGGCCCCGTCGCGGTGGGCGGCCAGTATCTCACGCTCTCGCTGGCTCAGCTTGAAGGCGTGATTCTTGGGGAACGAAAGCACCTGGCCGGACCAGTTCTCGGCCAGCCGGTCAGCAACCGCTGCCCCCACCTGGTCGGCGCGGTCCTGGTCGAGCCCCAGCTCCCTGGCGACGTCAGCCGCCTGGGCGGCGGCATCGGCCAAAAGCTCACTGCGGCGCGCTTCCATCAGGTTCCTGCTCATGGGACGTCCTTCGGTACAGCATGTGCGCGACGGTTCGCATCGTACTGGAGAGCGGCGATCACCTTCTGCAGCTGCTCCTTGTTGCACCACTCGATGCGGGTGACCTTGCACATGCGCAATGCCAGGCTGTGGGCGTAGGCCCAAGGCCGGCCGGCGTCGGCGAGGAGTGCCTCAACCTTGGCCAGCTGAGGAGCCAGATCGCCCTTGGGACGCCCGGCCCAGCGCTCGGCGGCACGGGCCGCGCGCGCCGGCATGCCACCCAGGCGGCGCAGTTCATTGGCGATCGCGTCCAGCTGGCGCTGGTCGCAGCTGCCAGCGCTACGCTGCGGCTGGCCGCTCTGGCCGGACACGCGCTGCACCAGGTCGCGGTAGACGTCCTCGGCCAGGCCGAGCGCCTTGGCAGCGGCATGGATGGCCGCCAAGGTGCGCTTGCGGCGATCGGTTGGCGGACGGCTGCGGGCCATTGCTCAGGCCTCCTCTTCCAGTTGGAAGGTGAGCTGCAGTACGTCGAACAGCCTGCTGAGCTGGCCGGCCTGCAGCGCGAAGCGGGCGTCCAGTTCCTGCCGTTGCTCCTCCTCGGCCAGTTCTGCCAATGAGTCAAGGGCGCCGTCGAGGAACTTGAGCTTCCGGATGACCAGGTCGTCGCTGATCACGAAGGACAGGGTGTCCTCCATGACCAAAGCCAGCCGATAGACCTGCTTCCCTGCCTCAAGATGCTTTTCCACCTCATCGCAGCGCAGTTCCTGGTGCTGGCAGCGGATGGTGGCACCGCCTTCGACCGGGTCGCGGAGCTCACATTCCTCGCCCAAGGACAGACCGGCCGGGAGCTGCTCGCCAGCGACCCAGCCGGTCATCACGGAACGCGGGGCGACCGCAGCGCGGAGCCTACTGGCCGGGAAGCTCCCAAGCAGGCTCCTCACTTCTGACACGGCGTCGCTCGCGACCGTGCTGCTGCTGGTGTCTACGAATGCAATGCCCCGCTGGGTATCCACGAACATGTCCACGCGAGCCGACTTGACCAGGGCGCGAGGCAGCAGCTCATGCAGCAGGTCGTCCTTCATACGCCGCCGCTCGCGGCCACCTGGACGCCGGCCCTGCGCTTCCAGCGCCTGCAGCCTGGTCTCCAGCATCTCATTGACGCTCGCGGCCGGAATGATCTTGGTCTCCGTGCCGATCGCCAGCCAGAGGAACGCGCCGAAGCGGTTCGACAACACCGCTCCGCTCTCACGCCCATACGGAGAAATGAACCCGCGAGACGACAGTTCCAGCGACCCCACCGGCTGCAGCTGGGACAGCGGCAGCAGCTTCTCCACCTGCGACCAGTCGATCACCGGTGAGAACTGGAACATCGTGACGTTCCGGATGAACATCAGACCTCCAGCTCCGTGACGCGCAGAAGCTCCGAATCGAGATCCGGTCGGCCGTCGAAGTCAGCAAGGCGAATGGCACCGTTTGCCCCACACCAGCCTTCCAACTCGTCGAATTCCTTCTGCATGCCTACGACGTTGAGGCTCTGGTTCACGTCGAGAACCCAGCCTAGGAACTCAGCGGCCGCCATCTTGATGACGGCCATGACTACGTCACCATCAGCCGCTTCTAGGCGCTCTTCGGCCCCAGTCCAGAACTTGTTCAGCTGCGTGGCCAATTCGGTGGTCAGGACGCGGTGGTCGACACTGAGGGTGACCTCAGCATCGCCCCAGTCCTGCTCCACCCTATAGCGGCGGATGCCTTGGCAGCGGCTGGTTTGCGCAGACATCAGTTCTTCTCCTTCAACAGTTGGGCCTGGGCGGCGGAAAGGGCGGTCTGCCAGGCGGGAACCTCTTCACCCAGCGAATCGAGCAGTCGGCGGATACCCGGCCGGGAGCCGGCGACGATCCGGCCGCCGTCTCGGACGACCGCGATGACCTGGGTCTTCCTGGTCAGCGGATCGCGGCGAGCCGGAGCGTCGGCCATCCCACCCCACCGCAGGCCCTTCGGCACCTGGGCGCACCAGGCGAGCCAGTGGCCGAGCGCGTCCCCCTTCGCGGCCTGGTCGGCCGCTTCGGGGACGCCGGGCACCAGCAGGCAGCCCTGGCTCTCGCCCTGACCGTGGCGGGCGCGGGCGCTGACGACCTTGTGCAGCTGCGCGGCATCGCCGCTGGCAACGAGGATTGCGTTTTCCGGCAGGTGTTCGCCGAACTCGATCACGCCGGTGGCCCAGCAGTAAGCGATCACGCAGCCACCCCCGGCGCCTGCAGGCGCTCGATAAAGGAGTACTCGATGCCACAGCCGCCATCCTGCTCCTGGCAGATCACATACAGCACCAGTTGCTCAGGATCGTTTTCGACCGTGGCGAGGCTCGCGAACAGCGCGGCGACGCCGCAGCTGGGGCAGCACGTGGAAAGTCGCTGTTCACCGTTCATCGGAATGCTCCTTGTCGAAGAACTGGACCAGGGTTGGCGCGTCGATTCGCCGCTTCATGTCCCAGGGGAACGCAGCGGCTCCGCGACGCTCGATATAGGCGATCGCGTTGTTGACGCGCTGCAGGTCCGCCGGGGAATTGGCGCCCTGGCGCGTGTCGAACATCGGATGGCCGTTCTCGTCGCGCTGCTCGTAGGCGAACAGCTCGACCTCGGAACGCACGGTGGCGTCGGCAATGTCGCTGGCCAGCACCGCCAGGTAGCAGGCGTCGTGGAGGGCATGGTTAGACATGCTTCACCGCCGCAATATCCAGGCTGATGGGCTGGTACTGCCCCTGTGCATCGCGCTCGTAGAAGCGCACATAGGTCTTGCTGCCCACCACGGTCACTGCATCGCTGATCGCCGCCATCGCCTGCGTCCAGCGCGGATCGTCGAACTTCAGCCGGCGCAGGGACAGCACTTCACCGGTCTTGATACTGCCATCGTTGTCGACGCGGAAAGCGTTGTTCACCAGGGTGCGTAGCTCGGCGCGCGAGCCCTCGGTCCAGTCGTTGAGGCACTCATCAATCAGAGCCTTGGCCGCCTGCAGACGTTCGTCGAACTGGATCGAATCCTGCACAGCGCGAACGATCTTGAAGCGCCCGTCGTAGCTCATCAGGGTGACGTTGCCCTTGTCGCCGCCGATGCGGGCGCCGTACTGCTCAGCACTGAGCTGGACGAACGCCGCGATATCGCCGAAGGCGCTGGCCCTGAAGTCGATCAGCAGCTGCTGCAGCTTCTTTGCGTTATCGCTCAGATCGGCGACCAGCTGGTCGCGGGCAAGATCGATCGCCGCAATCTGGTTCTCCTGAACGAGGCGGCCCTTGCGATCCTCGCGGTAGCCTTCGGGAATGGTGCTGGTGGTCATTGGGTGCCTCCTTGGACGGCGGAATCGGTATGCAGGTACATGGGGCGAAGCTGCTCAGGGACGCCCTCGACGTGGACGGGGCTGACAGCTGTGAACCAATCGGCTCGCCATCGGCGAGCAGCGTCGAGGGAAATGCCGAGCAGACGCGCGATGCGCAGCGGCGTCAGGGAGCGCTGGTCCTGCGCCTTGGCCCACAAGGCAAACCGCATCGCCCGCAGGTGGTCGTATCGCTGGCGGCCAGTGCGAGCCATCACTCCACCCCGCCGAGGATTCGGTCAAAGTGCGAATGCAGGGAATCCACGATGCGCCCGCCCAGGTACGGCGGCAGCTCGCCCTCGCGCTCCTCCTGTGACAAGCATGGCGTGCCGACCGAAGGCAGCAGCGGTCCTTCGTTGATCGCCGGGCCGATGTACTGCTGAGCGCCCTGTGTGCGGCGCTCGCCATCGCAGCGCTTCGGCGCGCTGCTGGCCATCTTTGCGTGCTGAGCCTGGGCGGCGGCCAACTGTCTCGGGTCGATCTTCCAGTCCTGGTTCAGGCGGTAGCGCCTGGCCAGTCGGCCGCCGACATGCTCGACCATGCCGCACTGGACTGCTTTGGTCAGGGCGTGCTGAACGTAGCCGCGGTACTCAAAACCGTGGGCCATGACGCCGTCGATCAGCGTGCGTGAATCGAGGATGCTGGTGCCCAGCACGGAGGCGAACGCCGCCTGCAGGCGGATGCTCGGCGCGGTCACAGCACCACCTCGCGGCTTTCGAAGGTGTCGCGCCTGGAGCGGATGGTGACGACCACCGGTGGACGCTCGGTCCATTCCAGCTGCAGGCCCTGGTACTCCGCCGCCAGCACGCGATCGCGGCCGCCACTGCCATTGGGGCTCCAGCGCTTGAGATGGCCTTCAATGTCAGCCGGCGGCTGGGTGATGATCAGCACCGGGCGGCGCCCGTTGCTGTAATGGGCCAGCACGTCGATGCCGGCGTTTTCCAGTTCGCGCGCGGTGTTGGCGGCAGCGAAAAGCATGTCAGAGCTACGATCAACGTTCATCGTTGGTGTCCTCGTCGGTGATGGGCTTGGTCAGCCCGAGTTGTCCGTACAGATCCGGCAGGGCTACGCGCTTCATGGCGCACACCTGCTGCAGGGAGGTCATGGCGCGACCGGTCAGGTACTCGCAGCACCGGTCCAGTTCTTCCGCGCTGGCGGCCAAGTGATAGCCGTTCGCTGGGTGGGCGCAGATGGGATGCCCATCGCGACGCAGCTTCTCGATGATCTGGCGCAGCCGCCGCTCGTCGGTGGTGTTGAAGCGCTGCGTGACGGCGTGCACCAGGTCGCGGGCGGTGATGCCGTTGACGGCACCACGGCGGCCCTGCAGCTCCGCCAGCACCGCCTCGGGGGACAGCTCTTGCGGTAGCAGGGCCAGCTGCATGTCAGTCGGCCCCCCTATCGATGCCAGCAGCGATGGCCAGGTCGAGGATCTCGTCCAGTTCCAACAGCCAGCGCTTGTCGGTGGCGTGCGAAATCACCATCACACCGCTGTGAATCCAGACCTCGACCGTGTAATCACGCCTGGTCTCAGGATCCTGGACCTGTACCGTTCCCACACGCGACGCGGTTGGGAACAGAGGTGCATGCACCAGCGCCCCAATGGCTTTCCTCCGCTGAGGATGCTTAGCGCTGTGGTGCTGGCGATTCCGCAACTGGCCAAGGCAGCGTTTTAGGGTGGGCACGGCCATCATTCCTCCTCGTCCTGGTCGTCATCGCGGAGCTGATCGATAAGGGCGCGCAGCTGCTGCTGGGACAGGCCGGCCAGGCAGGTGTCCATGCTCTGGCCGTCCCGCCATTCGATGCCTGCGCGGCGGAAGATGTCGCGGTGCATGACCGTCACCTGGCGATGCGGCAGCTCCGCATCCCGCAGCACCTGGACAGCAAACCCGCGCAAGTACTGAGTGCCTTCGGCGGTGGAAGCGATCGCCATGCTCAGACCCCCCGGACCACGTCGGCGGTGACGGTCGGCACGCCCAGGTTGGCCGCACGGTTCATGGCTGCTGCCAGGGTGTTCTGGACCGCCAGCGGATACAGCAGCGTTCCCGTACCGCGTGGCGGCACCAGCTTCACCCGCAGCGCCTCGATCGCAGAGCGATCCATGATCTTCTCCAGCGGCACACTCAGCTGGCGGAAGCGGTGCGCGAGGTAGTTCTCCAGCTCACCGTCGAGCGCGGGCAGGTGCATGATTTCAATGCGCTGCACGACCTCCCGCACTTCCGGGTTGTGTTCGGAAAGCTTGTCGCCCAGCTCGGGCTGGCCGATCAGGATCACCGACAGCAGCGGGCGCAGGCCGTCCTTCAATTCACGGAAGCGCTTGAGGTGCTTGAGCGTGGGCAACGGCAGGCTGTGCGCCTCTTCGATCACCAGCACGTGGCTGTGGCCAGCGCGGGCGCTATCGCGCAGGCTTTCGTGCAGCTGGCGGAAGCGGGCCTCCGGGCTGCTCTTCGGCTTGGCCAGCGGCGACACCGCTGCCATGATCGCCTCGGCGATGTGGTGGCTGCGAAGGGTCTTGCCGACACTGTCGCTGCCCTCGCTGGCCAGCACATAGGGCTGGATCACGATGACAGCCTGCTCCTCGCGCTGGATGCGATCGACCATGTCTTCGCGCAGGGTCGACTTGCCTGCACCGCTCTCGCCGATCACGGCAGCGAAACCGCCATTGCGGGCGATCTGATACATGCTCTCGCGCACGTACCGGATATCCGGGGACAGGAAGACCTCGTCGTGGCTGGCGGGGTCGGCGAAAGGGTTGCCCGGCAGGCCGAAGTGCCTACGGGCCTGTGGGGTCAGTGCCTGGTATCGCAGTAGCATAGGGTCTTCCTCGTCGTTGATTTCGGTAGCGGTATCGGGGTCTTGCGGTGGGGAAACCGGGGCCGGCGTGTTAGCGCACGCCGGCTCCTCTTTCAGGTGCCAGTCGACGGCCGGGGCGCCGCTTTCCAGCAGGAACACAGAGATGGCGGACCGGACTCGGGGCTGGTCGCAGCCAGTCGGCAGCACGCCGTGGTTGATCAAGGCATTCAGGGCCGGGCGGCTGAGGGATACCGCCTTTGCCAGCGTCCCCTGCTTGATGCCGGCGCGGGCGAGGATCGATTTCAGACGCAGCGTCACGCGGCACCTCCGTTGATGACGCGCAGGCCGCCACGTTCGGGTTCGACCAGGGCGATCGCCCAGGCCTCGACCTCATGCACCGGCAGACCCTCGGGCCAGCGTTGGCTGGTGCGTGCATACATTTCCGGTGACCAGGTATTGCCCGACCGCTCGACCAGCGGCTTGAGGCGCATGGCGGCCTCAACGTGGTTGAGCGCGGGTAGCTCGGCCCGGACCACCTCGGGCTCGATGCGCTGAGCTGCCAGCACCTGGGGCGCGTCCAGCTCGGCCAGGGTTCCCGATCGCGGCAGGCTGGGAGCGACATTCGCCTCGCGAATGTGCTTCATCGGGTCGACCTTGCCGCCGAACGGCACGCGGCGGGCCTTGCGCGCGGCGATCGCCTCGGCGTCGCTCTTGACCTCCATCGCCAGGCGATCCAGTTCCTTTCGCGCCGCGTCCGCCGGCGTCTCGGGCGCGGCCCGATACTCAGTGCCAACCTGGGCAGCGGTATCGAGGAAGCCCCAGTCGTCGTGCTGCAGGCGCGGTGCAACGAAGTGAATCGGCGCACTGTCCTGTTCGCCCGGCATCAGCACACGCACGCTGTTGTCCGGCTCCAGCGCGTTGACCACCACGTCCACGCGCTGGCCGTTGATGAGGCCCGGAATGCCACGCACGTCGTACTGCTTGCCACGGAAGCGGATGATGCAGTCACGCACCGTGCATGGCTTCGGCGTGCTGGTAGCCAGCTGCCGTAGTACCTGGACATCCGGAGCAATGCGCAGCTGGTCCGGGGTGATGCGCAGCCATCCATCGCGCCTGGTCATGCCAGTGCGGGTGTGGATGCGGGTTGCGTTATACGCCCGCGCCCACTGCTGGGCCAGGGTGTTCATCTCCTCCAGGCTGGTGACCGGCGACCTGGCCTTGAGCATCGCTTCGAAGTGGGTCTCGATCAGGTAGTTCGCGTTCTCCACCTGGCCCTTTGCACGGGCATTGCCGACCTCGTTGATGATCACTTCGATGCCGCAGGCTGACAGGAAGCTGCGCGTCGTCGCCGCAACCATCGCACTGCCGGGGTCCATCATCAGCAGCTTCGGGATACCGTGCATCGTGCCCATCTCGCGCCGCGTCATCGCGTGGATCAGGGCCGACAGCAGATTGGCGCTGCTCTCGGCACCCAGCACGTAGAACACCTCGATCGCACCGCTCGCGTGGTCGGTGATCGCATAACGCCACAAGCGGTTCTCGGCGATCTTGGTGAAGTTCTCCGGCTTGCCGCGATAGAAGCGGCGCTTGTCCATCACCTCGGTGCCATTCGCTGCCAGGTAGAACTGGCGGCTCACCGAGGCGTCGATCTGCCAGAGGTGATTCGGATGCGGCGATGCCAGGCGTGCAGCCGGAGTCGGTGCAGCCAGCTGGTCGCGATGGAAGCCGTAAGCGCGAATGGCGCGGCAGATTGAGGACACGCTCAACGGCACCAGTTCGCCGGTGGACTTGTCGACGCGCAGCGCTTCGATGCGGTCATTTGCGCGCAGAATCTCCACGGCGTCCTCGACCGGCAGGGTGCCGGTGCCGGTGAGGCGCCGGGTCTCTTCGACCAGGGCGGCGATGGCGGCGGCTTCGTCGCGTGTGAGCGCGAGTTCACCGGCATCCGATCGCTTCTTGCGGGGCTTGATGCCGCCCGTCGCCTGCTGCAGGCGACGGTAGGCGGTCTGAACCGAGCAACCCATCTGCTCGGCCAGCTCGGCCGCGATGCGGCTCTTGCTACCGTGCGGCGCCGCCAGCAGTTTGCCGGCCGCCGCTTGGATGAGGGCTTCGGCGGACATGCTTAGGCCTCCGAGCCGTCATGTACCAGCGGCAGGGAGAGCGGCAGCTCCTCGTCGTCACGCACGGTGCGCACCGCATTGAGCAGGCGGCCGATGGTGTCGCTGAGGAAGACCGCTGCGTCGGTGTCCTGATCGGTCTCGGAGGCGTGCGTGGCGAGTGTGCGGAACGCCGCCATCAGCCCGGCCTTTCCATTGCCCAGCGCGGCCAGGACGGCCTGCTCGGCCTCGGTGACGGCCTGCTTGAGGATGATCAGCTGTTGATCGGCATCGGCGGTCTTCCAGCGCCGCTGCGCCTTGGTCGTCTTCTCATGTTCCCTGTTCAGGTCATCGGACAACTTGCTGATTCGTTGGTCTTTTGCCTCGATATCAGCACGAGCGTTGCGGACGGCCTCGCGCAGTTCGCGCACGGACATGTTGCCGACGTCATCGAGTTCCAGTTCGCCGGTCTCACCGGTCTCCGCCAGCTCCTTGAACTGCTCCTCCGGCAGCGAAAGCAGCTCGATGAGCTTGCTCTCGCTCTTGATCGCGGTGACCAATTGCGTCGACGTCGACGCATTCGGCAAGGCAGCAACACGCCGGGCCGCTTCCATCATCCGCTGTGCCTGACGCGGTTCCATGCCCAAGCGCTGCAGCATTCCCGCCCACTCTCCGTGGACGCTGCACTCGCGAGCCACCAGCAGGTAGCTGCCAGCGCGCAGGAAAGCTTCGCACCCGCGATGCAGCTCGCGGCGGATCGCCGCTTCGTAGTGGTCCGGGTGCCATGCAAGACCCTCGCCGAACTGTTCAACCAGCGCAAGCTGGCGCTCACGCATCTGCTCCATCTGTGCCGCGTCATTGGCGTCGGTCTTGCCAATGAACTCCGGTCCCACTACCTCGGCCTGTGCGACTGCCTTGCGGCCTGCGGTGTCTTTCTTGGTCATTGCTGTCCTCGTCGATCAGTTGGGGTTGCGGGAATAGCGCTGCTCGGTCTCTTCCAGGCGTTGGCGCACACGCGCCAGCTCCTGTTCGTGAGCGCGAGCCAGCTGGATCAGTCGGGGGGAAAGGCGCCAGTACTCATCGCGGCCGGCGATGCGCTCTGCGATGCCTTCGTCGGCCAGTACCTCCAGGTCACGCAGGACCGTCGAAGGCGTTGCCTTGATCGAATCGGCCAACTGCTTGAGGCGCAGCCCGTCGAAGGCGTGCCCCTGCAGGGCGAAGATCAGGCGCAACGCCCGCCGCACGGGTTGCTGTGCCGGGGCGTTCATGCCTGCACCCGGTCGATGCAGGCCGCCTTCACGATCCGGCTGCGCATCGCGCGGCCCTTCGGGCCGTTCCAGGTGCCAAGCAATGCGGCACGTGCGTTGGTCACAGTGGTGCCGTTGGCACGGCACCACTCGGTCAGGGTCTTGCCCTGCAGTACGAAGCCGGCGCGCACACGTTTGTGAAGATCAAGGCCGGGGTCAGTGGAACGCATTGGGTTATCCTTCGGTTCTTATTGCCGGGGTGTAAAAGGGCCGTTGACGACTCCGGAACAATCCTAAGTGTAAAAAGTACACCTTGCAAGGGGTTCGTGTGGTTTCTTCACTCATCCGCCAGATCATGGAAGACGGGGGATTCAGGCAGGTCGACCTGGCTGAAAGGCTTGGTATATCTATCGATCGCGTAAAGAACCTGACCTCGGGGCGGGTCAAGAAGCTGTCTTCGGATGAAATGCGTGGCTTGGTGGAAAAACTACACGTGCGCGCCGAGTACCTCGCCACGGGCAGCGGCCCGGTGTTCGCGCAACCAGCAGAGGTCGAGCTGGGCCGGCGAATGAAGCTGCTTTCGGATGCGTCACAGAAGGCGTCAACGCTGGACCTTCCTGAGAGCTACCAGGCGCTCGTTCGCGACATCCTGGTCGGCGCGGCGCTGGGGCAGTCGGACCTGCTGCAGTCCACCATCGACGGGTTCGTTCACGAAGTCCGATCCACCCCGGAGGAGTCCTCCGTCGCCGTCAAAGCCCGCAAGACGACAAGGAGAAAGTCACCATGAAGAAGCTCTATTTCGCTCTCATCGCACTGCTGCTACTGACCGCCGCGAAGGCGACCATTGGGCAGGAGTTCAACGCCGCCAACCTCGCTCAGTTGGAAGTTGGAAAGACTACGCTCGCCGAAACGGTCGCGCTGCTCGGTGCCGAGCCGCAGAGTTCGACCGTGGGCAAAAGCGGAGCCATCGGGTACCTCTGGCAGCACGTCCAGTCGAAGTCCAGTGTTTGGACGGGGCGTTCCGATACACAGATCAAGCACGTGATGCTGGTTTTCAACACGGATGGAACCTTCCAGCGCATCCTGCAACTGCGCGGCATCGATCTTGATCCGGAGGCGCGAAAGCGATTGATGGAACAACCTGCGGCGCTGCACGCCGCGAAATGACTGAAGGCCACCTCCGGGTGGCCTTCTTCGTTTCAGCCCACTATCTCGCGCGCACGCGAGGAAGGCTTGGAACGCGTGCAAATGACCTGCGCGCTGTCGAAATAGAGACTGCATCCCATCGATTCGGCGCGTTCGGGGCGCGCCTGGTCGACGGGCGCTCCTCGTCGTGTCCCGTCGGCCCTTCTATTCCAGGAGCAGGCCATGACGACCAAGAGCACGCGCGGCATCCGCAACAACAATCCGGGCAACATCGAGCGCAACCCTGCCAACAAATGGCAGGGACGCATGCCCCGAGAGCGAATGACCGAGGAGCAGCGCAACGAAAAGCGCTTCGAAGTGTTCTCGGCGCCGGCCTGGGGTATCCGCGCGATGGCCCTGCTGCTGATCAACTACCAGGACAAGCACGGCTGCAGCACCGTGCGGCAGCTCATTGATCGCTGGGCGCCGCCGAGCGAGAACAACACCGACGCCTACGTTGGCGCTGTGGCTGGGGCCGTCGGCGTCGCCCCGACCCAGTTCATCAACACCCACGAATACCGCCGCATGCGCCCGATGGTCGAGGCCATCATTCGCCACGAGAACGGCCAGCAGCCCTACAGCCCGGACGTGATCGAGGAGGGGCTGCGCCTGGCCGGCGTCGTCAACCCCGGCGCGAAGCCACTGGTTGCCGTGCCTTCGTCGGTCACCACGGCTGCTGCCACTGCAGCCGCAGCGGGCGGCACGATGGCCGCCGTGGAAGCCGCGCAGCAGCTGCAGCCGGTCATCCAGGGCGTGCTGCCCGCGATCCAGCAGGTCAATGCTGTGGCGCAGGCCACCACCGGCATGCCCAGCTGGTTGCGCCTTGCGATTGCCGTCGGTGTGATGGCACTGGCTGGCGCCAGCATCTTCACCTGGTGGCGCCTGCGCCGTGCCCGCAAGGCGGTGAGTGCGTGAACCCGCACCTGACCGCCAAGCACGTCGTGGGTGCTGCCACGGGTCCGGTCGTGGTGCGGTTCGCCCTGGCCGTGGTGGTTGTCGCCTTCTTCTTGGGGCTCTGGCTGGGCCACCGGTGGGGCGCGGGAAGCCAGGTCGATCGGGTCAACGCTTTGTCCGACCAGGTCATCGCACTCAGCGCCGAGCGCGATACCGCGCGCAACGTCGCCGCCGGCAACGCCGATGCCGCTGCCACCCTGCGGGCCGCCCTCAAACGGGAGGCAGATACGAAGCTGGCCCAACAGCGCGCAGCAATCGCCGAACTGGATGCCCGCGCAGACCGCATCGCTCAACTCGAACGCCTGGCGGCACAGCGCCAGCAGGCCCTGACCAAGAAGGTGGATTCCGATGAAGACTGCAACGTGCTTCGCACCACTCCTGTGTGCGCTGCTCTTGCTCGCGGGCTGTGGGGAGACCAAGCAACCGCTGACCCGCACTGAACTGGTCGAGTGGCCGGTCCTGGTCTACGTCGAGCTGCCGCCGGCACTCACCGATCCGCTCCAGGCCCCGGCCCCACCGCCGCCGCTGTGCCGTCTGCACGACGGCACGCTCACTCCATGCGCGATTGACGCGATCGTGCGAGAGGCCGCCTGGCAGCAGTTGCTGCAGCGGGTCAACGACGATCGCGCGACATCGGAACGGCTCAGTGGCGCCAGAAAAATGTCACAGCCCAATCTCAGTGGCGGAGACGCCACGAAATGAAGATCTCGCTGGAGTTGTGGCAGGCCCTTTCGCTTGTGCTCGCACTTCTCGGGACGCTGGTCGGCCTGGTCAAGTGGGGCATCAGCCAGATCAAGGCGAGCATCGACCAGCGTATGGCTGGGTTTGAGAAGGCGGCCGAGGGCTGGCGCAAGCAGGAGCTGGACCTGCTGGGACTGCGTGCGGAACTGGCTAGGGAGTACGTGCGAAGAGACGACCACATCCGAAGCCAGACGGTCATTGAGGCAAAGCTCGACGCGATCAACTCAGAGATCAAGTCGATCCAGATCCAAGGAGCAAGACGTGAGCATTAAGTTGGACATGGACAAAGTTCGGCGGGAGAACCTGCGCTGGGTGATGCTGTTGGGTCTGCACAACGCGGCCCCCTACGGCGCCTACGAGGAGATTCTCCTCAGCATCGCGCACGCCCTGTATCCCGATGCCACCCAGCTGGAGGTGCGTCGCGCCCTGGACTATCTGGAAGACCGCCGCATGATCGAGCTGGACAAGCGCCCGGATGGACGCTGGCATGCCGACATGACCCGCCTCGGCACCGATATCGCCGAGTACACCGCGCAGTGCGATCCCGGCATCGCTCGGCCAGAACGGTACTGGTGACGCCATGCCCCCGGCCAGCAAGATCGATCAGCTTCCCCAGGACATCCGCGCCGAGCTGGATACCCGCCTGATTGCCTCCGGCTTCGGCGGGTACGTCGGGCTGGCCGAATGGCTCACTGAGAAGGGTTTCAGCATCGGCAAGAGTGCCGTCGGCGCTTATGGCCAGAAGCTGGAGCGGCGGCTGGCTGCAGTCAAGGCCAGCACCGAAGCGGCGCGCCTGATCAGCCAGGCCGCGCCTGATGATGCCGACGAGCGCAGCAACGCGATTATCAGCATCGTTCAGACCGAGATCTTCGACGCGCTGTTGGCGCTGCAGGAGCTGGAAGAGGGTGACGAAGATGGAATGGATCCTGGTAAGCGCATCGCGCTCCTGGGAAAGGCGGCCAAGAACATCGCCACCCTCAGCCGTGCCAGTGTGAACCGCCACAAGTGGGCAACTGAGGTGCGGGAGAAGGCGCTTCAGGAGGCTTCGCAGCGAGTGGAGGACGCGGCACGTGCGCGAGGCCTTGGCGCTGACGACGTAGCCTTCTGGCGGAACACCGTACTGCAGGGAGTCGGCTAAGTGTCCGAGCTGACGCCACTGCCGGATACCGAGCGCGTTCTGGATTGGGATGACCTTCCGGAAAGCGTCCGCACCATTTCGTCCAACTTCGATCCGCGTGAGGCCGGCGTGCTGATGGCCCACCAGTCCGAATGGATCCGGATGCAGGAATGGCTGGATATTGCGGTATGCGAGAAGGGGCGTCGCACCGGCATCACCTTTGCGCAGGCGCTGACCGACACGATCACCGCCGCTTCTTCCAAGGAAGCCGGCGGTGACAACGTGTGGTACATGGCCGACACGAAAGAGAAAGGTCTGGAGTTCATTGGCTACGTTGCCAAGTTCGCACCGATCATTGCGCGCGGGCAGGCATCACGTGTTGAACAGCACATTTTCCAGGACCAGGCGCCTGACGGCACAAGCCGCCAGATCCAAGCGTTCCGCGTCCGCTTCGCCAGCGGGTTCCGTGTCACCGCCCTGTCCTCGCGTCCCGAAAACATCCACGGCCTGCAGGGCGTGGTCGACCTGGACGAAGCAGCGCTCCACAAGGACGTCGCCAAGGTACTGGAGTCGGCAACTGCACTGCTCATCTGGGGCGGCCGCATCCGGGTATGGTCAACCCACAGGGGTAAGAAGAACCCGTTCAACCAGCTCGTGCAGGACATCCGCGCGGGGCGCTATGGCGCAAAGGCGAAGGTCATTCGGATCAGCTTCGACGATGCCGTGGCCAACGGCCTTTACGAGCGGGCCTGCGCCATGCGCGGCAAGATCGCCACGCCGGATGGGAAGCGCGAGTGGTACAACGCGATCCGTTCCGCCTACGGGCCGCGCAAGGCTGCGATGCGCGAGGAGCTGGACGTCATCCCCCGCGACGGCGAGGGTTCGGCCATTCCTTCGGTGTGGCTGGACCGCGCAATGGCGGAGACCCGGCCGGTACTGCGGATCGTCTTCGATGACGACTTCCCGAAGCGCCCCGAGAAGGAGCGCGAGGTGTGGTGCGCGTCTTGGATTGCCACGCAGCTGATACCGGCGCTGAGGACCGCCGCCAAGGGATTCACAGGCCGCTGGGCGGTTGGCATGGACTTCGCCCGCCATCGCCACTTCTCGGTGATTATGCCCGCGCGAATCGAGCAGGATCTGCGCCGGATAGTGCCGTTCCTGATCGAGCTGGCCAATGCTCCCACCCGCCAGCAGGAGCAGATCCTGTGGGCGCTGCTGGACTTCCTGAAGACGGAAGCTACAGGGCGCTGGACGTTCGCAGGGGATGCCACCGGCCCCGGCCAGACGCTGATGGAGTACACCGGCGACCGATACGGTCGGGCCGAGCTGGACAAGGAAGCCGGGCGCTACAAGGGCGGCCCCATCCATGAGGTGACGCTGTCGCGGCCTTGGTACGGCGAATGGATGCCCAAGTACATCTCGCTATTTGAGGATGGCTTCATCAGCCTTCCCAGGGACGCCTCGCTGGAGGATGACCACCGAGCGGTCGAGTACGTCGACGGCATTCCGATGGTGCCGAAACTGGAGCGCAAGGATCTGCAGGATCCGGAGCTGGTGCGCCACGGCGACGGCGCTATTGCTGGTGCCTTGACACAGTTCGCGGCGCTCAACCACGTGACGCGAGTTCCAATTGAGTTTCAGTCCACCGGTGCGCGTGGGAGCTTCGCAGCCTCGGCCGATGGCCCCCTGCGCATTAGCGATGACGGCTTCGGCACTGTGGCTGGTGGCAATGACTTTGGAGGTTATGTATGAACCAGGCGCGCCCTGAGATCGGCCGAGAGATCGCAACCACCGCGGATGGAATCGACATCACTCGTGGATACACCGGTCCGCTGCTGCGTCCCTACGACAGCGTGCTTCGCTCGCGCGGCACCAGCGACCTTCTGATCTACGAGCAGGTGTTCTCCGATCCCGAGGTGAAGTCCACCTTTGGTCAGCGCCAGCTGGCAGTTACCCAGTGCGAGTACCAGGTCGACGCAGGCGGAGATCGGCCTATCGACCAGGAAGCCGCCGACTTCCTGAAGACGCAACTGGACAAGATCGGCTGGGACAACGTGACGACGAAGATGCTGACCGGCGTCTTCTATGGCTACGCAGTGGCAGAGCTGATCTACGAGCGCGTGGGCGACCGCATTGGCTTCAAGGCGATCAAAGTGCGCAATCGCCGCCGATTCCGATTCGGCAAGGAGGGCGATCTGCGCATGTTGACCATGAACAACATGCTGGAGGGCGTGCCGGCCCAGGCGCCGTACTTCTGGAGCTTCTGCGCCGGTGCTGACCACGACGATGAACCCTACGGCCTGGGTCTTGCGCATTGGCTCTACTGGCCGGTGCTGTTCAAACGGAACGGCATGAAGTTCTGGCTGATCTTCCTGGAGAAGTTCGGCATGCCTACTGCCGTGGGCAAGTATGGGTCGGACGCAACTGATTCCGAGAAGGCAAAGCTGCTCCAGGCCACCCGCGCCATCACCACCGATTCCGGTGTGATCTTGCCGGATGGCATGGTGTTGGAGCTGTTGGCCGCTGGGCGCAGCGGCACCGCCGACTACAAGGCTCTGCAGGATGCGATGGACGCGGCCATTCAAAAGGTCGTCCTGGGTCAGACAGCCAGCACCCAAGGCACCGCCGGACGGCTGGGGAATGACGACCTGCAGGCCGACGTGCGTGCTGACATCATCAAGGCCGATGCCGACCTGGTGTGCGAGTCCTTCAACACTGGTCCCGCCCGCTGGATCACGGAGTGGAATTTCCCCGGTGCTGCAATCCCTCGCGTGTACCGCGTCACGGAGGAGGCTGAGGATCTGGAAAGCCGAGCGAAGCGCGAAGAGACGGTATCGCGCCTTGGCTTCAAGCCCACCCTCAAGCACGTCCAGGACACCTATGGTGGTGAATGGGTCGAGGTCGGGGCTCCCGCCGCAGTGCCGCCTCTTGATTCCAGCGCGATCGCCGGACCGGCATTCGCGGACCCTTCTGCGTCCATCCTCTCACTGCTGCAACGCCATCATCCCGCCGCTTTCGCAGATGCGGTTGGCAGGGCGGCCGATAGCATGGCTGCCCAGCTCGATCGTGTGACGCGGCCTGCAGGTGAGCAATGGGTGGCCACCCTCCGTGAGCTTACGGAGGAGGCGACATCTCTGGAGGATCTGTACGAACAGGTGCTGGCACGGGCACCGGATATGAGCCTGGAGGAGTTTGCGACGGCTACAGCCCAGGGTCTCGCCGCAGCGCACCTGCGTGGCCGCGATGACGTCCAGCAGTCGATCGGGAGCTGATCGATGGCTGGTGTTGGCTACGGCACAGTTCCTTTCGCCCAGCAGATCGCGTTCTTCCGGCGTAAGCGAAACATCGTCACGGAAAGCTGGCTGGACGTATGGGAGTCGGAACATGACCAGGGCTTCATGGTCGCCGGTGCCAACCGCGACGAGCTGGTGGCCGACTTCGCCGCTGCCATCCTGAAGGCTAAAGAAGATGGCACTACCCTGGAGCAGTTCCGCCGCGACTTCGACAGCATCGTGGCCACGCATGGCTGGGACTACAACGGTGGACGCAACTGGCGCAGCCGCGTCATCTACGAGACCAACCTCCGCCAGAGCTACAACGCGGGCCGTTGGCATCAGCTGCAGGCTCTGAAGAAGTCCAGGCCCTGGTGGCGCTACCGCCATAGCGACGCCGTCGAAACCCCGAGGCCCTTGCACCAGGCTTGGGATGGGATTGTCCTGCATTGCGACGATCCCTGGTGGCAGTGGTACTTCCCCGCCAATGGCTGGGGCTGCCAGTGCTATGTCGAGGCGCTCAACGACCGCGATCTGGCGCGGTTGGGCAAGGATGGGCCGGACAAGGCTCCTCCTATCGAGTTTGAGCAGCGCCTGGTCGGGCAGCGCAGCCCAGGCGGTCCGTTCCTGGTTGAAACGCCGGTCGGTGTGGATCCGGGCTTCGGCTATGCCCCTGGCCGCAGCTTGGATGGTTGGCCGAGCAGCAGAGGCGGACCGCAGACACCGCCTGCGCTGGGCAGCGGCATCGAAGAGGCGCTGCAGGGTGCGCTGCGCAGGAATGTGCGCCTGCCTGCAAACCCGGCAGCACGTACTGCTGCCCAGGTGCTGGAGCGCCCCCGTGCGCTGGGCGCGATACAGGCCGGCCTGGCCGAGTGGCGTGCAGCAGCTGCAGCTGGCCGCACACACGCAGGCCAGTACCTCGTCGGTGCCCTACAGGCGAGTGCAGTCGATGCGCTGCTGGGCAAGGCGGCCGAGCTGGGCTCGGCGGCGATCGCCATCGAGTCCGCCGACGTACTGGACAAGGTGCCGCCGTCCCACTTCCCAACGCTGGCCAGCGCAATGCGCTCACCCTTTGCGCTGTTGTACGACGCTGCCGCCAGCATCGTGCGCTTTGTTCTTCAGGGGGATCGGCAGCGACAGCGCTTGATCGTTGACGTCAAGATCCAGGCAGAAGCAGGCGTTCCAAATCTGATCAAGCAGGCAGAAATGGTCGCAGCGAGGAAGCTCCACCGCCTGGTCGACGACGGGAGCTGGCAGCTGATTCAAGGTGAGATCCCCTGATGGCCGCGCGCGTTGAAATCACCAAGGACACTGCCGGCCCTGCGTTGCGCAATGCTGCCAAAGGGCTGCGCAACGACGCGTTGCAGCCGTTGCTGGAGGATATCGGCGAGTACCTATTGCGCTCTACGCGCGACCGTGCCGCACGCCAGGTGTCGCCGGACGGCGCCCCTTGGGCACCACTCTCGCCAAGCTACCGGCGCTACAAGGAACGCAAGCGTCCGGGCGTTCCGATGCTCCGCTTCGACTTCCACATGCTCGGTGACCAGCTCGCGCATCAAGTGGTGGGTGACACGCTGCTGGTAGGCACCAACGCACCTTACGGCGCTATCCACCAGTTCGGCGGCGCGATCAACAGGCCTGCACGCTCTACCCAGGTGTACTTCCGTCAGGGCCGGGATGGCGAAGTCGGAACGCAGTTCGTGAAGCGGCGCCAATCCAACTTCGCTCAGTGGGTGACGTTGCCGGCGTACACGATCGGCATTCCCGCGCGCCCGTGGCTTGGCCTGTCCACAGAGGACGAGCAAGAGGTCATCCTCATTGCCTCCGATCACGTGGCAGGGTTGTTTTCGGAGTGAGCGCAACAGCGCGCCGCTGCGCCCGATGACGTGCTGAGTGGCACGGTGATGCATTGTTAATGTGCCGCAAGTGTCAGACACCGCTTTCTGCGCGATCCTTCCCGCTTCGAAGGCGATGATGCGGGTGGCCTGCCTACAGTCGCGCGCGTGCGACCCGAAAAAGCTGTGAACCCGTGCAAATGACCTGACGCGATCGCAACAGGAACATGGCGGCATGAACCAGCCCGCCGCCGCACTGCAAATCTTCAAGGCAGGAACCCACGTCGCCGAAGACGGGAATTCCTACACCTTCACCGAAGAGGACGTTCAGCAGATTGCACAGACGTACAGTGTCGATCTGCACGAAGCGCCAATCGTCGTCGGTCATCCCAAGGCTGATCTGCCGGCATACGGCTGGGGCAAGGCCCTGGAGTGCCGCGATGGCGTGCTGTTCGCCCAGCCGCACCAGGTCGACCCTGACTTCGCCAGCATGGTCAACAAGGGGCGCTTCAAGAAGATCAGCGCGTCGATCTTCCTGCCCAATACCCCAGGCAATCCGACACCAGGCAAGTTCTACCTGCGGCACATCGGCTTCCTGGGCGCCCAGCCGCCGGCGGTCAAGGGCCTCAAATTCGCGTCCTTCGCTGACGGCGAAGAGGCCGTCTGCTTCTCGCAGCCGCTCGCGCGCCTGGGCTGGACGTTTGGCTCCTTGCTGCAGTCGTTGCGCGACTACCTCATCGACCGTGATGGGCTGGAAACCGCCGACAAGATCATCCCGCAATGGCAGATCCGCGAGGTCACTGAAAGCACCCGTGAGCCGGACGACAGTGCGGGTCTTTCGCCGACGTCTTTTGCGGCACCCATTGATGAAACAACCTCGGAGAATCCCATGTCACAGCAGACCCCGGAACAGATCGCCCAGCGCGAGCAGGAAATCCAGGCGCAGACTGCCGCCCTGGACACGCGCGAGAAGGCGCTCGCCGCCCGTGAAGAAGCCGCACGTCGCGAGGATGCGGCGAGCTTCGCCGAAACCCTGGTCACCGAAGGCAAATTGCTGCCGCGCCAGAAGGCGGGCGTCGTCGAGCTGCTGCTGGCGCTGCCTGCCGGCGGCCAGGCGCTGAACTTCGCCGAAGGTGACAACCAGGTCTCCAAGCCGGCGGAACAGGTGCTGCGCGAGCTGCTCACGGCGATGCCGAAGGCGATCGATTTCTCCGAGAAGTCTGGCGACCAGGGCGTCGAATCGCCGGCCAACTTCTCGGCGCCGCTCGGCTCCACCGTGTCGCCGGACCGAGCGGTGCTGTTCAACAAGGCCAAGGCCCACCAGCTGCAGCACCCCGGCACTTCGTGGGCCGATGCGGTTGCAGCGGTTGGCGGCTAACCCACTTTCCCAGGAGAGAACCATGTCGCAGAACATCGCCCTGCTCACGTTGTCCGTGAAGGCCACCGCAGCGCTCGTTGCCAACCGCTTCGTTTCGCCCGCCGGTGGTGTGGCTGCTGCCGGTGGCAACAGCTATGGCGTCACCCGCTCCAATGCCGCCATCGGCGAGCTGGCGCCGGTCGACGTCCTCGGTACCACCCAGGTGGTGGCCGGCGGTTCCATCGCTGCCGGCGCATCCATCCAGGTCGGTGCCGATGGCAAAGCGCTGACCGCCGACACCGGCAAGGTCGTCGCCCGTGCGGCGCCCGGTTCCAGCGCTACCGCCGATGGCGACGTGCTGGAAGTGATCCTCATCCCGAATTGATCGGCACCTCGCCGTAGGAGACCAAGTAATGTCCGCACAGATGACCCCCGGCCAGGTTCGCGTCGTTGACCCGATCCTCTCCGAACACGCCCGTGGCTACCGCCAGGCGCAGCTCGTCGCATCCGTCCTGTTCCCCTTCGCCGACGTTGCTGCCTACGGCGGCCGGGTCATCGAGTTCGGCAAGGAGTCCTTCAAGGTCTACAACTCCAAGCGCGCACCGGGCGCGGCCACCAAGCGCGTCCGCTTCGGCTATGAAGGCAAGCCGTACAGCATCATCCCCAGCTCGCTGGAAGCGGTGGTGCCGCGCGAACACATGCGCGACGCCAATGCAGTGCCGGGCATCAACCTGGCGACCCGTGCCGTCAATGTCGTGCTGCGCTCGCAGCTGCTGGAGTACGAAGTCGAATGTGCCGGCATCGCCACCAATGCCAGCAACTACGACAACGACCACAAGGTGACCCTGACCGGCACCGACGTCTGGTCGAACGATGCCTCCGACCCGGCCAGTGACGTCGAGACCGGTAAGGAAGCTGTCCGCGCCAGCATCGGTCTCTATCCCAACACGATGCTCCTGTCGGCCACCGCCTTCAGCAAGCTCAAGCGCCATCCCAAGATCATCGCGCGTTCGGCCGACAGCGGTATCCGCAAAGTCACCCTGGATCTGCTCCGTCAGGTATTCGAGATCGAGAACATCGTGGTGGGCGCGGGCGTCGTCGCTGGTGCGAACGACGAGTTCGGCGACGTGTGGGGTACTTCTGTGGTGCTGGCCTATGTCAGCCCCGGTTCCGACGTGAATGCCAATGCCGAGGAGCCGAGCTACGGCTATGGCTACCGCATTGAAGGCATGCCGCTGGTCGAGGAGCCGTACTACGACAAGAACGCCAAGAGCTGGATCTATGGCGTCAGCAACGATGCGTCGCCGGTCCTTGCCGGAATGGCCGCCGGCTACCTGATCCAGGGCGCCGGCCTGTAATACGCCGCCGGCGACAGGACGTCGCCGGATTGGCTGTCGCTCATCCGTACAACCCAGCGAGCGGCAGCAGCAGGCGAACGCGGGCCTGATCGTGCGCAGCACGAAGAACCATGCGTGACAGCCGGAGAGAACGGCACCACACCTATTCGGAGACCCCGTCGTGGCCAAGCCCCGCACCGCGCCGTCCAGCGCACCCAAGACCGTCCAGGACAGCAAGCCGGCCGCTGCCCCGGCCGTCACGGAAGAGAAGCCCGCAGAGACCGCATCGACGCAGCTGGATCCTCCAGCCGATGCCGATGTCGACGCTGCCGCATCGTCGGGCTCGGGCGCCGGCCCGGCGCTGGATCCGGCCGCGAACGATCAGGCTCCTGATGCCGGCGGCGTCGCTTCCGCATCTGCGCCGCCGACCACCTCCGAAGCCAGTGGCACAGCCAATGCCGCTGCCGGCCGCGACGCCGACGTCAATGCGCACGACGACGATGCGCCGGCGCGCGTCTGTTTCGAGGTGCTGACTCCGTTCAAGTTCCGGGGCAGCGTCCTGAAGCCGCCCGCCTGGATCGAAATGTCCGAGGACGACGCGGCGATCTACCAGGCCGCCGGCGTGCTCGGCACCGAACCGGCCGAACCCTTCGACCACGTCTGAAGGCCGCCATGTCTTACTGCACGCTACCCCTGCTGTCGGCCGCCAAGCTCGCCAGGGAGTTGGCCGAGGTGGCCACCCCGGAGCGGTTCCGCATCGTCGATGAGGCGCTGATGGACGCCACGCTCCTTGGCGATGATCGCAGTGGCTACGATCCTGCGGACATTGCGATCGCCGACCAGGCAGCGGCGCACGTGCAGCGCGCCCTGGACGATGCCGACGGCGTGATCAATGGCTACCTGGTCGTGCGAAAGCCTGTGCCCTACACGGTGCCGCTCAATCCGGTTCCGACGATCGTTCCCACCTGGGCGCGCTGGATCGCCCGCTACCTGCTGCACAAGGATCGGGTCAACACCGAGGACCGCACAGACCCTGTTGTCCGCGACTACAAGGAGGCCCTGCGCTTTCTGGAGCTGACCAGGGACGGCAAGTTCTCACTGGGCGTCGACGATCCACTCCCGCCGCCCAGCAGCGGCTCACCCGAGTGGTGTGCGCCGGAACGGCAGTTCACCCACACCACGCTGGAGGACTACGGCAAGTGAGCGCCGCGCCCTTCGACGTCGAGCTGGTCCGCGAGCGCCTGGTGGCGGCCAAGCTGCTGGAGAACCAAACGCTGCGGTCTATCAAAGGCGCGGCCGACTACCACGCCGTGCAGTCACTCCAGGACTTCCCGGCGCCGTGCGCCTACCTGGTGCTGGCCCGAGAAAAGGCGGTCTCGCAACAGCAGGGCGTCGCCCCTCCGGGCCAGCAGGTACCCAGCAGCCAGATTGCCTACGCCAGCTTTGCCGTCGTGGTCGCGGCGCGGAACTACCGCGATCAGCGCGGGGAGCAGGTCAGCCAGGATCTGCAGGCGGTGCTGGCCGCCATTCGCGGAGCGTTGATTGGCTGGGTTCCGAACCTGCCGGGCGCACGCGCCTGCCAGTTCGTCCAGGGCGACATGCAGGACTACAACGCCAGCATCGCGCTGTGGGCAGACATCTATCAAACGCAGCACATCATCAAAGGAGCAGCGCGGTGAACGAAGCACCCGTCCAGAAGCTGGTCGAGGTCACCCTCGACAAGCCCCACACCCACGCCGGCGTTCAGTACGACGCCAAGGCCAAGATCAAGGTGTCCGAAGCCGATCGCGAGTGGTTGGTCGCGAACCGCGTGGTCACCGATTCGAAGGAGAAGTGACGATGTCCGGTACCGGTTCCCTTTTCTCGCTGCAGGGCTACATCCGCAGCGCCGACGTTCAGCCCGATGGCAAGATCGGCAAGCTGCGCTGGCTCGGCAACGTTCCCGAAGCCACCCTGGAGCTGTCGACCAACAGCACCGACAAGACCGACTCGTTCTCCGGCAAGCGTCTGCAGCTCGGCCGCCTGGACACCGGCACGACCGCCGCGCTGAACCTGACGCTGGACTACTGGTCGTCTGCCAACCTCGCTCTCGGCTTCCAGGCGACGGTGGCGGATATCGCCGCAGCCACGGTGACCGGTGAGGTATTCCCGACTGGCCTGGTCGTCGGTGACCAGGTCCGCTTGGATCATCCGTTCGCCTCCAACCTGGTCATCACCGACAGCGCAACCACCCCGGTCACGGTGCCGGCCGCGAACTACGAGCTGGTGGGCCACAGCAAGGGTGTGGTCGAGATCAAGACCCTCGGTAGCTTCCAGCAGCCCTTCAAGGCGGCCTATGGCTATGAAGGCGTCGAGAATACCGTGCTGTTCTCCGCACCAGGCAAGGTGCAGTTCCTGCAGTTCGACGGTATCAACACCGAGACCGGCGATGCTGTGGTCATCGAACTGTGGCGCTCGCGTTTCGCGCCGGTGCAGTCGCTGGGCCTGATCAACCAGGAGTACGGCAACCTGGCACTGTCGGCCGCGATCCTGTTCGATCCGGCCAGGGCCAGCGATCCGGTGCTGGGCGGCTTCGGTCGCCTGCTGCAGAAGAAGGCCGCCTGATGGCCAAGAAGGTCGAGGCCCCGGATAAGAAGGGAGCGCCCAAGAAGGGCGCTCCCGACGACTTGGCCATCCTGCACCCGGAGAGCATGGCGGTGATCGGTGGGCGCGAGATCACTGTCCGTGAGTACGGCTTCGTCGAGGCCGCACGTCTGGACCGCCACATCCGTCCGCTGGTCGAAGGGCTGCACCGTGTCTTCGGCGATGCGTCCGTCATCCCGAGCATGGAAGCGGTGGCCGAGGTTCTGGCCAGCAACATCGATGACGTGCTGGTGCTGATCGCCGCAGCGACCGACCAGGACAAGGACTGGATCAGCAGTCTCGGCTACCGCGATGGCGATCAGCTGCAGCTGCTGTGGTGGCAGGTGAACGGCCATTTTTTCATCGAACGCCTGATGCGAAAGGCAGCGGCCGAGCGGCTGGCAAGGTCATTGGCTGGGCCCAGCTCTACTCAACCCTCATCCGGGCGGGGTACGGACGAACCCCAGCCGACATCGGGCGATACACCCAGCGGCAGCTGATGCTCTTCCTCCGGGAAGAGGACAGGCGCAGCCGCAGGGAACGCCGCGCCAGGCTGCACGACATCAATGCCGCATTCGCCGGCGGTGCCGTAGCCAAGGATCTATCCAAGCAACTGGAGTAATCACGTGAACCGCAACGCCGGCAACATGGAACTGGCCCTCAAGATCCGAGCGGACCTCGGCCAGGCCGGCAGCGCGGTCCAGGCCCTCGACAAGGATCTGGAGAAGATCGGCGGCTCGGCGCAGAAGGCGGCCGATGGCCTGGCCAAGGTCGGCAATGCCAAGGGCGTCGCCGAGACCGGTAGGGCGGCGGAGACCGCCGCCGCCGGCCTGCAGCGCCAGGGCGAGACGGCCGAGCAGGCGGCCAAGCGCATCCAGGACATGGTGCAGGCATCGCTGGACTACAAGCGGGCACTGGACGCCCAGGTGCAGTCGAGCCAGTCCAACAGCGAGGCGGCCTCCCGGCATGCCGCCGCCACCGCCGCGCAGGCGCAGGCTTCCCGCGAGGCGGTTCAGGCCGCGTATGCCTCTCAGGCCACCACCACCCAGCAGATCCAGTCCATCTCCGAGCTGCAGCAGCGCGTCGAGCGCGGTGCCCGCTCGTTCGAAGACCTGGCTGAAACCGAGCAGCTGCTCGATCGGGTGATGCGGTCCAACCTGGTCTCGGTGGAGGAGCAGTCCGAGATCTTCGGCAAGCTGGACAAGCAGGAGAAGCAACTGCTGGCCAGCAAGGAGCAGGCCGCTTCCGCCCGCGCCAAGGAAGAGCGCCAAATGCAGCAGCTGCTGCGCGTGTACGACCCAGCCCACGCTGCGCTGGTCCGGCTCGATGCTGATGAAGCCAAGCTCAAGCGATCGGTCGACGCCGGCACGATCTCGCGCGAAGCCTACAACCGCGCAATGGTGGGTATCGCCAGCCAGCGTGCCCATTGGCAGCAGCTCAGCGACGGCGTCGACCTTGCCGATCGGCGCATGCGCAATCTCAGCCTGTCGGCGCGCGAGGTCCGAACGAGCTTGGCCGGTGTCGGCGCCAACCTGTTGCAGGGCAATGTGTCCGGCGCCGGCAGCATGCTGCTCAACCTGGGCAGTCGCAGCGCGGCCGGCTTTGGCGCCTTGGGCGTGGCCGTCGGCGGTGCCGTGGCCACGCTGGGCCTGTTCGCTGCCGCCGCATACAAGGGCTATCAGGAGAACCGCGCCCTGGAACTGTCCCTGATCGCCACCGGCAATGCGGCGGGGACTACGGCCGGACACTTGGCCGAGCTGCGCAACCAGGTGGGCGGCACCACAGGCGAGTACGGCAAGGCGCAGCTGGCATTGAGCGGCCTGGCCGGCTCCGGCCGGATCGCCAGTGATTCGCTTGCCGAGGCGGCCGAAGCGGCGGTAAACCTGTCCAAGCTCACCGGCGACAGCATCGAGAACACGACCGCCAAGATCATTGCCTTGGCCAAGGCGCCGTCGGCAACGCTGGCAGAGCTGAACGAGCAGTACAACTTCCTGACGCTGGAGGTGTACGACCACGTTCGCGCCCTGGAGGATCAGGGGCGCCAAACCGACGCCGCACGTCTGGCCATCAGCGCCTTCGCGGAAGTCCACAAGCAGCGCGTAGAGGAGGCCCGCCAGTCGGCCGGCTTCCTTGAACAGGCTTGGGAAGGCGTAAAGGGCGCGGTGCTGCGCACCTGGCAGGCAATGAAGGACGTCGGCCGCACTGACGTGGAGGCACGCCTCAGCTCGCTGCGTGAGGATCTGGCGTTCTTCCAGGCTTTGCGCAACAGCCCGATCCCTGGTGACGCCACCCGAGGTGCGGCGGGTGAGCAGCAGACTAAGGCTCGCATCGCCGCGCTGGAGTCAGAGAAGGTTGCCCTGGAACAGCGGGCGGCGGCCGACAAGGCCAACCAGGAGGTGCAGAGCAAGGCTGTGGCCGCATCGAAGGCCATCCAGGACCAGCTCGATAGCGGCGCACCGAAGGCCGAGAAGCTGGCAAAGGCCGTCGACGAACTGGGGAAGAAGTTCCGCGCATTGCGTGACGGCGCTGCAGCTGGCAACACGGATCCGGCGCTGCTGCGCGACGTCGTCTTCGGCGCCGATGGCAGCATCAAGGGCGGCGCCTATGACAAGGCACTCAAGCAGCTGCAGGAGCAGTACAAGGATCGCAGCCGCACGCGCAAGCCGGGCAAGACCGAGGGCGAGAAGGCCGAAACCGCAGCCCAGCGCGAGCTGGACAACCTGGCCAAGCAGGTGTCCATGCTGGGCGACCTGCAGGAGGGCGAAACCAAGGCCGGCGAGGCCGCGCGTATCCGCTATGAGATCGAGGAAGGCGCCTACAAGAACGCCAGCGAGGGTTTGAAGTCCCAGCTGGTCGACCAGGCGCAGTTGCTCGACAGTGAACGCCAGCGCGTGGAGATGGCCAAGAAGATGGTCGACGTGCGCCTGCAGCTGGCGCAGCTGCAGGGCAGCGGCACCGATGCCGAGGCGGCCAAGACGGTGAAGGAGCTGGGCCGCCTGCAGCAGCAGCTGGACAACGTAGGCAAGAGCGCCGAAGCGGCCGACGTGGCCAAGCTGATGAAGCTCACTGAGGCCAGTGCCCAGCTCAAGGGCCTGCAGGAGACCTACAACCGCACGATGGGCCAGGTTGCCTTGGAGCAGCAGCGCATCCAGGTCGAGCTGCAGGCCGGTCTCATCACTGAAGCGGATGCGCAGCAGCGCATCGTCAACCTGTACCAGGCCAAGCTGGTCACCCTGCGGGAACTGGTTCCGAAAATGCGGGAAGCCGCGACGGCCCTGGGCAACCCCGAGGCACTGGCGGCGGTCGAACAGATCGAGCTGAAGCTGCGGGAGATGGCGCAAACCACGGACCTCCTGCAGCAGAACGTCCGTACCACGTTCCAGAACGCCTTCAAGGAGGCGTTCATGTCGCTGGCCAGCGGCAGCGCCTCCCTGGGTGACATGGTGCGGAGCTTCTTCGTGACGGTGTCCACTGGCCTGGCTGAGTTCGTCGCCGATCAGTGGTCGCAGGCCCTGGCCAGCAAGATCACCTCGATGGTGTTCGACAAGGGCGTGGACGTCGGCGCTGACGCTGCAGCTGCAGCCGCCACCCAGGCATCGGCGGCGGCGCTGTCGAGCGCAGCTGCAGGCGTCACCGCCGGCGCCACGGCGGTGGCCACCAGTGCAACCGCACTCGGCACCTCCGGTGCCGGCTTGATCAGCGGTGCGGCGGCGGTGACCGCTGCGGCCATCCAGATGCAATCGGCAGCAGCTGCGATGGCTGCCGCAAATGCGATCGGGGCCGCTTCCAGCTTTGCGGTCGGCGGCTACACCGGTCCTGGTGGCAAGTACCAGCCCGCCGGCATCGTTCACGCCGGCGAGTTCGTCCATCGCCAAGAGGTAGTCCGCCAGCCCGGCGCACTGGCATTCCTGTCAGCCTTCAACCAGGTCGGCATGGCGGCCATTGACCGGTGGCGCGGCTATGCCGAGGGCGGCGCGGTCACACCGATGATTGCAAGCACCCCCATCTTCACCGCCGCGTCGCCCACGCCAATGGCCGCTGCCACGCAGCTCGGCTTGCGCGTCATCAACCAGGTATCGCCGGACCTGCTCGATCAGTACCTGGACGATCCAGGCAGCGACACCACCGTCATCAACAAGATCAGCCGCAACGCTGCGGCTGTCCGCCAAGTACTGGGACTCTGAGAATGCCCTGGGTAACTGACACTGCAGCCAACATCACCGACCTCATGGCGCGACTGCGGGACTTCCTGACTACCAATCCGGCCTTGGTGGCCGCAAATCAGCAATGGCAGGTCGTCGGCGGCGTCGCCAGCGGCCCGATCGTGGCGAACGATTTTGTGTCGCTGAAGGGGCGCGGGCTCGCCGGGGAAGATGAGATCTACCTCTCTTTGCAGGCGTGGGTCGTGCCGGCGAGCAACTACTACAACATGGCCCTTCGCGGCCACGTTGCTTACAACCCCGCAATGCCGAGCATAGATCCGGCCGGAACAAACTCGAACTACGTCTCGGTCTTGGGAGTGAACTCGCCCATCAAATACTGGTTCGTCGCAAATGGGCGTTGCTTCAAGGTCATCACCCGAATCAACGGTCGCTACGACGCTATGTATGGGGGCTTCATCCTGCCCGAGCACCTCCCAGGGGACTGGAGCTATCCCCTGTTCATTGGTGGATCCTACCTGGGGCGAAACGCCCAGGCATCACTGGACACCTATATGCATTCCAACTTCTGGAATGCGAGCGCGGATGGCAACAACAGCCTCGCGAATTGCCAAGCGTATCTATTCAGTCCGGTGCAGGCTTGGATGCCGATTCGCAACTCTTACAGCGGCGCCCCTCAATCCACGTCACGCATGACGCTGCCGTGGGCACCTGCTGTTCGACAGCAGAACTTGCGGAACTGCCTTGATGGTCAGCGCTGGCTGCAACGCGGCCAGCTCGTCGGTATTGGCTGGGTTCCTGGCAACTACGACCGAGGCGGGCAGGTCAACGATATGCCCGAGCGTGGGCAGTTCTTCGGCAGCTTCGATGGCGTCTTTTACACGCCATCCTTTGGCGCCACGGCAGAGCAGCTCGTGACAGTGAATGGCGTGGACTACCTGCTGGTGCCGAACGTGTATCGAACCGGCGACGGTGAGTACGCCGCCTTTGCTCTGGAGTGAGAAATGGCCTACGCCGAGTTCAACAACATCCCCGATGTCCAGACCCTGATCGACCTGGTGGTGCAGTTCGCGCAGGCCAATGGCTGGACGGTCGAGCGCAACACCCTTAGCGGCGCCAACCGTACCGCCACGGTGCGCATTCCGGGCGTCTCGGACTACGTCCACCTGTTCAACACCGACCAGCTGAGCCTTAAATCACGAATTTCCATCGGCTACGACGGGGTGGCGACCCCAGCTTTGCAACCGTTGGTATCTCCTCGCGACATTTCCTCCTACGAACTGACTGGACCCTTCCCGCGCCTGAAGCTGTTCGCCAATGGCACCGCGATCCATGTCGCCATTGCCCAGGCCGTGGCCGGTGAGTATCGCCACCATGCCTTCGGGGTTCTGGAGAAGGCCGGTAGCTATCCTGGCGGCACCTACGTCGATGGAACCTACTGGGCTCGAACGGGTGGTTGGAGTGGCGTTCTCATCTCAAGCGGATCCAACGTCGTTCTATTTGGCCACAACACCAGTAGTACCGGTTGTGGCCATGTGCGTGCCGATTCGATTGAAGATGGCAGGACCAACAGTTACCACCAGCTGTGCAACTACTACACCGGTACGCTGGGTGTAGAAGGTCAGGCCGGCAGTGGAGTCGGCTCGATCTACCAAGCAACGACATCCAACACTTACGACAGCATGTGGCTTGGCTATGTGCTTGCGGGAGCGGACGACAACACCTTCTCCGGCCGCAGCGTCTTTCAGCCGATACACCTGACTGTCCGGCGCCCTGGCACCAATCCATACCTATCTCCGATCGGCCAGGTCATCGGTTTACGCGCGTGCTACATGGAACGGTTGGAGCCCGAGCAGGAGGTGACGATCGGGGAAGAGACATGGATGGTGTTCCCGTGGCTGCGCAAGTTGGCAATGAACAGCGCCACCAATGCGCCACCTGCAAGCGGCAACTACGGCTGGGCGGTACGGAAGTCCTGATGACGATCATCCTCTCGACCCACAGCAGCGCGGGGCCAAACTGGCGTAGCGCCAATCTAAGCGCCCCACGCACCAGAATCCCGCTGCAGTTCCGCTCTGCGCTGGCGAGCGTGGGCTTCTTCTTGGGCCCTGGGCGTGAGGCTGAGGTAGTGGAACCAGAGCAGCGATCGGCTGGCCCGAACGTTCGTACGTCTTTCGATGACTGGTACTACCGTATCCACATCCTGCCCCTGCGCATCGACCTGGGCAACCTGGTCACCAACCAGGTGCGCTATGTCCAAGTCTGGAACTCCTACCTCCAGCAGCAGACGCTAGCCTCGGTGACGCTTGAGAACGGCGAAGGCGTCGAGCTGGTGGGCCCTGGCACCCCACCGCTGGCGTTCTCTGCGCTGCAGCTACGCCGTTGGCAGCTATCGGTCACGACCGAAGGCCCGCCGGTGATCGCGGCGACGTTGTCTTACGACTTCGTAGCCCTGGGGCGCCGCACCGTCTCGATTACCGGCAATCGCATGTCGGCATGGATGCTGCCACCGGATTGGGAGCGTCCTGTCACGGAAACGCTGGCCTGGGCGACTGACGTCCAGCAGTCGGTCGGCGGCGGCGAAGCCCGATTCCCGTTGCGTGGTTCGCCAAGACGCTCCTGGGAGTTCAGCGTGCTGGCCGACCGGCGCGAGCGCCAGGTGCTTGAACATGCCCTGTTCGACTGGTCGGCACGTACCTGGGCGCTGCCGGTCTGGAACGACGTATCGTGGCTACGGTCGAGCCTTGCGCTGGGCGTGCAATCCATTCCGGTACAGGCCGCCACCCAGCGAGACTACCGCCCCGGTGGCCTGGCCATGCTCTGGAAGGACGTCACCACCTACGAGCTGGTCGAGGTATCGGGCATCAACGCCGACGGCCTGCAGCTGGCTCGCCCCACGGCCAATGCCTGGGCGCCTGGCACCCGTGTACTGCCTTGCCGAACGGCTCGTATCGCCGAGACCCCCAGCCTGGAACGCGTGACCGACCGGGTCATGCGGTCGACCGTGCGCCTGGCTGCGGTGGAGACCTGCGACTGGCCGGCAGTGGCGCCGGCGGCGATCTATCGCGGCCGTCCTGTGCTGGAGCAACGTCCCGACCTCGACCAGGCGCAGACGGCCGAGTTCGGTCGACAGCTGGTGGTGGTCGACGGTGACATCGGTCCGGTGGCGGTCGATGACATCACCGGCAAGGCGTGGCCCCTACAGTCACACGCGTGGCAGACCTGGGGGCGCACGGAGCAGGTCAACCTGCGCAGCCTGCTGTATTGGTTGCAAGGCCGAGCGGCCGCTCTGTGGGTACCGTCCTGGGCCGACGACCTGGAGCTGGTCGAGCCAGCCCTGACTACCTCCAGCGGCATCGTGGTCGCCTGGGCGGGTGTGGCCCGCTTCGGGCGTGCGCAGCCCGGCCGGCGGCATCTACGCATCGAGCTATTCAGCGGCCAAGTGCTTTACCGGCAGTTGGTTGAGGCCACGGAACTGGATCCACAGCGGGAGTTCCTGCAGTTGGACGTGTCCCACGGCATCGCCCTGCAGCCGAGTGTCGTTCGCCTGATCAGCTGGATGGTGCTGGGCCGCCTCAGTTCCGACACCGTGGAGCTGTCCCATGAAACTGATGGCGAGGGCGTCGCGCGTTGCCGCCTGTCCTTCGCCGGCATCGGCGCTGAGGAGAGTGAGTAGTGAGCCTTTTTTCACGACATGTCGAGCTGTACGAATTCGGCCGCGGCTCTCAGCGCTGGCGCTACACTTCCAGCGACCGGACAGAAATTTACGATTCGCAGCCGTTCGCTGCCGAAGCCATCAAGCGTGGTCGCTTGGGCCAGTCAGCCCAAGAAGCACGATCAAATCTGGAGGTGACGGTTCCCCTGTCACTACCGCTGGCATCGGTGCTACGCCCCTTTCCGCCGACCGAACGCATCATCGTTCGCTGGCGGCGGATCCGTAGAAGCGATGGCGCGATCGCCGGCACCTGGAATGGCGTGCTGAGCGATTTCAGTGAGCGGCAGAACGACCTGGTGCTGACCTGCCAAAGCAACGCCGGCGCCGCCGCGACCAATGGCCTGCGCCGATGCTGGCAGGGGCAGTGCCCCTTTGCGCTATTCGACGTCGATTGCGGATTGAATCCAGAGCTGTTCCGCGTCGATGGGCTGCTGTCCGCAGCTACCTCGCAGACCGTGTCATCCAACGCCTTTGCGGCCAAGCCTGACGGATGGTTCGTGGGCGGCTTCATCAAGTGGGTTAAGGGCACAGCCATCGAGTACAGGTTCGTGGTTGGTCATGTCGGTCCAGCGCTCACGCTGCTGACCGCTGCGCCGCTCACCGCAGGCGAACTGGTTTCCGCCTATCCCGGATGCGGCCACGCGCTGCAGATTTGCCACGAGAAGTTCAACAACGCCTTGAACTACGGCGGCCAGCACACCATCCCGCCGAAGAACCCGTTCGGCCCTGATCCCATCTTCTGAGGAGCCTTCTATGTGGGTTCAAATCGTCGTAATGATTGTGGCGCTCATCGTCAGTTACGTGATGCGCCCGAAACCTACGGTCCCGAAGCCGGCCTCGCTGGAAGACTTCAACGTGCCCACGGCAGAAGACGGTCGCGAATGCAGCATGATCTTCGGCACGGTGTGGATTGATGATCCCAACGTTCTGTTCTACGGCGATCTGCGCACCACGCCGATCAAGGTCAAGGGCGGGAAGAAGTGATGGATCGCCCTGTCCTGGTAACTGTTGACCATGCTCGCGCGGCCAAGCTGGGTGAGCAGAGCGGCGTGCTGTGTGCCGCCGGTATCCGCACCTGGATGGATCGGTACGGCCTGGATTTGCGTCAGTTCCTGGACGAAGGTCTGCCGGTGGAGCAGTTCGAAGCGCTGGACGATGCCTTCGCACGGCGCCTGGCCGTGATCGCCCGCGAGGAGGCAAGCCGTGGGTAGTGGCAAGAAGCAAACCGTCGGCTACCGCTACTTCATGGGTCTCTACTTCGGCGAGTGCCTGGGGCCTGTGGACGCGCTGCGGGAGATCCGCGTAGGCGATCGGAAGGTGTGGGATGGCAGCGCGCAGACTGCGTACATGACCTGGATGGGCATGAAGGTGCCAATCACGGTACCCGCTACCGGCCCCATCACAGCCTCACGATCAATTCGGATCCTCGCGCCCGAAGTGTTTGGCGGCGATAAAGGCGAAGGGGGCATCGAGGGCAATCTTGAGGTCCGCATGGGCGAGCCGACCCAGATGCCCAGTCCCTATCTGCAGTCGCTCGTTCCTGGGCCGTGGCCGGCTGCACGCAAGTTGGTTACGACGGTGTTCAATGGCCAGGTCTCGGCCATGAATCCCTATATCAAGAACTGGACGAAGAAGTGGTCGCGTTGGAAGCAAGGCTGGAAGAACGGCCTGTGGCAGGGCGACCTGGTGCAGATCGATGAGGGTATGAACCCTGCCCACATCATCTATCAGGTCCGCACAGAGGGCATGGGCCACCCGATCGACGTCATCAACGATGAGAGCTTCCGCAAGGCCGCCCAGACGTTGAAGAACGAAGGATTCGGTCTGTGCCTGAAGTGGTCCCGATCGGTTCCTGCCGGCGAGTTCATGGACATGGTGTGCGACCACATCGGCGGCATGCGCATCGAAGACCCGGTGACTGGCCTGACCGAACTGGTCCTGGTGCGGCCGGATTACGATCCGGCCGCACTGGCGGAGATTGGTCCTGGCCAGATCATCGAGCTGGTGGAGTGGCAACAGCCGATGCTGGAGAACAGTGTCAACGAGATCACGGTCGTCTATCGTGACGTCGCCACCAACAAGGACGCTGCGGTCACCTATCAGAACCTTGCGAGCGTGCAGGCCCAGGGCCGAGTGGTCAGTAGCCGGAAGAACTACCCAGGTCTGTGGAACGCGGCGCTCGCCGGCCGTGTCGCTGCACGTGAAGTGGCGGCGGTGAGCAGCTTGCCCTGCAGGGTGAAGGTTCGAGTGCGCCAGGATGCCGGTCCCTTCAAGCGAGGGCAGGTCCGCGCTCTGTCGTGGCCACGTCGTGGCGTGGCCCGCATGCCGGTACGGATTCTCGACGTCGACGAGGGAACGCAGACCGAGACATCGGTGATGCTCACCGTCGTCCAGGACGTCGCCGGCATGGCTTCAGCCAGCTACATCCAGCCTTCGGACAATGCCTGGGTCGAACCTGACATCAAGCCCAAGCCGGTCACCGTGCAGCGCCTGCAGGAGGCCAGCTACCGCGACTTGGCCACCACCCTGGGTGCGTCGGAGCTGGCTGCACTTTCGACCGAGGCCGGCTACCTGACCTCGATCGGCGTGCGCCCGTCCTCGGTGGCCTTCGGATATACCCTCCAGACGCGGCTGGGTGGCGCTGCATTCGCCGAGGCGGGCACGGCCGACTTTGCCCCGACCGGCCTACTGATTACGGCAATGACGGCCACCACCACGGCCATTGGTCTATCTGCCGGCGTCAGCCTGGACACGGTCGAGGTCGGCAGCGAGGCGCTGATCGATGATGAGCTGGTCCGGGTAGTGTCGATCGACCCGGTGGCGGCAACACTCACCGTAGCCCGTGGCTGTGTGGATACAGTGCCGGTGCCGCATGCCGTCGGTGCGCGGGTGTGGTTCACAGATGAGTACGTGGGTTTCGACGGTCGGGAGTACATGACCAACGAATCCCCGCAGGCCAAACTGCTCACCCGAACCAGCCAGGGCGAGCTGAACCCCGATCTGGCCACGGCCATCGCACTCACGATGCGCCGGCGCCAGGTCCGGCCATATCCACCTGGCCGGCTGCGCATCAACGGCGATGCCTACCCTCCCGAGGCCTGGGGCACTGGCGGCACGCTGGTGGTCACCTGGGCACATCGCGATCGCCTCCTGCAGGCCGATCAGCTGGTCGACTCTGAGCAATCCAGCATTGGCCCAGAGCCAGGCACCACCTATACCGTCCGCTGGTACCTGCAGGGCAGCCTTGTGCGCGAGCAGGCGGGTATCACCGTCGCGACCGACAGTTACCTGCCACCGGTCGGCAGCGGTGGCAAGACGCTGCGGGTGGAGATCGAGGCCGTCCGGGACGGCTTCACCAGCTGGCAGCGCCTGCAGCACACATTCCTCTACCGCGCCCAGCTGGTGACCGAAGCGGGCGACCGCATCGTCACGGAAGCCGGCGACCCGATCATCCTGGAGTAATCCCAATGCCTGACGTCAAACTTTCCCAGCTCGCCGCCGCCAGTGCCGCCTCGGTCGCCGCCGGGGCCGGCCTGTGGACGATGGCTGGCCACATCCTCGGCCTGCGCATGGAATACGTGGGACCGGCTTCCATTCGCGTTTCCAGCGGCAGCGCCTGGATTCCGTCGTTGCAGCAGGCCATCGAGGTGCCGGCCGCGCTAAGCCTCAGTGGCCTGACGCTGGCGGCCAGTACCTGGTATCACCTTTACCTGTACCTCAACGGCTCAACGCCGGCGATCGAGGCCGTGACGGCGGCGCCGGCTGCCCCATATAGCGGAACCGCTCGCGCCAAGACCGGCGATACCACACGGCGGTACATGGGTAGCTTCCGGACCGATGCCAGCAAGAACATCGTGCGCTTTCACCACAACCCCTGCGCCAACCTGGTCACCTACCTGGTCGACATCAACGGCTCAAACCTATATGTGCTTCAGAACGGGACTGCGGTGTCTTCGACAGACGTAACTGTGGCCGTAGCGCCCATCACCAGCAGAACCATGAACGCGTTCGCGGAGAACACGTCGACGAACGCACTGGTGGTCATCTCCCAGCCGGAGGTCGGGCCGGCCAACACCAATGGCGGCATCCTGCAGTTCCTTCGCGGCCAACGCATCATGTTCGGTCCGATGGCCCTGGATGCATCCCAGCGGTTCAACTACGTGTATTCGACGGCTCCTGAAAGCGGCACAGGGCTATCCGTATGGTGCACGGGCTATTTCTACGAGAGGTAGTCAGCTCGAAACGCCCATCTTGAAACAGGGCGCCGGTCAGACAGCTGCAACTGCCCGACCGGCGCCGCAACACACGCGCACAGCCCGCGTGCTATTGGCCGAGGCCCTGCTCCCCGCGCGGGGGAGTCAAGCCTCGCCCAGACCCATCGCAGAGGCTGAGAATGAAGACGACCACGCTGTTCCCCTGGCCGGGCGGGAAGACCCGCCTGCTGCCCCACCTGCTGCCCTTGGTGGCCGATACCCCTCATCGCACGTACGTCGAGGCCTTCGCCGGCGGCGCTGCTCTTCTGTTCGCGAGGGAGCCAGCCAAGGCCGAGGTGCTGAATGACTGTCACGGCGAACTGGTGCGTCTCTACAGGGTGGTGGCCAACCACTTGGAGGAGTTCGTGCGTCAGTTCAAATGGGCGCTGACAAGCCGGGAAATGTTCCGTTGGTGCCAGCTCCAGCACCCCGATACCCTCACAGATATCCAGCGCGCTGCGCGCTTCTACTATCTCCAGCGCCTGGCTTGGGGCGGCAAGGCCACTGGTCAGACCCCCGGCTTCGGCAGGGGTGGCAAGGGCCTGAACCTGCTGCGCATCGAAGAGGATCTGAGCGCTGCGCACCTCCGGCTCCACAAGGTCACCGTGGAGCATCTGGCCTGGCAGCAGTGCATGGCCAAGTACGACGCTGCCGACACCCTGTTCTTCCTCGACCCACCGTACTGGGAGACCGAGGGTTACGGCACCCCCTTTGGGATGGAGCAGTACCAGGAGCTGGCCGGTCAGATGGCCGGGCTGCGGGGCTCGGCCATCCTGACGATCAACGACCATCCGGCCATGCGGGAGGTCTTCGGTCAATTCAGAGACCGGGTGGTGCCGATCCGGTACACGATCGGCCGGCAGGCGGTGCTGCGGCGCGAGGTGATCTACACGACCTGGTAGTCCAGCCGGGGCACGGGGCGGTTTCCGCCCCGTGCAATTTCATTCCCGTGGGCGCAACATGGGCGCCCCACCGTTTATCTCACGTGTGGCGGGCGATTTATCGCGCGCCGTTACAGCCAGCGTGGTCTCCACGGCAGCCGGGGCGCCCCGCGCCCTCCCTGCCCAGCGTGGCATGCACCTCACAGGAGAACCGAACATGCTCAGTACTTCCACACTCAGCTTCCGTGGTCTGGCGATGGCCCTGGCACTGGTTGCCGGTGTCGCCGTGGTCAGCGATGCCAGCGCGATGTCGAGGAAGGACAAGCGCACCCTGGTCGGCGCCGTGGTCGGTGGCGTGGCCGGCAACCTGCTGTCCAACGGCGACCCTGCGGCCACCGTCGGCGGTGCCGTGGCCGGCGGCGCGATCGGCAACCTGACCACCTCCGACCGCCGCGACCGCCGTTACTACGACAATCGCCGTTACGACGACCGCTACGATCGCCGTTACGACCGTGGCTACTACCGCAGTGGCTACTACGACCGTGGCGATGACCGCCGCTGGCAGGGTGAGCGCTACTACGACAACCGCTACTACCACGACCGCGGCCGCCATCGCGGCTGGTAAGCAGCGCCGACATACCGATGACGCGGAGACGGGCGGGTCGATGACCCGCCCGTTTGCGTTGGACACGCGCATGGCGTTGAATGCGCAGCCTTGGATGTGACTTTCCCGATCGGACTGTGGCATGACGTCTTCCTCCCACCGCGTGCAGGGCCTCAACAACGACGAGGTCGCTGCCGACTGGCCAGCGATCAGCGCGGCGGACATCGCGTGGCTGAGTACGCGTTACCCGCAGCTGGGCGGGCACAGCCAACCGCGCTGGCACAGCCCGCGGCCGCTGTCTGCCGCCGCCATCGTCGACGACACGCGCGGCGCGGTGTTCATCAAGCGCCACCACCACAGCGTGCGCAGCGCGGCCTGTCTGGAAGAAGAACACCACTTCATCGCCCATCTCGCCGCCGCCGGCGTGCCAGTGGTGCAGGTGCTGCCGGCCACCGATGGCCACACTGCGGTCGAACACGGCGAATGGACGTTTGAACTGCACGATGTCGGCGTGGGCGACGACCTGTATCGCGACGCGGTGTCGTGGTCGCTGTTGACCGATGTCGCGCAGGCCCGCGAAGCAGGGCGCACGCTCGCACAGCTGCACCGTGCCGCCGCCAGCTACCACGCGCCCCAGCGCAGCACCCATCTGCTGGTGGCGCGCGACGACCTGATCCGTGCCGACGATCCGATCGCCGCCATCAAGGCAGGACTGGATGAACGTCCCGGGCTGGCACGCTATCTCGCGCGCATTCCATGGGAAGCACAGCTGCAGCGCGACGTGCTGCCGTGGCACGCCGGCCTGGCCGAGCGCCTGCGCGCCGAGCCCCGGCTGTGGGCGCACAACGACTGGCATGTCTCCAACCTGCTGTGGCGCAACGGCGAGGTCAGCACCGTGCTGGATTTCGGCCTGGCGTCGCCCACCAGCGCGCTGTTCGACCTCGCCACCGCGATCGAGCGCAACGCAGTGGCGTGGCTGGAACTGGAGCGCGGCAGGGAGGCAGTGCGCATCGATATCGCGCTGGCCCTGCTCGACGGCTACCGCGAGGTGCTGCCGTTGTCGGCGGCACGCGTGCACCTGCTGGCCGACCTGCTGCCAATGGTCCATTTCGACTTCGCACTGTCCGAAGTGGAGTACTTCGAAGGTGTCACCCGCTCAACCGCGAATGCCGACGTGGCCTGGCAGCCCTTCATGCTGGGCCATCCGGCGTGGTTCCACAGCGCGCCGGGACGGGCACTGCTGCAGGCCCTGCACGCCGTCGCGTGATCCGGTTGACGCAGCGTTGCGGTCAGATCCCTTTCCGCAGGAAAGGGATCTGACCCCGGCTGGCGCTCGCAAATCCGTACCATTTGTAGTGAAATGGTCACCTGAAGCGGGGGTGCCTGGATCTGCCAGGCTGAGAGAGTCCCTTGGAACCTGATCCGGTTTGCACCGGCGTAGGGAGCTTTGAGCCGCAGCCACACCCCCATCATGGGCCGGTGCACCTGCGCGCCGTCGCTTCGTCTCCCTTGTTGTCCGAAGACGAACCGAATGAACCGCTGCCTGCGCCCCACCCTGCTCTCACTCGCCCTCTGCGCCGCGCTGCCGCTGCATGCCAGCGAGGCCGAGGCCACCACCGATGCGGCTGCCACTGGTGCCGAACGCTCGCCGACCGAACTGGCGGCGGTGCGCGTGGAGGCCGGCAAGCCGAAGGCCGATACCTCGCGCGTGAATGCCTTCGGCGGCGGTTCGTGGAAGGACACGCCGGCTTCGGTGAACGTGCTCGAGCGCGACTATCTCGAACGTCGCCAGGTACGTTCGCTGTCCGAGCTGGCCAGCAACGATGCCTCGCTGGGTGATGCGTATGCACCTGTGGGCTACTACCAGAACATCGCCATCCGCGGCTTCGCGCTGGACGCCGCCACCGGCTACCGCTTCAACGGGCTGTCCATCGCCGGCGAGCAACGCCTGGCGCTGGAGAACGTGCAGTCGGTCGAGATCCTCAAGGGTGAAGCCGGCCTGGCGGCAGGGGTGATGGCGCCGGGCGGGATCATCAACTACATCGGCAAGCGCCCGGCTGAAGTACGCACCGCCACGCTCGGCACCGATTCGGAAGGCTCACGCTACGTCGCCGTCGATGTCGGCCACTGGATCACCCCGCGTTTCGGCCTGCGCCTGAATGCCGCATGGGACTCCAGCAATTCCTACGTCGCGCACGCCGATGGCCGCCGCAACTTCTACTCGCTGGCCGCCGACTGGCTGATCGGCGAGCGCGGCAAGCTGGAAGTGGATGCCAACTACCAGACCAGCTCGCAGCGCTCGGTGTCCGGCTACCAGCTGCTGGGCGCGCGTGACCTGCCGCGCGGTGTCGACCGCGAGCACCTGCTCGGCTACCAGCCGTGGCAGCGCCCGGTGGATATCGCCAGCACCAACATCACCGCGCTGCATACCTACGACTTCAACGATGCCTGGCAGTCGCGCGTCTCGGTCGGCCACAGCCGCTCGGTGATCGATGACAACGTCGCCTTCGCCTACGGCTGCTACTACGCCGTGCAGTGCGCCGATGGCAGCGTGCCAGGCAACTACTTCGCGCCCAACGGCGACTACGATGTCTACGACTACCGCAGCCCGGACGACACCCGCCGCAACCAGCAGGCCCGTGCCGAGCTGCGTGGCCGCTTCGAGACCGGCAGCGTCGGCCATCAGCTGACCCTCGGTGCCGACTACTTCCGCCGCACCGTGGACAAGCGCCCGAGCGTCAACGAGTACGTCGGCACCAGCAACATCCACGACCCGCAGGTGCCCGTGTTCGAGCCGTCGCCGAAGATGCCCGGCCCCTCCGCACGACGCCTGGACAGCCGCCAGACCGCGTTCTTCGCGCTGGACCGGATGAGCTTTGGCGATGACTGGCAGTGGTTGGCCGGTGGCCGCTTCGTGCGCCTGGACGAGCGTGCCTACGACAAGCGTGGCGTTCCGCAGCGGCACAGCCGCCTGTCGCGGTTCCTACCGCAGACCGCGGTGGTGTGGAAGGCCACCGATCAGCTCAACGCCTATGCCAGCTACGTGCGCGGCATTTCGCTGGGCCAGGAAGCGCCGTTCTGGACCAGCAATGCCGACACTTTCCTGCCGTCGGTGCAGTCGCGGCAGCTGGAAGTGGGCGTGAAGTACGTGCCGGTCGAAGCACTGACCTTGGGCGCGGCGGTGTTCCGCATCTCGCAGCCGTACCAGTACGCCAGGCCCGACAGCAGCGACGTCGGCTACACCTTCGTCGAGGAAGGCACGCAGACCCACACCGGCCTGGAGCTGACCGCCAACGGCCAGCTGACCGACGCACTGCAGATCGTGGCCAGCGCCAGCGTGCTGCAGGCGCGCGCGCGCGACACCGGCACGCCGGCCTATGAAGGCCATCAGCTGGTGAACGTGCCGAAGGTACGCGCCAGCGTGCACATGGCCTACGCGCTGCCGTTCGTGCAGGGCCTGGACGTGACCGGTGGCTGGCGCTATGCCGGTGCCAACGTGGCACGCGCCGACGGTGGCGTGCGCGCGCCGGACTACTCGGTGTTCGATGCCGGCCTGCGCTTCCAGCATCGCCTGCACGAACGCGCGGTGACCTGGAACCTGTCGGTGGACAACGTATTCAACCGCTTCTACTGGCGCGATACCGGCAGCAGCGGCGGTGACTACTACCTGTTCCCCGGTGCACCGCGACAGGCCCGCCTGTCGGTGACGTTCGCGCTGTGAGCGGCGTGATGCTCGAGTGGACCGCCGCGCTGTGCAGCATCCTCGGCGTCTGGCTGATGGCCAGGCGCCGGCTGTCGGCATGGCCGGTGGGCCTGCTGTCGGTGGCGCTGTATGGCCTGGTGTTCGCCGAGGCCAAGCTGTACTCAGACACCCTGCTGCAGGTCGCCTTCGGTGGCTTCCTGGTCTATGGCTGGCTCAACTGGCGGCAGCACGCCGCCGATGAGGGCAGCATCCGCATCGTGCCACTGGCACGCGGCACGCTGCTGCGCGACCTGGCCTTCGGCCTGTGCGGTGGCGTGGCGCTGGGTGCGGCCATGCACACCTTCACCGATGCCGCGCTGCCCTGGCTGGACGCGATGCTGACCGCGCTGAGCCTGGTCGGCCAGTGGTGGCAGGCACGCCGCCACGTGGCCTGCTGGTGGGTGTGGATCGCGGTGGACGTGGTCTATGTGGGTGCGTACCTGTTCAAGTCGCTGCACGTGACCGCGGCACTGTACGTGTTCTTCCTCGGCCTGGCCGTGTTCGGGCTGCGCGCATGGAGCGCCGCCGCGCGTGAACCGCAGGTGGCAACGCGATAGAGCCACGCCATGCGTGGCCGGGCTACCGGTAGTCGCCAACCTGGGTTGGCGCGCCTGCCGACCAAGGTCGGCATCTACCCACCACATCCACGCATGGCATGGATCTACTTCGGCTCCAGCAACAGGCCCAATCGCAGCGGTTGGCGCATGTCGGCCGGCGGTGCCGCCTGCAACGGCGCGGCCTGCAGCGTCGCGCGCAGGTCGGCGTCGACCTGGGCATCGCCCAGGCTGTCGAATTCCAGTTTCGAAATACGGCCATCCGCCGCGATCCACACGCTCACCGGTAGCGGCGTCGGCGTGTCAGCGTGTGCCTGCAGCCATTCCAGCACGCGCTGTGCCTGCGGATCGTGCTCCTGCTGCAGGCGCTGCTGCAGCTGGCCTCCCACGGAGGCGGCGTAGGCCATCCAGTGCGCAGGGGCTTCCTGTGCGGACACTGCGGCACTCCCCAGTGCCAACGCGCCGAATACTGCAGCCAGAGGCCGCCACCAGCGGCGCATACCGGTCCTGTTCCCTGCCATGGCCATCACCTGCCTCCTGCGCTCCCATCCAGCGCGCCATGGTCGGCGCCCTAGATGACAGGCAGATGGCGGGCCATGATGGCGCCGCGCGTCGAGCTTGCCCGATTGCGAGGGATTGCCTTCGATCAGTCCAGGCAGGCCTTCAGATCATCACGTGTCCAGCCGGTGAGACCTGCACCCTTCCAGTAGCGTGCAGACGTACCAGCCGGGACAGAGGCAAGCTCGACAATGGCAATCACCCCATGGTTCACAGGGTTGTCGATGACAATGCGCTGCCCGGATTCAGTGGGCAGCACGCGCACGACCTTATTGCGTTGTGTCCACGTCTGGGACAGGCAGACGGTGACCTGCTGTACCGATTTCGAAGAACCAAATGACTCGGGCGTTTGTTCAAGCAGACCAGGTGCTGTCGAGCAGCCGGCGATGCCCATGAACAATGCCGCCAGGAATGGGGCTCTCAAGACAGACATACGTCCTCCAGATGCATACGCGTGCGTTGATCACTCGCCCAGGTCGGCCAGCACCTTGCGCGAGGGCGCAAAGAAGGTCACGCCGGTGGTGGCGGTGGAGAAATCGAGGATGCGGTCGTGCAGCGGTGCGGGATTGCCGATGAACATGCGCTCGAGCATCCTCTCGATCACCCACAGGCGGCGCGTGTAGCCGATGAAGTAGGTGCCGTACTCGCCGCGGCCCGGGTTGGCGAACGGCATGTTGTCACGCAGGATCTCGTGCTCGCCGTCGGCGTCCTCGATGGTGCACAGCGTCTTGTGCGATTTCTGTGCATCGGCCGGCGCATCGTCCAGCTCGATGTTGTCGTGCTTGGTACGGCCGATGATCGCCTCCTGCGCCTCGGTCTTCTGCGCGCGCCAGGCATCGAGGTTGTGCAGGTACTTCTGCACCACCACGTAACTGCCGCCGGCATGTTCCGGGTCTTCCTCACCCACGATCGTGGCTTCCGGCAACGACAGCCCTTCTGGATTGGCCGTGCCATCGACGAAGTCGAGCAGGTCGCGGCCATCGAAGTAGCGGAAACCGGCGACATCATCGACCGTTTCCACCGCGTCACCGAAGGCCATCAACAGGTTGCGCTCGAACGCCACGATCAGGTCCATGGTGCGTGCGCGGATGTGGTACAGCAGGTCACCGGGCGTGGACACGGCGGTGTGGGTCGCGCCCTTGATCTCGCGGAACGGCTTCAGCTCGCGTGGCGGCGTGGAGCCTACCAGCGGCTGCCACACGCGATGGCCGATGGCCACGTTGCAGGTGAAGGTGCGCTCGATCTCGCGGATGGCGGTGTTCTTGATCAGGTCATCGGTGCTGGCCAGCACCTCGCGCGCCTTGGCGATCGACGCCTCGTCATCCTTCACCTTCAGCACCAGGAACGCCGCCGAATGGGTGAGCGGCGCAGTGATCTGCTGCGGCTCGTTGTCGAGCGTGTGGTTGACGGCGGTGATCGGTGCGGGCTGGGAGTTCACGGCGGTTCCTGCTGGCTTGAGGCGGACGCATCGCGTGTGGCGATGTGCGGGCGATCATAGCGGAACCGCCTGACCGGGGACGGAGCGGTTCTCGTTCCGTCCACCGGCGAAGGTACGAAGACCTCAGTCCACATCACTCCAGACCGCCAGTTCGTAGCCATCCAGATCGCGGAAGTGGAAGCGGCGGCCCCCGGGGAAGGCGAACACCGCCTGCACCACTTCGCCACCGGCGGCGACCACGCGCTGCTGTGCGTCGGCCAGGTCCGCGCAGTACAGGATTACCAGCGGTCCTCCGTGAGCACGCAACGGCGCGTCAGACACGAAGCCGCCCTTCAGCCGGCCATCGTCGAACTCGGTGTAGGACGGACCATAGTCGGTGAACTGCCAGCCGAACACCTCGCCGTAGAAGCGTTTGCTGCGGGCGATGTCGGCGACGTTGAATTCGATGTTGTCGATGCGGCGTTCGGCTTCGTGGGTAGCTTCGTGGCTCATGAGGTTGCTCCGTGATTGGAACCCCAGCTTCGGTCAGCGCGGCACGGCGGTCTTGAACAAAACGGCCATCATTGTCCCCACTCCAGGCGCAGCTCGCTGGCGGTCATGCCAGTCAGCTCGCGCGCCTCGCGGCTGAGATGGGCCTGGTCGGCATAGCCGGCATCAGCGGCCAGCATCGCCAACGAATGCTGTGGCAGCGCGCGACTCTGGCGCAGGAAACGTTGCAGCCGCAGGATCCGCTCCAGCGTCTTGGCGCCGTAGCCGAACTGCGACTGGCTGAAACGCCGCAGGCTGCGCGGGCTCAGGCCCAACTGCGCCGCCAGCGTATCCAGCGTGGCATTACCCGCGGCGAGCGCTTGGAACAGGACATGGGCGCGCTGCGCCGGCGTATCGAGCGCGGCCGCACCCATGTGCTGTTGCAGTCAGTGCGCCATTCGCTGCAGGCGCTGTGCAGGCGCGGTGTCGCCGATGGAGGCCGCCGCCTTGTTCGCCCACGCGCCCTTCAGATCAGCCAGTGGCACGGCCTGGCCGATGATCCCGGCCAAAGGCAGGCCCAGCGCGGCCAATGCCTGGCCGGGGCGGAAGCGTGCGCCCAGCACCTGCGCACCGGGTGCCAGCGCCGGGTGCGCGGCCACACGGTCCGGGCCGACGACGAACAGCGCACCGTCGCGCCAGAGGATATCCACGCAGCCATCGGGCAATACGGTGATGTGCCCATCGGCATCGGCAGGAAGCTGGCTCTGCCACAGCTGGCCAAAGTGGCCGCGCAGCGGCGCAGGCGTCAGATGTTCCTGGTAGGTCGTGCCGGTGCCTGCAAGAGAGGAAGGGTCGCCCATGCCGCATTGTGGCGCCACGGGGCCCATAAAAGTGAAGCCCGGCGCGAGGCCGGGCTTCGGTTGGCGTGTGGGAGAGAGAGAGAGTCACACGCCAGCACAACACGCACTAACGACAGGCGTTTGTTACCAGGTGAAGCGCGGGCCCACGAACCACTCGCGGTCGCCGGCCTTGGCCAGCTTCACTTCGCCGCTCAGGCCCCAGTTCTGGTTGAACTTGGCGGTGGCGCCGACGCGGCCGTAGAACTCGCCGTCCGGGTTGATGCCGTGCTTCTTGGTGTAGTCCTCGTAGCCGGCCATCACGTAGCCTTCCACGTACGGGTTGAACGCGGTGCGCACGCCGACTTCGGTCGAGTAGCCGTTGAAGTCCAGGCCATGCTTCATATCGAACTTCTGGTACGCAACGCGGGCCACCAGGTCGGTGTTCGGTGCGATGCCGTAGTTGTAGCCGGCACCGATGCGCCACTGGTCGACGTCATTCTTGAACTTGTCGGTCTCCTGCGCGCTGTAGTCGCCGAAGATGTGGAAGTTCGGGTGCACCGCCACGGAACCCTTCACCTTCCAGCCATCGGCGTCGCCGCCCTTGGCATCGGTGTTCACGTAGCCGCCTTCAACGTAGTTGTACGACAGGCCGTCGGTTGCCGATGCAGCGAACGGCAGGGCAGCCAGGAGACCCAGGGCGAGCAGCGAATTCTTGTTCATCGGGACACACCTTTAATTATTTTGGTTTCGTCGGCCGCCTCCCGGGAGGGGGAGAGAGAGGAGGCGGTCGACAGGTGTGAATTATCCGTTAGGGGGTCTAATCGACCCTGAATATTGAACTGACTGGTGTATAAATAAGGCTGGCGTTCAGGGAACTCCACATGCCGCACGCGTAGACGAGCAACCATAGGTTTGCATTTTTGCTGGACCTATGGTTGCCCGATGGCTGAAAACCTATGGTTGCATTGGCTCGGGGGAAGGGCTGGCGTCCGCCGCTCATTTGCCCTCGTGGCGAGACGGGGGACCATTCCTGATGCCGGTCCGAACTTCTAGATTCTTAACAAATGGGAGCCCCCACAGGTGGCCTGTGAGATATCGGGGCTATGGAGTCGGACGAAGCATTAGGCTCAGGTAGTTGCCCAAGGGGCAGTAGCAGCCGACATCTCTAGAGTAACGTCCGCTAGGGATCGGACACTGTCGTCCCGCTGATGGCTGCTTCCGGCCATCAGCAGACCGTTGCTCCTTCGCGAATCCAAAAACAAGCACACGCTACGAGGGATCCGCCCAGGTCTCACTCCCGATACTAGCCCTTGACCAAACGCAAGTTGGCCCTCCTCGCAGCGGGCTCAGCCATTCTCGGCGCTCCACCCTTCAGTGCGTTGAGCATCAGCCCAAACGTAAGCTCGTTAATCTCGTCAGAAAAGATTGCTAGCTGTTGGGCAACATCCGCTTTCGACAAGCCTTCTTCGCGAAGTGCTCCGAATACCTTTTCAAGCACTAATGATTTCTCGTGCGGCACACCTTCAGGCTCCGACTTGCGGTAGCCCGCTTGCGCCAGCTGGATGCAAAGCGTGCGGTAGGTCCAGTCAGTTGTCAGGCCAAGGGCATGCATCCGGTAGTTCAGCGCTGCCAAGGAGACTGCCCAATGCTTCTTGTGCCGGATGAGACTCGATAGCGTAGGGGCACGCGGCGCCATGGCAAGCACGCTCGCCCGCGGCATGAGAAAAGCGGACGCAAACGCATTTGCCTCGCGCTCTAGGTCGGGACCATGGGGTTGGGCATGTTGGTGCAGCACCAGGTGGCCCAGCTCATGCGCGGCATCAAACCGGCAGTGTTCGGCCGACTTGAACGTATTGAGGAAGACGTAGGGCCGACCGCCACTCCACATCGAAAAGGCATCCACTTCCTTGGCATCGATTGCCAGGGAATAGACCCGGATGCCCTTGGATTCCAGCAGGGCAATCATGTTCTTGACCGGCAACTCGCCGATGCCCCAGTGAGCGCGCAACATTTCTGCCGCCGTCTCCGGGGTCTGGGAAGAAGACGATGTCGGATAGGCTTCTGGCTCTTGAGCGTGTTTGTGCACGCTAACGGGACGACTGTCCCCTCCCTCGCGCCCCAAATCCGGAACGTCAGGGTCTGGCAGGGCGAACCGCGCCTCAATCCATTCGTTCAACAGCAAGGCAACAGCGCCCGCACCAAGCGCGGTGTCGCGCTGGCTGGCTGTCATCTTCGAAAGCGAACGGAAACTCGCCACATCGGGGTGAGGAACTTCCGGGTCCACACCAAAGAAAAAGGCTTCGGGGAACCGAAGCGCTTCCGAAAGCTTTCTAAGCGTATTGGCCTCTGGCTCTTGGGAGCCCGTCTCGTAGTTGGAGACGGATTTCTCTGTTACCCCAATTTTTTCGGCCAACTCACGCTTTTTCATTCCTCGCCGTTTGCGGGCGAGGGTAAGCCGTAAAGCATTGAACATAGCAACCTCGTCACGCTTTCCGGCGGATCTCAATGTCGATGTCAGGACCACCCGGCTCGAGGATTTCCGTCAGGTCATCGTCAAACGGAATGCTACCGAGCACGATGCGTTCCGACCACGAAGTGATCTTGCCGTCATTACCGATTTCAGCCGGCAATGAAAGTTCAAAGCGGATCTCACCCTTGGACGTATCCGTGTGGTGCATCAAGATCCACGTCTGGTTGCCCTCGGCGTCGTCCTTGATCTCTTGCATGAACTCTTCGAAGAGCACCATCTGACGATTCGCCTCGATGGCCTCAACGGTGTTGCGACCCTTCTTCGAACGGTTCGACGGATGGGCATACGGGTTGCCCGTCCCCTGGTCTCCCGAGGCCACGGCGATAGCCAGGTCCAACGACTCGTTCACGGTCACCGGGAAGCTGCCGACATCCTGCCGGATCCAGTCCAGCGGCCTCAGCTGGTCCCTCAGGGCGGCAACGACCTCGCCCCACATGACCAAGCCCGGGAAGTTACGGGGGTGGTTAGGGGTCAATCGGGTGCGCTGCAAGTGTCCCTGATAGATGGCTTCGCGGAGCGCCACCTCGGTGACCCCCAACTGTTCCAGGCGACTGGCGATTTCTTCGGGAGCGTCGTAAAGGATGTTTGGGAGCATCGGGGTCTGCCTCAGGGGGACTTCCGATAATCCTCCCTCATTTGAGGAGGAAAAACAAGAAGTTTGTACTGTGCGCGGACCAGCACCCTGCCATGCTCCCATCGAACCCATCCTCCACACCAAGTAGGCCCAATTCAGGCGCGAGTGGCATAGCGAGAAGCGCCATAAATCTATGATACTCACCGTTTTCCGGCTTGAGCCTATCTAATCCATGAACGTGGAGCCTGACACAGCGCTGCAACTTCTCAGGGCGTTCTCCCGAATCGAGTTTGCCCTCAAGCAAATCCCAGAGTTCGTCAATGGCGCCGTCGGGGAAAAGCCGGACACGCAGTGGTCAGCGTTCTACGTCCATGTGCGCCGGCACATCCAGAATCAACTATCACAGGAAAACAAGGATCTTCTTTTGGGCGGCGGCCCCAATGACCCGCCCCCGATGAAAATGCAGATCAGCGCACAGCGCCGTATCGAGTTCGTGGATGCCCCGTTGGGTGACGGGCCTGAGGGCGATCGTTTAATGGATGCTGCTCGCCGGGTGCGCAACAACCTCGTGCATGGCGGCAAGGAGCATGATCGGCAACAGCGATACGCAGGCCATGACGATAAGCTGGCACGCGCCGCCATTGATGTCATGTTTTTGGCCATGGCATCGCATCCCGAAGTGTCCCAGCTCGCCTTTTACGACTGATGGCGGCGCTCGACCTTTCCCAGCCTGCTACGTGGCCCGGCGAGCTGCGCGAGGTCCTCAATGAGTTGCGCCCGGTGTTCCGCTCGTGGGAGTTGGACCTAGCCGACCGCGCCGCGCCCGCGTTCGATGCAGCTATCCGCACGCTTGGCGAAGCTCTCATGCCACATGCCATGCGTGGTTACCACTTCACCCGCTTGACCGAAGAAGAAGCGGGGCACATTCGTGAAAACGGGCTGGAGGTGCTCAGCCCCGGGCTGCTGGAAAGACGCATTGCGGCCCAAGTCACGCGAGGCGAGCTTGCCGAAGATCATGCGCAACGTTTGCTTGCGAACAACCAAGTGCGCGATCGCAACAGGTCCGGCAAGGCGTGGTTCTGCTTTTACCCAGCGCACGAAGCGCGAGAGTATGGCGTTCGCTCCCTGCTCGGGCACTGGGGCGGTGAAGCACTCTACAACTTCAACGCCGAAGACCCGAAGCTTGGCCCTGTTCTTAAATCCTTGGGAAGCCCTGCACTGGTTGAAGCGGTAGTGCCTGTGGCGTTCCTTTCCACGACGAATGGCTTGGCAAAAGCCGTAGCACGACTTGACCTCATTCACCAAGGCGTCAGGTCAAGTGAGTATCCGGACAAGTTTGAGGACTACTCCACACAAGCCTTGGAAGCCTCCATGGTGCGTCGCGTTGTGCTCCATCCTGGCAGCGAGTTCCTTGAGCTCACCCAGTGCCAACAATGGTATGAGCCGTTGACCTAGGACCAGGCGGGTCATCAGACCCGCCCCCTGACCGCAATCGAAGTCGTGCCAGTGCCGGCAACGATAAGGTGATCGAGTACCTGGCAGTCGATACGGAGGCGGTTCTTGACTGCGGCCCGACCGCGTTCCCGGACCGTCTCGGGGTCATTGCCAATGACGCGCCGCTGGAGCGCGTCTTCTCTTTCGATCCGGTACGGTTTGTCAGATGGCCCCTGCCGGGTGCGCAAGATACTTACCCGGGCCCAAGACTTTTGACCCAGCCTACCCTCGATAGATCTTCCTAATCCCCTAACCCGCCGGCGTCCGCTTCCGGCCTTGGATTCAACCGGTCGACGCAACACACTGAAGACTGCTTACCGGCAGCAGGAGTGTTGCAGATGGAGCGCAGGCCAAGGATCTACTACAGCGACGCCCAGAAGGCTCTGATGTGGGAGCGATGGCGACGAGGCGAATCGCTGCACAAGATTGCAACTCTATTTGACCGTCACCATAGCTCGGTTCGCTCGGTTCTGTCCGAGTCCGGAGGTATCCAGCCAGTCCCACGCCGCCGATCAGAGCGCGTATTAAGCTTGGCGGAGCGTGAAGAAATCTCCCGGGGTGTGGCTGTTGGGAAGTCCATGCGTGCCATTGCGAGCTCGCTCGGACGGGCCCCGTCGACCATAAGTCGCGAGCTACACCGCAACGATGGGGTCAATGGCTATCGAGCGAATCTGGCTGATCAGCGTGCCTGGCAGCGTGCGCGACGCCCCAAGCTCTGTAAGCTCGGCTTGCATCGAGCGCTTGCGATGAGAGTGGCAGCAAAGCTGAAGCAGCAATGGTCACCACAGCAGGTGTCCGGTTGGTTGAAACGCACCAATCCTGAAGATACGAGCCGCCAGGTGTCTCACGAGACAATCTACCGAACGCTCTACATCCAGTCCCGAGGAGCCCTGAAGCAGGAGCTGTTGGCGCACCTACGGCGGACTCGTGCCATGCGCCGCTCACGGCATCACACACAGAAAACAGCTGATCACGGCAGGATCAAAGACACGATCTCCATCAGTGAGCGTCCGCCTTCGGTTGAGGACCGGGCAGTACCTGGCCACTGGGAGGGCGACCTGCTATTTGGTGACCGCGATAGCCAGATTGCGACGCTCGTGGAGCGCAAAACCCGTTACGTCATGCTGGTCAAAGTTGACGGAAAGGACTCTGAGACCGTGGTGAATGCGCTGATCAAAAGTGCCCGCCGCCTGCCTCGGGAACTGTACCGATCTCTGACTTGGGATCGCGGCAAAGAGATGGCGGCGCATCGCCGCTTTACGCTCGCCACCGACATCCAAGTCTACTTCTGCGACCCACACCATCCCTGGCAACGCGGCACCAATGAGAACACCAACGGACTACTGCGACAGTACTTCCCTAAGGGCGTCAGCCTTGCCAATATCTCTCAAGCTCAGCTTGATGCAGTTGCCCGCCAACTGAACGAGCGGCCCCGCAAGACGTTAGGCTACGAAACACCCGTCGAGCGATACCGACGAACCGTTGCGTCGATCGGTTGAATCCAAGGCCAAAACCGGACACCTTGGCCGACCACGCCTGAAGCAACGTTGATCGGAGCGGGCTTGAGCGAGGCGTCCCTCGACAGCCAAGCCTTAATTGGAGCGGGCTCCAGCCCCGCAACTCAGGGTCTCGACAACCCAACTTGGATACGACTATTCTTCCTTCCATGTCCGCCTTCTCGGCCCGCCACCGTCGACTCATCCGGTTCAGCATTTTCGTGCTGATGCTGTTGAGCGTTGTTGTTCGGCCGATTGTGATCCAGCAGGGCGAGCTCCACACTGCTGAGCACGACATCGCTGCAACAGCGGAGCACGGACACTCACACGCCCCGGGAAATGGCGACAACGTAGATCCGAAGCATGCATCAGGCGTCCACAGCGTCCTTCACCAGGCCGACGTGAGCTTTGCCGGCATGCTGGTTTCCTCGAATCTGAACCTGGCTACGGTTCCGCCGGCATCTTTGTTGCCCGGCCTGCACTCCGTTGATGAGCCCTCTGGTCATCGCGGCTCACCTTTTAGACCTCCGATCATCTGACGACTCCTGCCGCGCTGTAGCGGCCTGAGCGCGCTGTCCACCAAGTGGTGGCCGGCAGCGCGTCGTCATGACCATTTGTCGGAGATTTTCCGTGAAATTACGTAGTTTGTGGGCGCTGGCTATTGCCGGCGCCTGCGGTGTGGCCGTGCCTGGCCACGCCGCTGAAGTGCTGCGCCTGGAGGATGCGGTTGCCCGTGCCCTAGGCACCCATCCCAGCGTGCAGGCAGACGCTGCTCAACTAGAAGCTGTCAGAAGCCGCGCGGGCCGGGATGCATTGCCTACGCCGCTCGTGCTGGGCGGCGAGCTTGAAAACGTGGCTGGCTCAGGGGGCCTGAGCGGCCTGGACGCCGCCGAATCCACCTTCCGCATCTCTAAGGTCCTGGAACTGGGTGGGAAGCGGGCAGCACGCCAAGCGCTCGGTGGCGCGGAGGTGGACGCCGCCCGAAGCGAAGCGGACGTCACCCGTATCGCTATCGCCACCTTGGCTGCGGGGCGCTTCGTCGATGTGCTGGCCGCCCAGGAGCATGTCGAGCACGCCGAAGAGCGCATCAAGATGGCCCAAGCCATGCGCCGTGAAGTGGCCCGCTGGGTAGCGGCCGCCCGCAATCCGGACTCGGACCTGAGATCTGCCGAGATTGCTCTGCTCGATGCCGAGTTGAAGCGGGAGCAGGCGTTGCAGGCGTTGGAAGGCGCGCGGATGTCGCTGGCGGCCACGTGGGGGGCGCCGAGCCCGGACTTCAGTTCGGTTGCCGGGGATACCGGAGTCCTTCCCCCTCTGGATGATTTCGATCATCTGAGCCTACGCCTCGCCACGACACCACAGCAGCGGACCATGGAGGCCCAGGCCGGGGTTCTGGGTGCAAGAAGGGAGATCGCCCGGGCCAGCGCCAAGCCGGATGTCAGCGTTGGCCTCGGCATTCGCCGACTGGAAGCCACCAAAGACAGCGGCCTGGTGATGTCCATCTCTGTCCCGTTGGGGAGCCGGCGGCGATCGGACTTCTCCGTCGCCGAAGCGGATTACGAGCTGACCTCGCTCAAGTACAGGCGCGAGGCGCAGATGCTGGAGATGCGTCAAGAGCTGTTTGGCATCTACCAGCAGCTCAAGCAAACGCAGTCCGAAGTGGAGTCGGTGCGCCAGCGCCAGTTGCCAAAGGCCCAGCAGGCCTTTGATCAGAGCCGCAGGGGCTTTGAGGAAGGTCGCTTCTCCTTCCTGGTACTCAGCCAAGCGCAGCAGCGGCTCTTCGACCTTCGCGAACGGGAAGTCGAATCCGCCGCGCGCTATCTCCGTCTCCTGGTCGAGGCCGACCGCCTCACCGCTTCTGCCTTGGACATCCGCCCATGAACCGATACGTATTCCTGATCCTGCTTCCGTTCGCCCTGGCTGCATGTGGCGGCAACGAACCGTCGCAGGGAGACAAGCCTGAAGCCACTGCTGCGGCCGCAGGCGACTACGAACGAGGGCCGCATCGCGGGCGCATGCTTCGCGACGGCGACTTCGCCCTTGAAGTGACTGTTTACGAAACCAATACCCCGCCGCAGTTCCGGCTGTATGCCTATCGCAACGACAAGCCGCTGGCACCTGGCGAAGTCAAAGCGTCGATGCAACTCAAGCGACTAGACGGCGAAATCAACAACTTCAGCTTTGTTCCGGAGAACGACTACCTGGTCGGCAGCGGGGAGGTGGTCGAACCGCATTCCTTTGATGTCAAAGCCGATGCAGTGGTGGGCGGGAAGAACTACAGCTGGTCCTACGCCTCGTACGAAGGTCGCACAACCATAGATCCGAAAGCGGCTGCCGACGCAGGTGTCGTGGTTGAGTCCGCCGAACCAGGGGTCATCCGGGACACTGTCTCCCTTATGGGCAACGTCGCGGTCGACACCGGCCGATTTGCTGCGGTGAAGGGACGCTTCCCGGGCGTGGTCCGCAGTGTGGCGGTCGAGATGGGGCAGCGCGTTTCTGCTGGCCAGACGCTGGCCACGGTGGAGGGCAACGACAGCATGCGGACCTACTCCGTAACGTCGCCCTTCAGTGGCGTGGTGCTCGCACGCAACACGGCGGTGGGAGATGTCGCTGCCGACAACACGTTGTTTGAGATTGCTGACCTTTCCGAGGTCTGGGTGGATCTGCGTGCGCTGGGAAGCGACGCCGAGCGCCTGTCCCCGGGCCAAGCGGTAACCATCCGTTCGGCCACAGGCGGTTTGGAAGCAACGGGAAAGCTGCAGGGCCTCCTGCCGCTGGCCAGCGCGGGCCAGACCGTGGTGGCACGTGTGGCCCTTGCCAACACCGAAGGCAGATGGCGACCGGGAATGGCCGTATCTGCCGAGGTCGTCATCGCGGAAACGGAGGTTCCATTGACGGTAAAAGAATCGGGCCTTCAGCGTTTCCGGGACTTCACCGTTGTGTTCGCCCAGGTGGGCGACAGCTATGAGGTGCGGATGCTTGAACTGGGTAGGCGCGATGGCGAGCGCGTGGAGATTCTGAAAGGGCTTAAGCCGGGAACCCGGTACGTCTCCGAGCAGAGCTACCTGATTCGTGCCGACATCGAAAAGTCCGGCGCAAGCCACGACCACTAAGGACGCCCCATGCTAGAGCGAATCATTCGCGCGTCCATCGCGCACAGATGGCTTGTGCTCCTTCTGGTCCTGGCCTTCTCAGGCCTTGGGATCTGGAACTACAGCAAGCTTCCCATCGACGCCGTTCCTGACATCACCAATGTCCAAGTGCAGATCAACACCGAAGCTCCCGGCTACTCACCGCTGGAGGCCGAGCAACGGGTCACGTTCCCCGTCGAAACAGCGTTGGCCGGGTTGGCAAAGCTGGAATACACCCGTTCCATCTCACGCTACGGCCTGTCTCAGGTCACGGTGGTGTTTGAAGATGGCACGGACATCTACTTCGCCCGTCAACAGGTCGCAGAGCGGCTTCAGCAAGCGGCATCCCAATTGCCCGAGGGACTCAAGCCCAGCCTTGGACCGGTAGCGACCGGCCTGGGTGAGATCTTCATGTACACCGTGGAAGCTGAGCCGGGTGCTGAGGAGACGTGGACGCCGATGGCGCTTCGTACGCTGCAGGACTGGGTGGTCCGACCGCAGATGCGTCACTTGAAGGGCGTAACGGAGGTCAACACCGTCGGGGGCTATGTCCGCCAGTTCCACATCACGCCGGACCCGAAGAAGCTCCAAGCCTACGGACTGACGCTGCAGGACGTGCTGGAAGCCGTAGCCCGCAGCAACGCCAACGTGGGCGCCGGCTACATCGAGAAGAGCGGTGAGCAGTACCTGGTCCGCGTGCCGGGTCAGGTGGCCGACATGGCGGGCCTGCGCAAGATCGTTGTGGCCAACCGTGATGGCATGCCATTGCGCGTTGGCGATCTGGCGGACGTTGTAGAAGGCACCGAACTTCGCACAGGCGCGGCAACCAAGGATGGCAAGGAAGTCGTCTTGGGTACGGCATTCATGCTCATCGGTGAAAACAGCCGGGACGTGGCTCAGCGAACCGCCGCCAAGCTCAAGGATATCGATGCCACCTTGCCTGACGGCGTGCGGGCGCATCCCGTCTACGACAGAACCGAATTGGTGGACCGGACCATCGAGACGGTGAAGAAGAACCTTCTCGAAGGCGCGTTGCTCGTCATCGCGGTCCTCTTCCTGCTTCTGGGCAATCTCCGTGCGGCGCTGATCACTGCGGCGGTCATTCCATTGACGATGCTGCTGACGATCACAGGCATGGTCCAGAATCGTGTCTCCGCGAATCTGATGAGCCTGGGCGCACTGGATTTTGGCTTGATCGTCGACGGGGCGGTCATCATCGTGGAGAACTGCCTGCGCCGCTTTGGCGAGCGGCAACATCTTCTGGGCCGTCTGTTGACCCGGGAAGAACGATTCTCCTTGGCGGCAAGTGCCAGTGCAGAAGTGATCAAGCCAAGCCTGTTCGGCCTTTTCATCATCGCGGCGGTCTACATCCCGATCTTTGCCCTCTCCGGCGTGGAAGGGAAGATGTTCCACCCGATGGCGCTTACCGTGGTCATCGCGCTTACCGGTGCCATGGCGCTGTCCCTGACATTCGTGCCGGCCGCCGTGGCTCAGTTCGTAACGGGAAAGGTTTCGGAGAAGGAAACCAAGGCCATGCGCGGGGTCACCAAGCTGTATGGCCCGATGCTTGAGCGAGCCGTCAACGCACGCAAGGTTGTGGTGGCCTCGGCCGCAGTTCTCACCGTCTTGGCCGGTCTGCTTGCAAGTCGCCTCGGCACTGAGTTCATTCCTAACTTGGATGAAGGCGATATCGCACTGCACGCGCTCCGAATTCCCGGGACCAGCCTGACCCAGGCGATCGGAATGCAACGTCAGCTCGAAGCGGCAATCAAGCAGTTCCCGGAGGTGGACGAAGTCGTCGCCAAAATCGGTACCGCCGAGGTGGCTACCGATCCCATGCCCCCCTCCGTAGCCGACACCTTCATCATGCTCAAAGATCGGGACCAATGGCCCGATCCGCGCAAGCCCAAGGCGCAGCTTGTTGCCGAGCTTGAGAAGGTGGTTCGCGCCATTCCTGGCAACAACTACGAGTTCACCCAGCCGGTGCAGATGCGGATGAATGAGCTCATTGCAGGCGTTCGGGCTGAGGTTGCCGTCAAGCTGTACGGCGACGACCTGGAGCAACTGGCAGCCATCGGCAGTCAGGTAGAAGACGTTGCCAGTGGCATTCAGGGAGCGGCCGACGTGAAACTTGAGCAGATCACCGGTTTGCCGTTGATGACGATCACGCCGGACCTGGATGCACTTGCACGATACGGTGTAGCCATTGACGACGTGCAGAAGACCATCTCGGTAGCGCTGGGGGGTGAATCGGTCGGCCAGGTGTTCGAGGGCGATCGCCGCTTCGACATCGTGGTTCGTCTGCCGGAGAACCTGCGCCAGGACATCGGAACACTGGCGTCCCTACCTGTAGCCGTCGCGCCAGGGGCGCGCACAGCCCAAGAGCGTAGCTTCGTGCCCCTGGGCCAGTTGGCCAAGGTCGAGATTGCGCCCGGCCCCAATCAGATCAGCCGTGAGAATGGCAAACGCAGGGTGGTGATCACCAGCAATGTGCGCGGACGCGATCTGGGGTCCTTTGTCGAAGAGTTGCGCAGCAAAGTCGGACAGGAAGTCAAGCTGCCCGAAGGCTACTGGATCGAGTACGGCGGCACATTTGAGCAGTTGATCTCGGCGAGCAAGCGCCTGTCCGTCGTCGTGCCAGTGGTTCTGGTGATGATCTTCGGATTGCTGTTCATGGCATTCGGCTCAGGAAAGGATGCTGCGATCGTGTTCAGTGGCGTGCCGCTCGCACTGACCGGGGGCGTGGTGGCGCTATGGCTGCGCGACATTCCTTTGTCCATCTCCGCAGGCGTGGGGTTCATCGCGCTTTCGGGCGTTGCCGTGCTCAACGGCCTGGTAATGATCAGCTTCATCAAGAACCTGCGGGAAGAGGGCATGCCCCTGCATAGGGCTGTCACCGAAGGTGCTCTTACCCGTCTCCGGCCGGTCCTGATGACGGCCTTGGTAGCGAGCCTGGGCTTCCTTCCCATGGCTCTGAACGTCGGTGCTGGCGCGGAAGTTCAGCGCCCGCTCGCAACCGTGGTGATCGGCGGAATCATCTCTTCAACGCTGCTGACACTGCTCGTGCTGCCGGCGCTCTATCGACTGATCCACCGCGAAAAACCTGATCTGGAAAGTCGCTCCCCATGAATCATCCATCTCCTTTCCGCACAAGGAACTCGTCTTTGACTTCCCCCACCAAGCTCTTTGCGTGGCTTTCTATACTTGCCGCACTCCTCCTGCCGTTTGCGGTGTTCGCGCACGGCGTGAGCGAGGGCGACCAGGCATTCCTTGAGGAAAGCAGCGGCAGACAACTGATCGCTTTCACCTACCTCGGTGCCAAGCACATGGTGACCGGATACGACCACCTTCTGTTCCTGTTCGGGGTGATCTTCTTCCTTTACCGCATGCGGGACGTGAGCATCTACGTCACCTTGTTCGCCATTGGTCACAGCACGACGCTGCTGCTCGGCGTGCTCGGCGGCTTCCACGTCAACGCCTATCTGGTCGACGCGATCATCGGCCTGTCGGTGGTTTACAAGGCCTTGGACAACATGGGCGCGTTCAAGCGGTGGTTCGGCGTGCAACCCAACACCAAGATTGCGGTCCTTGTCTTCGGCTTCTTCCACGGCTTCGGCCTGGCCACGAAGCTCCAGGACTTCTCGCTATCGCCGGACGGGCTGGTCCCCAACATGCTTGCGTTCAACGTGGGCGTTGAGCTCGGCCAACTGCTAGCGCTTGCCGGCATCCTGATTGTGATGGGCTTCTGGCGTCGAATGCCGTCCTTCAATCGTCAGGCCTATGGCGTGAACACCATCTTGATGACGGCCGGGTTCGTGCTCATCGGCATGCAGCTCACCGGCTATTTCGTTTCCTGATTTCTGACCGAGACCCATTATGTCGATCACCACCAATCAACCGCTCCCCACCACTGGACGCCTGCTGAAGTCGACCCTTCTTGCCGCCGCCATTGCCGGCGCGCTTCTCATCACCGCCGTCCTGCCGGCGGAGTACGGCATTGATCCCACAGGGATCGGCCGGGCGCTGGGCTTGACTGCCTTGGCGGACGGCGGAAGCACCGCCATCGACCCGGCCACGCCGACGTCCTCGACAGCATCGGGCGCAGAGGCCACCTTGGCTGAGAAGGCCGCGGCCGCGTTCGGGACGAACAAAGGGCAATCGCTTGATCCAGACGCGGTATCGCTCACCAACGGTGAGCTTCGCCAGGACGCGATGACGATCACGCTGGAGCCGGGCAAGGGAAAAGAGGTCAAGTCCCACATGGTTGCTGGCGCCGGAATGCTGTTCCGCTGGAAGGCAACCGGGGACGTGGCAGTCGATATGCACGGCGAGCGCCCCGACGTGAAGGGCGCATGGACCAGCTACGCCGTCGAAGGTGCGCAGCGGGAGGCACGCGGCACCTTCGTCGCGCCATTTGAGGGAACTCATGGGTGGTACTGGCACAACCGAAGTGAATCGCCCAGGGTTTTCTAGACAGTCGTCAGCCGTTTAGTGCGTACTGCTTCTCGAACTCTACCGGGGACAGCCCGTCGTTGGAACTGTGCCGCCGTTTTGGGTTGTAGAACATCTCGATGTACTGGAAGACGTCGGCCCGTGCCTCGTCGTGATTGCTGTAGATCCTCCGCTTAATACGCTCCCGCTTCAGTAGCTGGAAGAAGCTCTCCATCGCTGCGTTGTCATGGCAGTTTCCTCGTCGACTCATGCTGCACACGATGTCGTGCTCGCGCAGGAAGCTCTGCCAGTCTTCGCTGGTGAACTGGGTTCCCTGGTCGGAGTGAAGCAGAAGCCCGGGGCTTGGCTTGCGCCGCCACACTGCAGCCAATAGCGCCTGCAAAACCAGGTCCGTATGTTGAGTTGGTCGGGTTGCCCATCCAACGACCTGACGCGAAAACAGATCAAGCACTACCGCCAAGTACAGGAAGCCGTCGTACGTGCGGATGTAGGTGATGTCCGTGACCCACGCGCGATTTGGCTCACTGACTTTGAAGCCGCGAGCCAGAACGTTCTTGGCGACTGATCCAACAGGGCCGCTCAATGGGCGTGGTCGCCGACCGTAGCCGACCATTGCCCGCAGCCCCTCGCTCTTCATCAAGCGTGCCACGCGATGACGACTACACGTCTCGCCAAGCTCGCGCAGATCTGTGGTCACTTTGCGGTGGCCATACACAGAGCCGCTTTCCAGCCAGCTGTGCTTGATTAGGCCGAGCAACCGCTGATCGTCCTTGTCGCGAGCGCTTGCCGGCTCTTTTAGCCAGGCGTAGTAGCCACTGCGATGGACGCCAAGCATCCGACACATCGCCGCGAGGCCGAACTCATCTGCGTGTTGCTTCATGAAGGCGTACTTTGCTCTTACCCCTTTGCAAAGTACGCGGCGGCTTTTTTTAGGATGTCTCGCTCTTCAGTGACCCTGCGTAGCTCAGCCTTGAGGCGGCGCACTTCCGCGTTCTGGTCCTGCTCGACACGCCGGCCAACATCGCCTTTGCCTTGTTGCCGCTTCCAGCCGTAAAGACTATGGATCGACACGCCCAGTCGCTCGGCAACCTCCGCTACCGGACGGCCGTACTCAACGATCTGTCGGACCGCCTCGATCTTGAACTCATCGGTGTACCGCTTCGTGCTCATAACCACCTCCGCCTAAGCCATAGTTTATGGCTGCGAGGTGTCTACGGAACCCTGGGCGATTCAAACACGCTTGCCAGCCTGGCCCGAAGAAGGCTGAGGGCGAATGAGCACGGATACCCCTTCAGTAGAACAGCGTCAGATCATCTCGGCTCCATTGCAACCCATGTCGGTCATCGCTTGCGCGGGAAGTGGGAAGACCTTCACGGCAGTACGCAGGCTGGCCCACATACGTCAATGCCTCGGTGATCACCGGGGCCGGGTTGCGCTCCTGTCCTTCTCGAACATCGCCGTGGAGACCTTCAGGCGCGAGTACCAGGCACTCGCAATGGGATCGCTCAAGATCCCTTCCCACCAGCGTGTTGAGATCGACACATTGGACGGGTTCATTGCGACAAACATTCTGCGACCCCACGCCCATCGGACGATGGGGTGTACCACGACCCCGTTCTTGCTATCAGGGAGCGAGTCATTCCTGCTAGGAAAGGACTATTGCTTCTGGGTGGAGTCGCCGAGAACCAAAAACTACCCAGTGCCACCAGGGCATATCCATCGCGTTGTCATTGGCCCTTCTGGGGCTGGAACGGACTTCTTTTACCAGAACTCCGGCATGCTGACGAAGATCAATAATGGTCCGAAGGCTGCCGCGGCCTTGGGAAAACTAGGGGCCTACACGCACGAGCTGGCACGCTATTGGGTCGACCTTACCCTCCGCAGCCAACCCGAGATCTTGCGAGTCCTCGCGCGTCGCTATCCCCACATCCTGATTGATGAAGCCCAGGATATCGGCATCCTGCACCAGGTGATCATTGAGAGGCTCAGCCAAGCAGGCTCTCAGATTTCCCTTATTGGCGATCCCAATCAAGGCATCTACGAGTTCATGGGCGCGACCGGCTCGTTCCTGTCAAGCTACCACAGCAAACCCGGTGTTTCTGCAGCCGCCCTGACCCGCAACTATCGGTCCGTACCGGCCGTGCTCGATCTTGCCAACGCAATCTCAGCGCGTACAGACGATCCGGATAGGACCGCGCCGTCTACGCTCCATGGGGCCTACTTCGTTCCGTACACGACCGCCGATACGAAGAAGGTTTTGGCTGCCTTCCAGGCAACACTGGTCTCCGCCGGGTTGGACCCTGGACGCTCGGCCGTGCTCTGCCGTGCACGCAAGTGGGCCGACGAGCTGGCTGGGCATGAGGGTGCGCCTGGCGTGGGAACGACTAAGATGCTTGCCCAGGCAGCCATGGTGCGCGATATCCACTCTGACTACTCAACAGCATTCAGACTCGTGGCAACTGCCATCATGGGTTTGACCGACAACGCGCCCAAGGGCATCGTTGCTCGCCTGACTCAGGCAGCCAGGTACCCAGAGGAACGAGCGCTTCGTCGTGTCATTTGGGCTTTCACGCGAGATCCGGTCTCGGGCCTGCCCAGCGCAGCGCTGCGCGCTGTTAGCGATTGGCAGCCGGCACTGTTGAAACGTTTAAGGGACCTGATGACCAATCTGAGCATGGCCCACGGACTCAATCACACCTCCTCCACGCTCGGTGCTCGGCTCTCGAAGAGAAGTTTGCCCAACTCGCCGCTAATGACCCCGCCGGACCTAGGTGCCGATCAGCCCCTGCGGGTAAAAATCAATACCGTGCACCAGGTCAAGGGCGAAAGTCTGGATGCCGTCCTCTACATGGCAACGAAGCCGCATGTGTCTGCGCTTCTAGACGGGGGTTCCACTGAGGACGGGCGAATTGGATATGTGGCTGTGACCCGGGCAAGGGATCTGCTGTGGCTGGCTGTTCCGGCGACAGCTTTGAAGAGCCTTCGTGCCGATCTTCAAGCGAAGGCTTCAAGGACGCAACTGCTACGGTTTCGGCCCCTCCTGCCGGGCATGGCATCGGTGCCCCCTTGAGTGGGAAGACCGGATAAACGCTCAGCCCGGCACCAGCAACTCAACGCCAGAAGACGAAGCTGAATGGGGGTAAGCAAAGGTCTTCTCCTAGATCGGACCTGAACGCGCATTCCTTGATGGAGTTGGTTCTGCTCGGTCTGAGGAGGGAACCTATGAGTGCTCAGCAACCATAGTTACGCCAATGGGGTAGAGAAATGGCTCGACCTATCGTTGCAGGTGGCGACTAACCTTTGGTTGCCCGTCTACGCGTCCGTCGCGTCACTGCTGTTTCCGCCCCATGCGCGCCGCGCAGTGCGGGTGCTGCTGCTCGTCGTCCTGCAGATGATGCAGCTGCCAGCCAGCGCCGCCGAGCGCGCCCGACCTTCTGCGCGCATCGTGGTTCAGACAGACGATGTCACGCGTTTCTTCAGCGTGCTGGATGCCACTGGAGGAAAACCCAGTGCCGAAGACCTGCAGCGCGGCTATCTGGACACCGGCACGGAGGCATTGCGCAGCTTCACCGGCAGCCGCATCGGATCAATGGAACGTTTGGCCAGGGCCATCCAGGACGAGCCGGCGTTGTTCGCCAGGGCGCGGACCTGTACAGCGGCATTGCCGGCGATCCGCGCGCGGGTTGCCGACGCACTCGATCGGTTGGGCACGCTGCTCCCCACTGCACGTTTTCCTCCGGTCACCGTGCTGGTCGGGCGGGGCAACAGCGGCGGCGTCACCACCGAAGATGGTGTGGTGATCGGACTGGAAGCACTGTGCAACGCCGACTGGATGCAGCCTGACGTCGGCGATCGTTTCGTGCACCTGATCGCCCATGAGTACGTGCACGTGCAACAGCCCGGTGCGAGCGTCGATGTCGCGCAGCCCACCCTGCTCTATCAGACGTTGCTTGAAGGCGGCGCCGAGTACGTGGGTGAACTGATCTCGGGGCAACCGGCCAACGCGCATCTGCGTCGCTGGGCCCAGGGCCGCGAATGTGCGCTGGAGCGCGCGTTCGTACAGGACAGTGGGGGCACCGATCTTTCGAAGTGGCTGTACAACGGCCCCGGCGATGAAGCACGACGTGGAGATCTCGGATACTGGGTCGGCTACCGCATCGCGCGCAGCTATGTTTCCCGCGCGCCAGACAGGACCAGGGCCATCGCCACGCTGCTGGATGTGCGGCCCGACACCGCCGCGACCGTGTTCGAGGCGAGTGGATGGACGCCTGCCTGCACTGCTGCCAAAGGCGTGGAAACGCAAGTGCTGTGAGAGCCGCTTCATACTGATGAATTGGCGACCTTGAACAGGCACAAGGCACGCCGCCGACGTAGATCAGCTCGCCTGATCCCGCTTGTTAATGCACGGTCAGAAGCGGGCTTCACAGTGCATCCACGTATTCAAATTCCAGCTGAAAGCGCTTGGTAGCAGCGGGAACAAACGCCGCTATATTCCAGCTTCCCCAGACGAAGGAGGGAGTGCAATGAACCTGAACCCGCAACACATGAAGACGGCCCGCGCACTTGCTGTAGCGCTCATCGCCACCGTCAGCCTTGGCGCCTGCGCGTCATACAAGAACGAGTTTGCAACCATCAACTCGCGTCTCGATCAGCTCGACGTCAAGGTGCAGGGCGCTGCGCAGAGCGCGGAGTCCGCCAACCAGTCCGCACAGCAGGCCAACCAGCGCCTGGACCAGATCGAAGGTCGCGTGCAGCAGCTTGAAAGGGCACCTGCCGGCCGCAAGCCGCGCGGGTAATCGCTCCCTCACCGTTTTGAATTGATCCACCTCTGTATCGGGTGCATCGGGACCCAGTGGCCTTCGCCGGCCACTGGCATCCTTCCACCCACGATTGCATTGCAAGGAGCCGTCCCATTCGTACTTCCCCCTCCCCTGCACGCCGCGCCCTCCATGCCTCCCTGGCCATGGCACTGGCCGTTGCGTGCAGCGGCGTAGCCAACGCCAGGGACAAGGACGGACCTGCAGCATCGGTCGCCGCCGTTGATGAACTTCCGCCCGACCAGAGCGTGTCCGAGACAGTGATCGAGCTGGCCGGCTGGGTGGTCGCCAGCAAGGACAACCAGGGCTATCCGTTTGCGGTCATGGACAAGGCGGCGGCGCAGGTTCTGGTCTTCGGCGGTGACGGCAAGCTGCGCGGCGCCGCACCGGCGCTGTTTGGGTCGGCGATCGGCGACCATTCCGCACCGGGCGTCGCCAAGCTCGCACTGAGCGCGATTCCCGGCCACGACCGCACCACGCCTGCCGGCCGCTTCATTGGCGGTTACGGTCCGTCCGACGATGCCGGACGCGTGCTGTGGGTGGACTACGATTCCGCCGTGTCGATGCACCCGCTGCCGCCGGGCAGCCCGAAGGAAAAGCGCGCCGAGCGGTTGGCATCGCCCTCGCCGGACGACAACCGCGTCACCCACGGCTGCATCAATGTCTCGCCCGCGTTCTACGAGCAGATCGTGCAGTCCACGTTCGAGAAGGGCGGTGTGTTCTACATCCTGCCGGACAAGGATTCGATCGCGAAGACGTTCCCGGAGTTCGCGCAGAGCCGTGCCGTCACAGATGGCAACCAAAAGAAGACCGCACAGCACGCTGGCGAGTAGTGCGTTTGTGCGTCCGCCCTGGGCGTTGTAGGCACATGCCGCCCGCCGGGCGGCTGCGATGCACAGTCTGCTCATGGAGAGTCGCCTGCGTGTGAGGCGTGGTGCCCCCGAGGCCCGGCACGCTGGCATACTGCGCCCGTAGACGATCCTGCGAGGCAATGTCTGCCTCGTCCATGAGGCCGCCGGTGGACCCACTCTTCCAGTTTCTGCTGAGCACGATGGGAGGCGTATTCGTCTTCCTGTTCTTCGTGGCGCGCGACTACCTGCGTGGCTTGGGGTGGCTGCTCGGTTCCTGGGATCCGAACATGGGGCACGCGACCGAAGATGCGCTCATTTCGAAGGCCAATCGCAGCGCCTTGCTGATTGCGGCGGTGCTTCTGGCGTGGGCCTTCATGGGCCCTTCTCCCTACCGCCGCAACTGGGAAATCGAAGTAATGGGCATCGGCACCGGCATGTTGCTGGCCTATGTGGTGATCATCCGCCTTGCAGCTTCAAGGGTGAAGAGGCTGCTTGGGTGAGCGTGCCTCACATCGGCACCAATGAGGATCAGGAAGCCGTAGCCTCTGCAGCCCGCGCCAATGCCGCGGCGTGCGCGTCGCCCTTCCGCTCGCTGTAACGGTCTACCAGGTAGTCCGACCGGCCCCGCGTCAGCAGCGTGAACTTCACCAGCTCTTCCATCACATCCACCACCCGATCGTAGTACGGCGAGGGCTTCATCCGGCCGTCGTCATCGAATTCCTGCCAGGCCTTGGCCACCGACGACTGGTTGGGGATGGTCAGCATGCGCATCCAACGACCAAGCACGCGCAACGCGTTGACCGTGTTGAACGACTGCGAGCCGCCGCTCACCTGCATCACCGCCAGCGTCCTGCCCTGCGTGGGCCGCACGCTGCCATCTTCCAGCGGCAACCAGTCGATCTGGTTCTTGAACACGCCGGTGACCGTGCCATGCCGCTCGGGGCTGACCCATACCTGGCCTTCCGACCACTGCGACCATTCGCGCAGTCGCTGCACTTCAGGGTGGTGCGGGTCCACGCTGTCCAGCATCGGCAGCGCATGCGGGTCGAACACCCGGGTTTCGCACCCCAGATGGCGCAGCAGTCGCTCGGCTTCCAGCGCCAGCTTGCGGCTGAACGACCGGGGCCGCAGCGAGCCGTAGAGCAGGAGGATGCGCGGCGGCCCCAGATCTGCCGCGGCGAGCTGGTGATGATTGGGCTGGGGCAATGACGATTCCACCAGGTTGGGCAGGTCCAGGCTTGTGATTGGCTCATTCATTCGATTATTCTAGAAATATGGAAACATCGAATGCAATCTCCGCCCTGACCGCCCTCGGTCATGCCACCCGCCTGGCTGCCTTCCGCCTGCTGGTGGAGGCCGGCCCGGCAGGGCGCATGGCGGGCGACATCGCTACGGCCCTGCAGGTGCCCCCAGCCACGCTCAGCTTCCACCTGAAGGAGCTGGTGCAGGCCGGGCTGGTGGAGAGCGAGAACCAGGGCCGCAACGTCTGCTATCGGGCCAACTTCGATGCCATGAACGGCTTGATCGAGTACCTCACGCACAACTGTTGCGCGGGCTCACCCAGCAACCAGTGCGTCCCCGCCGAACCCGCCTGCAAGTGCTGATACCGCACACGACCCACCCCATCGAAGCGATTGCCCCATGACCCGCAATGTCCTGTTCCTCTGTACCGGCAACAGCGCCCGCAGCGTGCTTGCCGAAGCCACCCTGCGCGCCTGGGACAGCGATCGCTTCAGGGCATTCAGTGCGGGCAGCCAGCCCACCGGCCAGGTCAATCCGTTCGCGCTGGCACAACTGCATGCCGAAGGAATGCCCGTTGAAGGGCTGCGCAGCAAATCATGGGACGAGTTCGTGGATGCAGCGCCCATGGACCTGGTCATCACCGTGTGTGATGCGGCCGCTGCCGAAGCTTGCCCAGTGGTGTTCGGTGACTTCATCCGCAGCCATTGGGGCCTGCCCGATCCGGCCGCCGTGGCAGGCAGCGATGCCGACAAGGCCGCAGCCTTCGCGCTGGCCCATGCCATCGTGAAAACCCGCCTGCGTGCGCTGCTCGCACTGCCCGAATCGGTGTGGTCCGAACGCGAAGCGCTGCAGCACGCGCTGGACCAGATCGGCCAGCTGTTGCCGACCGACGGCGCGCAGTGACGGTGCCACTGCCATGGGTCTGTTCGAGCGACACCTGACGCTGTGGGTTGTGCTGTGCATTGCGATGGGCACGCTGCTGGGCCACGTCCTGCCCGGTGCCTTCGCGGTGCTGGCGTCCGCCGAAGTGGCCAAGGTCAATCTGCCGGTTGCGGTGCTGATCTGGCTGATGATCATCCCGATGCTGCTGAAGGTCGACTTCCGCGCGATGCGCCAGTTGCAGCAACACTGGAAGGGCATCGGGGTAACACTGTTCATCAACTGGGCCGTGAAGCCGTTCTCGATGGCGCTGCTGGGCTGGCTGTTCCTGCGCCATGCCTTCGCCGACTGGTTGCCCGCAGCACAGATCGACAGCTACATCGCCGGGCTGATCCTGCTGGCAGCCGCACCCTGCACCGCCATGGTGTTCGTGTGGAGCAACCTGTGCCGCGGTGATGCCAACTTCACCCTGAGCCAGGTGGCGTTGAACGACGCGATCATGGTGGTTGCCTACGCGCCGGTGGTTGCACTGCTGCTCGGCCTGTCGGCGATCACCGTACCGTGGGATACGCTGTTGCTGTCCGTTGGTCTCTACATCGTGGTGCCGGTGCTGGCTGCTGCACTGCTGCGGCACTGGATCCTTTTGCGCAGCGGCGAGGCGGGCCTGCAACTCACGCTTCGAAGGTTGGGGCCGCTGTCCCTGTCCGCGCTGCTGCTGACGCTGGTGGTGCTGTTCGGGTTCCAGGGCCAGCAGATCGTGAAGCAACCGCTGGTAATCGCGCTGATTGCCGTGCCGATCCTGATCCAGGTCTATTTCACCTCGGGCCTGGCCTACCTGCTCAACCGTCGGCTGGGCGTGGCACATTGCGTGGCCGGCCCGTCAGCGCTTATTGGTGCCAGCAACTTCTTCGAACTGGCGGTGGCGACTGCGGTGGGACTGTTCGGCGTGCATTCCGGGGCGGCGCTGGCGACGGTGGTGGGCGTGCTGATCGAGGTGCCGGTCATGCTGTCCGTGGTGCGCATCGTCAACCGTACTCAGGCCTGGTACGAAAGACCCCAAGAGCGCTGACAACCAGAGTGGGGCGAGTTCGATTTACGTTCTTCGCTCCGCACTGTCGTCATCGGCTTGGTGGGGTACCCATATCCCTGTCATCAAGTTCGAACCATGTCGCATATTCCCCATGCTGCTACGGCCGTTGCGGCGCCTGCGTCTGCGACGACTTAACAGCATGCAAGAATGCTGAAAGCGTCTTTGATCGAACGCTGTTTGCAACTCGTCTGATTGGCGTTTCGCAGCGACGGCGGTACAGATGGCGTGCCACCGGAAAAAGGTGGCCGGGCCTCGAAAACCCGTGGCAATGCGTACGTTGTATGCGCCTGCCCGTCGGCGTCACCCAGTGTGGCGCCGGCGGGCAATTCGTCTGCCGACTATGGCGGGCGGAGCGTGGAGGCCTTGTGCCTGCCGGCCTTGTACGCACTGTCCCGGTTTTCGAGCCACGTCTCCGCCCGCCACCTTTGCGTGGCGGCTACCGTCTGTCCTGCACGGGGCACTGCCATGACATCACCGGACTTCCCACGCCTGCATCCGCATCGCTCATCCGCCACTGGCGGTGGGCCGCCAGAGCACACGGCTGCGACCGATCCGAATGCCTTCATCGCCACGCTTCACCGCATCGGCAAAGGCGCGGCCGCCGACGGCCAGCCCTGGCCAGAGCGTCACCAGATGCCGGGCCGCTGCATGGCGCTGGCCGATGCGGACTGTGCACTGGCCGGCCAACGCGTGACGCTGGAGCTGCTGCTGGCGGCCGAGCGCGTGCGTCAGAACGGCACTAGGCCGAGTACGTGGGCGACCGGGTGATGGAAGGGCTGATCCTGGCGTGCCTGACCATGAACGCACAGGCCAGCGCGCGCATGCAGCCGGAAGGATGAGGCGGGCACGACATCACTCGCAGAGCGCGCTGTCTTCCTTCAACGCGGCATCCTGCAGTGGCTGGCGTTGTTCAATCTGCGCACGTTGTTCCGCCGTCGGCTCGCCCAGCCACCACACACGACAGCGCGCGGTAAGACGGCCGACCATCTTCGCCTCCGTCGGCGAATACAGCATCGCCAACGCGGTGCCGGGGCAGTCGTGGGCCTGGCAGGCGGTATAGAACCACCACGGCTCGCCCTGCAGCACCAGCAGCTCACCAGGACCGCTGGGCCCGCTCAACAGGCGTTCGCGCAGCGATGGAATCTCCCTGTCAGCGGATTCGGCTGCGGCTGTGTTCTTCATCAGGGCGTTGAACGCGGCCAGCACCTTCGGGTCCTTGCGGCCGCAGTCGTCCACGGTATTGCCGCCCACCAGGGTGAAGAAATGCGTCGCCAGCGGGTTGTCCGCGCAGGTGAGTTCGCCGCCGGCACTCGGGTCTTCCGGTTCGCCTTCGTTGTCCCACACCGAGGGATCCACGCCATCTTCGATGGATGGCGCCTTCTCGCCCACCGTTGCCGTGGCCGCAGGTGCTTCTGTGGCCGGTGCTGGTGCGGCTGGTGCTGCATCGGGTGCCGGTGCCTGCCCGCAGGCGGCCAGCAATGCGACCGTCAGTGCCATCCCTGTGATTCGAATCTTCATTCCCTGTCCTTGTCTGATCTGCGCTGCATCCAGCAAATCGGCAGCCGCGTGATTCTAACCAGCACCGTGCCAGGATGCGTTCGTAGCGTCCCGTCATCGCCTGGAGCCGGACGCATGCGCCGTACACGACTCGCCAAGATCTTCTGCAGTGCCCTGCTGATGGCATCGCCGGCAATTGCCCACGATGCAGAAAACGCGATGCCTGCACGGCCTCTCCCGGGCGCAGCCCTGCCCGCACCGCTGGAGCGCGTACTGCGCGATTACGAGCGGGCGTGGCGCTCGGCTGATGCCAGGGCATTGGCTGCGCTGTTTGCCGAGGATGGTTTTGTACTGCAGAGCAACCAGCCGCCGGTGCGCGGGCGTACTGCGATCAAGGCCGCGTATGCCGGCCAGGGCGGCAGTCCGTTGCGGCTGCGGGCGTTGGCTCACTCGGTGGAGGGCAACACGGGCTACATCATTGGTGCGTATCGCTACGGCAGCAACGAGGGGGACACCGGCAAGTTCACGCTGACGCTGAAGCGCGTGGGCGACGGGCCGTGGTTGATCTTCTCGGACATGGACAACACCAGCGCGCCGCCACGGGCGCGGTGATTGCCGCCGTCGGGCGCCAACCAAGGTTGGCAGCTACCAGAAGCGGGTTCGGCAGTAGATCCACGCCATGCGTGGATGGCTCGCGCACATAAAAAACCCCGGCACGTGGCCGGGGTTTTTCGATTCACTTGAACAGCGTGTCCGGGTATTCCGGTTTCTGTTCCCGCGCCAGCAGTGCGCGCAGGCCTTCTTCCGGAGTCTGCTCGCCGTGCAGCACGGCACGCACGCCGTCGGAGATCGGCAGGTCGATGCCATGGCGGCGTGCCTGTCGCATCACTTCGTCGGCGGTCTGCACCGACTCGACCACCTGGCCGATTTCGCGCACGGCATCCTGCAGCGTCTGGCCACGGCCCAGGGCCAGGCCCAGGCGACGGTTGCGCGACAGGTCGCCGGTGCAGGTCAGCACCAGATCGCCCAGGCCGGCCAGGCCCATCAGCGTTTCCGGCTTGGCGCCGATCGCCGCAGCCAGGCGCAGCATTTCATTGAGACCGCGGGTGATCAGGCCGGCACGGGCGTTGAGGCCCAGCTGCATGCCATCGGCCACGCCGGTGGCCACCGCCAGCACGTTCTTCATCGCACCGCCCAGCTCGGCACCGACCATGTCGTCGCCGGTGTAGGCGCGGAACGCCGGGCCATGCATCGCCTCGGCCACCGTCTGCGCGAACTCGGGCACGTCGCCGTGCACGGTGATCGCGGTGGGCAGGCCCTGGGTTACTTCCTTGGCGAACGATGGCCCGGTGACGACGGCCAGCGGCACGTCCTCGCCCAGCACTTCGCGCGCCACTTCATGCAGGAAACGGCCCGAACCGGGTTCGAAGCCCTTGGTGGCCCAGGCCACGCCGGCACCGGCCGGACGCAGCGGCGCCAGCGCACGCACGGTTTCACCGAAGGCATGCGACGGGGTCACCACCAGGATCCAGGCCGCGCCTTCCACCGCCGACGCCAGGTCGGTGGTGGCACGCAGGCTGTCCGGCAGCGGGATGCCCGGCAGGTAGCGCGGGTTCTCGTGGCGCTGGTCGATGGCCTCGACCACGGCAGCGTCGCGCCCCCACAGCACGGTCGGATGACCGTGCCGTGCGAGCAGGCTGGCCAGCGCGGTTCCCCAGGAACCGGCGCCCAGCACGGCGATCTTGTCAGCGGGAGTGCTCATCCGTGACGTCGCGGCAGGAATCAGGCGTTGCCAGCCGGCTCGGAGTCAGCCAGCGACGGTGCGTCGCCCTGCTCCTGGCGCTGGCGCAGGGTTTCTGCGTACAGGCCTTCGAAGTTGATCGGCTGCAGGAAGAACGGCGGGAAGCCGCCGGCCTGGATCAGGTCGCTGATCAGCTGGCGCACGTACGGGAACAGGATGTTCGGGCACTGGGTGCCAAGCAGCACGTCGATCGACTGCGGGTCCAGGCCGACCAGGCCGAACACGCCGGCCTGCTTCACTTCGGCCACGTAGGCGGTGCGCTCACCGGCCTGGCAGGTCAGGGTCACGGCCAGCACGACTTCGAAGGCGTTCTCACCCAGGCGCTGCACCTGCTGGTTCAGGTTCAGCTGCAGCTCCGGCTGCACCTGGTCATTGAAGATGGTCGGGGCGTTCGGCGACTCGAAGGAGACGTCCTTGACGTAGATCTTCTCGACGGTGAAAGCGGGGCCGGTGGCGGCATCGACCGGCGCAGCAGCGCCGTTGGTGATCTCTTCGGACATTTCCAGTAACTCCAATGAATGCAATGAAAACGATGGTCGAATTACTGCGATGGGGGCGGGATCAGGCCCATACAAGGCCGGATCCGCCACCTGCGGCAATCAGTTGCGGCCCTTGACCAGCGGCAGCTCGGCCTGCTGCCAGGCGGGAATGCCGCCGTCGAGCACGTAGACCTTCTCGAAGCCGGCCTTCTTCAGCGCCTTGGCGGCGGTTTCCGAGGCGTTGCCGCTGCGGCACACCAGCACCACCGGCGACTGCTTGGCGTTGGCCACCAGCTTGTGGTCCGGGCCGAAGGCACTGGCCTGGGCGTTGCGGCTGCCGGCAATGTGGCCCTTCTCGAAGTCACCGCTGGCCGACAGGTCGACCACCACCGTGCCGCCCGCGTTGATCAGCTGGGTCAGTTCGGCGGGCTTGATGCCCTTGAAGCCCCGGAACAGGCGGCGGATCTCGGTGACGATGATGGCCACGGTCAGGCCGACCAGGGCCGCGGACAGCATCGGGTTTCGGCCTGCAAAGGCCAGCAACTCTTCGTAATTCACTCAGGTCACGGGTCGATTAAGCGGGCGCCGATTGTCGCACAAGCCGGACGCGGCCCGTCACTGCCCCTTCCACAGGTCCGGCAGGCCGGCGGTCTGCCACCAGCGCTTGGCTTCCGGGTCCCAGCGCCAGCGCTCGACCACGACCACCGTGCGCTCGGCCTGGGTGTTCTGGTTGATCACCCCGATTTCGACCCGGCGCTCGACCAGTCCCCCGTCCAGTGAGGCACTGCTGCGCTCGCGGTAGGACGACACGCGCAGCTGCGCGTAACGGTTGAGCTCGAACTCGGTGGGCGGCTTTTCCTTGCGCAGCTTGGGGTCGAGGTAGCCGATGGCATCGTCCATGCTGCCCCAGCGGATGGTCGCCCCGTAGGCGATCTGGGTCTCTTCCAGCAGCTTGCGCTGCTTGCGGCTGAGGTCGTCGGCCGAGGCCACGGCACTGGCCAGCAGCAGGGAACAGATCAGGAACTGGATCAGGCGGCGCATCAGTGGTTTCCCCAGAACGTCAGCCTGCCATCCTACCCTTTGGCGAAGGCAACGAAGCGACCGCTGAATTCGGCGGCGGGCTTGCCATCGGCGCCGGGCTGGGTGGCGATGATGCTGATGCGGGCCTTGCGGCGCTGCCGGAAGGTGTTCAGGAAGGCATCCCAGCCGGTGGCCTCGGCCGCCTCAGCGTGGGCGTGCAGGTCTTCGTAGACCGGGGCCAGGTAGCGCAGGTTGCTGTCGGCCACGTAGACCTCGGCATCGTGGCCGGCCAGGCGCAGGCGCAGGCTGACCAGCGCCCAGCCGGACAGGGTCAGCACCGAGGCCAGGCTGCCGCCGAAGGCGTTGCCCTTGTCGTTGACGTTGGCGGCCAGCGGCGCGGTGATGCGCAGCACGCCATCGGCATAGCCGTCGAGCTGGATCTGCATGGCGCGCACCGCCGGCATGCAGTCCAGCACGTCCTGCAGGGCGGCCAACGAGGAAGTCAGGGCATCAACGGACATCGGAGCAGCGACCACGACAACGAAGGGCCCGCATAATGCAGGCAATGGCCGACCATACGATACCCACTGGCGCCACCCGTTCCGGCGCGCGCTGGACCCTGATCTCGCTGCGCCCGCAGGGCCAGAATGTGGCGCTGCGCCGCGCCGTTGCTGGGCTGGGCGGGCATGTCCTGGCCCTGCCCCCCTGGCGCCTGCAGCGCCTGCATGGCACGCCTGTGGTGCGCCAGCTGCAACGCGCGCTGAACTGCGATCGGGTGGTGTTCACCAGCCCGGCCGCCGTGACCGCGGCCGCCACCCTGCTGCCGCTGGCCGGGGCGCAGCGCAGCCCGTGGCTGACCGTCGGCGAAGGCACCGCGCGCGCATTGCGGGCACACGGCATCACCGAGGTGCATGCGCCGCAGCGGATGGACAGTGAAGGCCTGCTGGCGCTGCCGGTGCTGGCTGACGTACAGGGCCTGCGCATCGGCCTGGTGACCGCGCCCGGCGGGCGTGGCCTGATTGCCGCGCGGCTGCAGGCGGCCGGCGCCACAATCGAACGTGCCGACATCTACCAGCGTCGCCTGCTGCACCTGCCGCCCCGTGCGCTGGCTCGATTGGCGCATTCAGCGCAGCCGTGGATGCTGGCGGTGAGCAGTGGCGAAGCGCTGCAGCATTTCTGGCAGCAGCTTCCGCCGCCCTTGCAGCAGCGTCTGCAGGCGCACGCGACTGCCGTGGTGGCCAGTGATCGCCTCGGCGAACAGGCCCGGGCACTGGGCCTGCAGCATGTCGTGCGCGCGGCAGGCCCCACCAGCGCGCAGCTGGTGGCGGCCGCACACGCCACGCTCACCGTCCCGGCAGCGACCTGAACAGGGACGTGGGTCACGCTTGCCGCTGTCGTCGGCAACAGTGATGCTGTGCACAACGCGGCCTGCCGGCCCCCGACCGGCGACGTTGCCGACAAGGAAGCCCGATGAACGACACTCCGCCCGTTTCCCCGCCCCGTCGACCCGTGCGCTGGCTGCTGCCGCTGGCCGGTGTGGTCGTGCTCGGCGTGGGCGGCTATGCCGGCTGGTATGTCTGGCAACAGCAACAGAACGAACAGGCAGCGCAGGCACAGACCACGGCTGTCCAGCTGAAGGGCCTGGAGGCCACGCTGGATGCGCTGCGTCGTGACCAGCGCGCGACCAGCCAGCGCCTGCAGGACGCGGCCGCCACCAACCGCGTGCTGCGCGACGAGATGCTGGGCCTTTCCCAGCGCAGCGCATTGCTGGAAGAGAACCTGGCCAAGCTGGCCGACAGCGCCAACCAGGGCCGCCAGGCGGTACAGCGCGATGAGGCCGAACTGCTGCTGACCCAGGCCGCGCAGCGCCTGAACTACGCCGACGATGTGGAAGGCGCACGCCGGTTGTACGCCCAGGCCGCGACGGCACTGGCCGAACTGCCCGACAGTGATGGCCTGAACCTGCGTCAGGCGCTGGTGCAGGAGCGCGAGGCACTGGATGCGCTCGGCAGCGGCCCCCGCGTGCAGTCGCTGCAGCGCCTGGATGCTGTGGGCAGGGCACTGCAGGGCCTGCCTTCGCAGATCACCGGCACGACCGGCAGCAGCACCGCCAAACCCTGGTGGCAGGCAGCTCTGGCGCCGTTCGTGGACATCACCCCGAGCCGCCAGAACGGCCCGCTGACCGCCGCCGAACAGCGCAATGCCGACGACGCGCTGCAGCTGGAACTGACATTGGCACGTGCGGCAATCGAGCGCGGCGACCGCGCGGGGCGCAATACCGCATTGGACCGCGTGGAGCACTGGGCACAGCGGCGCTGGCCGGATTCACCAGCCCTGCGCGCGCAACGTGCTGAACTGAAGGCCTTGCGCGAACTGCCGCTGCAGGCCAACGACGCTGTCCTTGGCAGCACCCTGCAACAACTGCGCACCCAGACCGACCGGAGGTAAGCCCGCATGAAACCCCTGCAATCCCTGGTCGTGCTGTTGCTGGCCGTGGCCATCGGCGTGGTCGCTGCGCAATGGCTCGGCGCCGATGACCTGAACCGCTTCGGCGAAGTGACCCTGCGCTACGGCGGCTACGACTACCACAGCAACCTGCCGAAGGTGGCGCTGCTGGCAGTGATCGCGGTGCTGGTGCTATGGCTGCTGTGGAGCCTGATCGCCGCACCGTTCCGCGCCTGGGGCCGCTACCGCCGCAAACAGGGCCGGGTGCGCCTGATCGACGGCCTGCAGGCCTATGAGCACGGCCAGTGGCAGCGTGCCGAGAAACTGCTGGACGGTGCCGCCAAGGACCCGGAAGTGAGCGCGGTGGCGCTGGCCAACGCCGTGCGCAGCGCGCAGGCACGTGCCGACGGCCCGGCTGGCGAGGCGCTGCTGCAGCGCCTGGGCGAAAGTGATGCCACCCTGCAGGCGCTGCTGCGCGCCGAACAGCTGCTGGCGCGCGATCTGCCGGTGGATGCGATCAACGCATTGGACGTAGCGGCGATCCAGCCGCTGCCGCCACGCGGCCTGTGGCTGCGCACCGAGGCACTGGCACAGGCCGGCCGCGCCCACGAGGCGTATGGCCAGCTGGGTGCACTGCGCCAGAGCAAGGTGCTGCCGGCCGAGGCCAATAGTGAACTGGAAGCACGCCTGGCTGCACAGGCGCTGCTGGAAGCGGCCGACGTCAACGCGCTGGCCGCGCAGTGGGAAGCCACGCCGAAGGCACTGCGACCGACTCCGGACGTGGTTGGCGCCTATGCCAGCCGCGCGGTGGCGCTGGACTGGGACGAGCCGGCGCTGCTGGCGCTGGAACAGGCGCTGGACCAGCGCTGGGATGACGAACTGGTGGCGCTGTATGGCCGTCTGCCGGCCGAGCGCCTGGCTACCCGCCAGGCCAACCTCGCACGTTGGCGCAACGTGCATGACGGCTCGGCCGCGTTGCGCCTGGCGCAGGGCCGCGTGGCCCTGGCCCAGCAGCAGTGGGAGGCCGCCGATGCGTTCCTGCACGAGGCCATCGCCGCGGGCGCCGGTGCACCGGCGTGGGAAGCGCTGGGTGAACTGTTCGCCCAGCGTGGCGAACACGCGCTGGCCGCGCAGTGCCTGGCCAATGCGCTGCGCCTGCAGCGCGGCGAGGACAGCGTGGCGCTGGTGCGCGGCGGCGAGACGCCACTGCGTGCCACGGTGGAAGAACAGCCGCTCGCGGTGCAGCCGCCGGTGTATGACGCCAACGAAGAGCGCGACGAATTCGGTAATCCGCGGTTGCCGTGACCGCTGCTGAAGTGGGCCGACCAACGGTCGGCACCCACAGGAGCAAAAAACGCCGCCCACTGGGCGGCGTTTTCATCTGCGGGACCTGGTAGTCGCCAACCCTGGTTGGCGCGTGGCCTCTTCCGAGCGATGCCGTTTCACGGCCGACCAAGGTCGGCATCTACCACAGCAGATCCAGCACGCATTTCTGGTAGTCGCCAACCTTGGTTGGCGCGCGGTCGCAGCGATCAGCGTTCGACGATCGCCACCACGCCCATGCCGCCGGCGGTGCAGATCGACACCAGCGCGCGACCACCGCCGCGTTCGGCCAGCTGCTTGGCGGCGGTGGCGATGACGCGGGCGCCGGTGGCGGCGAACGGATGACCGGTGGCCAGCGACGAACCCAGCAGGTTGATCTTGTCCGGGTCGATGCGGCCCAGCGGTGCGTCCAGCCCCAGGCGGTTGCGGCAGTAATCCTCGCTCTCCCACGCACGCAGGGTGCACAGCACCTGCGCGGCGAAGGCTTCGTGGATCTCGTAGATGTCGAAGTCCTGCAGGGTCAGGCCATTACGCTTGAGCATCTCCGGCACCGCGATGGTCGGCGCCATCAGCAGGCCTTCGCCATGCACGAAGTCCACCGCAGAGACATGCGCGTCGCGCAGGTAGGCCTGCGGCTCATGGCCGTGCGCGCGCGCCCACTCTTCGCTGGCCAGCAGTACCGCAGCGGCACCGTCGGTCAGCGGGGTGGAATTGGCGGCGGTCAGCGTGCCGCGGCCGGAGACCTTGTCGAACGCCGGCTTCAGCGTGGCCAGCTTTTCCAGCGAGGTATCCGGACGCAGGATGTTGTCGCGCTCGACGCCACGGAACGGTGCGATCAGGTCGTTGAAGAAACCGCGCTCATAGGCAGCGGCCAGCTTCTTGTGCGAGGACACCGCCCACTCATCCTGCGAGTCGCGCGAGATGTTCCATTCCTTGGCCATGTCCTCGCAGTGGTCGCCCATGCTCTTGCCGGTGCGCGGCTCGGCCACGCCCGGGAACTCGGGCTTGAGCTCGGAGAACTTGAAGCCGGCGGTGAGCGCGCGGATCTTGTCGCCGGTGCTCTTGGCGCGGTTGGCGGCCAGCAGGCGTGCACGCAGCTTCTTGCCGTAGACGATCGGCACGTCGGACGTGGTGTCAGAACCGCCACCGATGCCCGATTCGATCTGGCCCAGCGCGATCTTGTTGGCCACGGTGATGATGCTGTCCAGCGAAGTGCCGCAGGCGCGCTGCAGGGTGATGCCCGGGGTCAGCGGCGACAGGCCGGACGACAGCGTGGCCTCACGGCCCAGGTTCCAGTCGCTGGAGTGCTTGATCACCGCACCCATCGCCACTTCGCCCAGCTGCTGGCCGTGCAGGCCGAACCGTTCGACCAGCGCGCCCAGCGTACGGACCGACATGCCGAGGTTGCCGACATCCGAATACGCGGTGTTCTGGCGGCAGAACGGAATGCGGACGCCACCGAGGATGGCGACGGGACGAGCGTTGGGCATGGAGATACCTGGCATGGATGAGGGTGTCTGCAACATGGCCTGCACGGCGGAGCAGGCATAATGGAGCCAAGTGTAGCTGCCGCCCTGTGATGGGCCAACCGTGGAACCATGAGCAAACCCGACCCCGCGATGAATGCCCTTGGCGTGCTGGCCCTGGAACTGGCCGGCGGCGAAATCCCCCGCCAGGCGGTGCTCAGCGCTGAACAGGCCGGTGAACTGGCCGAACGCGTCGGCCGTGACCTTTCCAAGCTGGTGCCGCAGGTGGCCGAGCTGGACCTGGTGTTCGCGGCCGCCCATTTCGACCCGGCCGAAGTACTGCGCCCGGGCTGGCCGATCCATCGCCGCCTGGAAGAACTGCAGATGCGTGCCCCGGGCCGCAACCAGGGCCCGCGCCTGCTGGCCTTCGGCACCGATGCCGCAGGCGATGTGCCGCTGCCGTTCCAGGCCGATGCGACCCTGGTGGGGGGCGGCCTGCGCGTGGTGCCGTTCCTGCTGACCGGCAGCGACGTGGCCACCACCAACGCGGTGGCCAATGCGCTGGAAGAAACACTGCTGGCCAACGGCATGGCGCATGCCGACACCGCGTTGATGGCACAGAACAGCTTCGGTGCCCGCATCGAACACGCGCGCTATTTCACCGTGAACGACCTGGCCGCGATGATGTCGATGCAGTACGACAACCAGGGCTTGGCGGCGCTGTGGCCGCTGATCGAGACCGCGATCATGGCGCCGGGCGAAGACGAGTGGCTCAATGCCGCGCCCGAGCCGCTGCTGCGCTATACCCATGGCGAGGCACGCATGGCGCTGTTCGATCCGGCCGGTTGGTGCGCGTACTACAACCACAGCAAGAACGATTGCGACCGCCTGCAGGGCATCTACGAGCAGTTCCTGATGCGCCAGCGGCAGATGGCCGCGGTGCTGGAAGCGCACGGCGTGCCGGTGCTGTTCGTGCACTGCGAGGCCGGCCAGGACGCGCGCGAACTGCTGGCGCGCTGAAGACGGGTAGTGCCGGCCGCTGGCCGGCAACGTCCGGATCTGCGATTGCCGGCCAGCGGCCGGCACTACCGATAATGAAGAACGCCGGCTTGCGCCGGTGTTTCCCGTTTCCAGCAGAAGTGGCGCAGTGCTGTTCGTGCACTGCGAGGCCGGGCAGGACGCGCGCGAGCTGCTGGCGCGCTGAAGACGGGTAGTGCCGGCCGCTGGCCGGCAACGTCCGGATCTGCGATTGCCGGCCAGCGGCCGGCACTACCGATAAAGAAGAACGCCGGCTTGCGCCGGTGTTTCCCGTTTTCAGCAGAAGTGGCGCAGTGCTGTTCGTGCACTGCGAGGCCGGGCAGGACGCGCGCGAGCTGCTGGCGCGCTGAAGACGGGGAGTGCCGGCCGCTGGCCGGCAACGTCCGGATCTGCGATTGCCGGCCAGCGGCCGGCACTACCGATAATGAAGAACGCCGGCTTGCGCCGGCGTTTTCCGTTTCCAGCAGAAATGGCCGCGGTGCTGTTCGTGCACTGCGAGGCCGGGCAGGACGCGCGCGAGCTGCTGGCGCGCTGAAGACGGGTAGTGCCGGCCGCTGGCCGGCAACGTCCGGATCTGCGATTGCCGGCCAGCGGCCGGCACTACCGATAAAGAAGAACGCCGGCTTGCGCCGGTGTTTCCCGTTTTCAGCAGAAGTGGCGCAGTGCTGTTCGTGCACTGCGAGGCCGGGCAGGACGCGCGCGAGCTGCTGGCGCGCTGAAGACGGGGAGTGCCGGCCGCTGGCCGGCAACGTCCGGATCTGCGATTGCCGGCCAGCGGCCGGCACTACCGATAATGAAAAACGCCGGCTTGCGCCGGCGTTCCTTGATTCTTACGGGGCCTTCTGGATCACCGCACACGCCAGGCGTGCGCCGGCGTTGCCGGTCGGCTGGGTCTTGTAGTCGTCCGCATCGGCGTGGACGATCAGGCCGCGGCCGATGATGTCGAAGTCATCACCCTTGCCGATGTTGACATTGCTCGACACCGGGCCGTCGATGGTGGCCACGCCCTTGTCGTCGGCCTTGATGTTGGGCATGTCGCCGCCGTGGTGCGGATCGGTGGCGACGTTGCCGTGATCCTGCTTGCCCGGGTTGAAGTGGCCGCCGGCGCTCATGCCGTCCGGGGCGCTGCAGTCGCCCTTCTCGTGGATGTGGAAGCCGTGCTCGCTGCCCGGCTTCAGGCCGGTGATCTGGCCGGTCACGTGGACCTTGCCGTCGACCACCTTGAAGGTGACGCTGCCCTTGGTTTCGTTGCCCTGGGTCGGTGCCAGTTCGGCGGTGGCCGAGGCATCGGCAGCCGGTGCAGCCGCCGGGGCTGGCGTTGCGGCCGGTTCGGTGGTGGCGCCCTCGGCCGGGGCGGCCGGCGGGGTTTCCGTCTGCGGAGCGGCCGGCTGCTGGCCGCAGGCCGCCAGGCCCAGCGCGGCGATGGCCGCAAACAGCGAAGTGTGGATCAGACGCATTGGAATCTCTCCCTGGATGTTGCCTGCAGTGATCAGCGGACGACCCGGATCACGCCACAGGCGATGCGGACGCCGGCATTGCCGGCGGGCTGGCTGCGATAGTCGTCGGCGTTGGCATGCACGACCAGTGCACGTCCGGCGATATCGGTGGCGGCGCCTCCGCCAAGGGTAACGCCCTTGAGGTGGATATCGACGTTGGCGCGCCCCTGGGCATCGGCACGCAGGTTGTCCATGTCGCCCAGGTGGTGCTTGCCGGTGCCGGCGCGGCCATGCGCGGCGCCACCGGGATTGAAGTGGTTGCCGGCGCTGCTGGCATCCACCGCGCTGCAGTCGCCACGCTCGTGGATGTGGAAACCGGCCTGCTGCAACGGCTGCAGGCCACCGATCAGGCCGGTGATGTGGATACCGCCGGGCTCCACCATCAGTGCGATGCGGCCACTGACGATGCTGGCCGAGGCCGGCGACAGATTGGCCTCGCCCTGCTTCGCTGCGCTGACCACGGTGGGCGGCGGCGGGGTGGGCTCGGCCTTCTTCGGCGCGCTGCCACAGGCAGACAGCAGCACGGCGGCGGACAACGGCAGGATGGCAAAGGACAGACGCATCGAAGACTCCTTGCAGGTGACACTAAGCATTGCATCGTCCATGAACGATCAACGGTTCGGCAAGCGGGCGCGAGGATCGCGTGCAGGGACCGTTCAATGGCCCCCGCGGCGGCGCCCGGCGCCCAGCTTGCGGGTAAGGGTATTGCGGCCGAGGCCGAGGCGGGCAGCGGCTTCGGCGCGGCGACCGTGGGTGATCTGCAGCGCTGCCTCCAGCAGGGCATGGTCGACCCGCTCGCGCACCTGCGCGTGCAGCCCTTCCACGCCCTCGGCCAGCTGACGGCGCGCCCATTCGGCCAGCAGCGCTTCCCATTGGCCCGGATCGGCTGCGCTGCCGCTGTTGCGGCGGCCGCGCGCGCGGTTCAGCGCGGTATCGACATCGGCCACGCCGATGGTGTCGGCGGCGGCCAGCGCGGCCATCCGCCAGCACACGTTCTCCAGTTCGCGCACGTTGCCCGGCCAGTCGTGTTCGCGCAGCGCCTGCAGAGCCGCGGCGGTGAGGCGCTTCGGCGGCGTATCCAGCCTGCGTGCGGCGGCGGCCAGGAACGTGCTGGCCAGTTGCGCGATGTCCTCGCGGCGCTCGCGCAGCGGCGGCAACTGCAGGCGCACCACGTCCAGGCGATGCAGCAGATCGGCGCGGAACTTGCCCTGCGCGACCAGGCCTTCCAGATCCTGGTGGGTGGCGGCCACCACGCGCACATCGACGCGGATCAGCTCGCGGCCACCGACGCGGAAGAACTCACCCTGCGCCAGCACACGCAGCAAGCGGGTCTGCAGCGGCAACGGCATGTCGCCGATCTCATCCAGGAACAGCGTGCCGCCGTTGGCCTGCTCGAAGCGGCCGACATGACGGCGCTGCGCACCGGTGAAGGCGCCAGCTTCGTGGCCGAACAGCTCGCTCTCCAGCAGTTCGGCCGGGATCGCGGCGGTATTGAGCGCGACGAACGGGCCCTGCGCACGCGGCGATTCGCGGTGCAGCGCATTGGCCACCAGCTCCTTGCCGGTGCCGGTCTCGCCGGTGATCAGCACCGCCAGCGGTGCCTGCGCCAGGCGACCGATGGCGCGGAACAGCGCACGCATCGGGGGGGTATCGCCCACCAGTTGCGGCGGCTGGTCGCCGGGCGTTTCGGCGGCGGGGCTGGGGGCGGCCAGCGCGGGCGCCACGGCCGGCAGCACACGCTGCGCCAGCGCCACGGCATCGTCCAGGTCGAACGGCTTGGACAGGAATTCATGCGCGCCCCCGCGGAACGCACCGGCGGTGCTGGCGACATCGGTATAGGCCGACATCACCACCACCGGCAGCTGCGGCAACGCGGCCTTGAGTTTGTCCAGCAGTACCAGGCCATCGTCGCCGGGCATGCGCACATCGGTGAACAGCAGCGCTGGTGGCTGGCCCGCGCTCAACGCCTGCAGGGCGGGAGCGGCACTGTCGAAATCGACGACCTGGTACCCCGCCTCGCGCAGCGCGGTGCACAGTACGAAGCGCACCGCACGATCATCGTCGACCACCCAGATGCGCTGTGCGGTGGTGGGGGACTCAGACATCGCGCGGGGCCTCCTCGGCAGGAGCGGCGCCGTTGCCGATCGGCAACAGCAGGGTGAACACGGTATGGCCCGGACGCGAGCGGTAGGTGAGCGTGCCGCGATGCTCGCGCGCGACCTGCTGGGCCAGTGCCAGGCCCAGCCCGGTGCCTTCGGCACGGCCACTGACCAGCGGCAGGAACAGGTGTTCGGCCAGCTCCTCGGGCACGCCACGGCCGTCGTCGGCGATTTCCAGGCGCAAGGCCAACGTGTGCAACTGCTCGGCGATGCGCACCCCATGCTCCACGCGGGTGCGCAGGGTGATGCTGCCGGCACCGGCCTGGATCGCGTTGCGCACCAGGTTCCACACCGCCTGGGTGAGGCGGTCGGCGTCGCCGTGGAATTCGGGAATGCTGGGGTCGTAGTCGCGCTGCAGGCGTACCGCCCAGCCGGCCTCGTTCTCGGCCAGGCGCAGCACACGTTCCAGCGCGGCATGGATGTTCAGTTCCGCATGCGGCGCGGCCGGGGCCGGCGACAGCAGCTGGTCGAGAAGGCCGTTGAGGCGCTCGATCTCCGAGCCGATCAGTTCGATCAGCTCACGTTCGCTGGCGTCGCGCTGCGCCGCGCGGCGGGCCAGCAGCTGGGCCGCGCCCTTCAGCCCGGCCAGCGGGTTGCGCAGCTCGTGGGCCAGGCCCTTCAGCGCCGCGCTGAGCGCGCTGGGCAGCGCCTGGGTTGGGTCCAGCCCGGGGAATTCATCGACCGGATGCGCCTCCAGCAGCCAGCCACCATCGTCGCGGCGGCTCATCCAGCCCTCGGCGAAGCGCGGCGCCTCGCCGGGCACCGCCAGCGCCAGCCGGTTCAGGCGCAGGCTGTCGCGCTCATCGCGGGCCAGGAAATGGGCAAGTGCCTCGCCCTGCACTTCCAGTGCCGCCAGTGGCCGACCCAGCAGGCGCCGGACGCTGACGCCCAGCCAGCGGGCGAAGGCCGGATTGCAGCCGGCAATGCAGCCATCGGCCCCGGCCCAGGCCAGCGGCGTGCCCAGGGCATCGAGGGACGGCGGGGGAGCGGGGTCGGACATTGCACCAATGTAGTGCAAAACGCGGGGTTCGGGGTCAGAGCCCTTTCCTGGCGGAAAGGGATCTGACCCCTGCTGCAGGTCGAGCAAGCTCGACCATTGCCAGATGCGTGGCCGGCTACAGCTTCATGTTGAGGCCGACGAATACGCTGCGGCCCGGCGCCGGCGAGAACATCGGGCGGGCGCTGTCCCAGAAGAAGCTGTCGTACCAGGCGTAGGCGTACTGGCGGCCGGTGACGTTCTTCAGTTGCAGGTCCACGCTGAAACGCGGGGTGAGCTGATAGGCAGCACTGAGGTCGAGCACGGCGAAGCCACCGAACTTGCCGGCCACGTTGCGCTCCTCAAGGTAGTAGTCGCCCTGCGCGCGTGCCTGCAGGCCGAGGCGCAGCGCGTCGCTGGCGCGGTAGTCCACACCCAGATTGCTGATGTGGCGCGGGGTGGCGGCCACTTCGCGGCCGTGCAGGGAAATGCCGGCATCGCGGTCGTCGCGGGTGATCTTCGCTTCCTGGTAGGCGTGCGACGCCCATACCGTCCAGTCATCGCCCAGCTGCAGGCTCAACTGCGCATCCACGCCGCGCCGGCGGGTCTTGCCCAGGGTGACCGTGGTGCCGGTGGCAGGCATGTTGGATACCTCGTTTTCCGCGTCCTGCTGCCACACCGCCAGGCGCGCCTGGGCGCCCTGGAACGGCTGGAACTTCAGGCCCAGCTCCATGCCCGTATTGGTGGACGGCTGCATCGGCGCCTGCCCCGGGGTGAGGTAGGCCGGTGCGGTGGACCCGGTCAGCACCTGGAAGGTGCGGCCCCAGTTGGCGTAGACGTGGGTGGTCTGACCCAGGCTGTGGATGATGCTCAGCTTGGGCTGGCCGATGCTGCCGTAATCCTGCAGCCGGGCGGTGATGCCGTTCATCAGGTGCGTGCTGCCACTGAAGCGATCGATACGATAGGCCGGCACGATCTTCCACGCCTCGGCGGGCTGGTAGATGGCCTGCACGTAGGCGCCCCAGTTGTCGAAGCTGTGGCGGTCGTCGTTCTGCACGCGCGCCGGCGGCTGGCTGTAATCGGTCGGTTCGGCGTAGGCATAGCGCTCGCGGATATAGCCGTTGTCCTGCTGCTCGTAGTTCAGGCCGCCCTCGACAGTAAGCGTGGAGCTGGCCTGCCAGGTCAGCGTGCTGAGCAGGCCAGTCTGGCGTTCATCCCACACGCGGCGCTGGCGCGGCAGGTTGCCGGTGGGCAGGTCGCTGAAGGTCACGCGGCGGTCGTCTTCATAGCGGTTGTAGTAGAGCCGCGTGCCGAAGGTGAGTGCGTCGGACAGCTTCAGGTCGACGTGCGCGGCGATCTGCCGCATGTCGCGGTCATCGCCATCGTTGCCGTTGCGCAGCTCGCTGCCACGGCGGTGCGTGCGCAGTTCCTCGGCGGTCATGAAGCCCGGTTCGTCGGCCTCATGGTGGTAGGCGCGCGCGGTCAGGCCCACGCGCAGCCCTTCGTCCAGCGTGCCGAAGAACCACTTGCCGCCCAGCGAGTACTTCCTGGAGGTGTCGTGGTCGCGATAACCATCGCTGGCCTGGGTGCCGACAAAGTAGTTCTGCGCGAAGCCATTGGCTTCGCGGCCAATCGCCAGCTGCGCATCACGGGTGTTGTAGCTGCCGTAGGCCAGGCGCGCATCGGTGTAGCTGCCGCCCTGGCGCGTACCGAAGTTCACGTTGCCGCCGATGTTGTGCAGGCCATAGCGCGGGTCGTTGGTACCACGCACTACTTCGATGTAGCTGATGTCCAGCGGGAACAGCATGTCGATGAAGCGCTGGTTGCCGCTGTTGACGTTGCTGGGGATGCCATCGATCAGCGTCTTGATGGCATTGAGGTAACCCTCGCCGTTGAAGGCGCGGAAGCTGACCTTGCCCGATTCGGCGCCCTGCCGGGTTTCGGTGAGCTGGATGCCGGGCATCTGCCCGAGCAGTTCCCAGCTGTGCGAGACGTTGCGGTTTTCGATCTGGTCCGCGCCGAGCACGTCCACCGAGGTCAGCACCTGGTGCGCACTGAGCTGGCCTTCGCCGTGCTGGTGCACCTGCACCTTGCCGAGGGTGAGCGCGGCATCGGCGGACTGTGCGAGAGCTTCAGGGGCGAACGGTGCGGCCGCCAGGGCGGCCACAAGGGTGGAGGTCTTCATGGGAAGGAGGCAGTTGCGGTGAAATGTAATCGTATAACATTTCACATGCCCGCTTTTGCAGCGTCGAGCAAGGCTCGGCGCTACAAGGGCGGGAGCCGGGGGGATTACACCGGGTAGCCGGTGGCTTCCCGTGCCTTCTTCCAGGCGGCTTCGAATTCACGCGCGGAGATTTCGTCGTCCTCGTCGAAATCCAGGAACGACACCGGCTGGTCGGCCAGCAGGAAACGGTCATCGCTGTGGGCGTGCTCGTCGGCCCAGACCATCTTGGTGCCGTAGATTTCCACCTGCCGCACGATCTTGTCGCCGCGCGCTTCCATCAGCACGTTGCCCTTGCCCAGGCCCGATTCGGCCCAATGCTTGTAGTACTTCTTTGCGGCGGATTTCGCGCCGGGTTTTGCGTTGTGCTTTGCGTAGGTCATTGCAGGGGTCCTGGCCGCAGGCGCGGCCGGAAAGTTCGGAATGGCGCCATTATCAGGCATCCGGGGCCAGAGCCCTTTCCTTTGGAAAGGGATCCGCCCCCTGCTGGTTCAGTTCGGCAGGGGCACGCCCTTCGGCCACAGCATCCAGATGTTGCCCTTCTGCTTCATGTCGCCGGCCAGCTTGCCGGCGGCATCGCCACTGCCCCAGTACAGGTCGGCGCGCACCTCGCCGGCGATGGCGCCGCCGGTGTCCTGCGCAGCCACCGGGCGTACCACGGGCGTGCCATCGGGGCGCGTGGTCGACAGCCACAGCAGGCTGCCCAGCGGCACCACGGTACGGTCTACCGCCACGCTGTAGCCCGCGGTGAGCGGCACGTTCAGTGAACCACGCGGGCCTTCCGGGCTGTCCGGATTGCGCACGAAGAACACATAGCTGGGGTTGCTGCGCAGCAGTTCCGGCACGCGCGTGGGATTGGCCCGGGCCCAGGCGCGGATCGCATCCATGGTGACGTCTTCCTTCTTCAGCTGGCCCTGGTCCACCAGCCAGCGACCGATCGCGCGGTAGGGGTGGCCGTTCTGTTCCGCATAGGCCAGCCGTACCTGCTTGCCATCGGCCAGGCGCACGCGGCCGGACCCCTGGATCTGCAGCAACTGCAGGTCCATCGGATCGGTCAGCCAGGCCAGCACCGGCGCCTTGGCGCCCTTGGCCGCGATGGTGCCGGCGTCGTCATAGGGCTTGAGCACCTTGCCTTCGACGCGCCCGCGCAGGCGCTTGCCCTTCAGTTCCGGGTAGAGGCTGTCCAGCTGCACCACCACCAGATCATCCGGCGTGCCGTAGACCGGCACCGTCGCCTTGTCGGTGCGGGTCAGGCTGCCGGGGTAGATCGGCTCGTAGTAGCCGGTGATCAATCCGTCGGCCTGATGACCACCGGCGCGCAGCGCATAGGCATCGAGGTCGCGCTGCAGGAACTGGCGGATCGCGGCCGGGTTCTTGTCTGACACCGCTGCGGCGGTGGCGCAGGGCTTGGCCCAGACAGCGTCGTTTTTCAGGCGGGCGCAGCTGCTGCGCCAGGCCACGAAGCCGGCCTGCAGATCGCTGTCCGAGACCGCTGGCAGGGCTTTCCAGTCGACCTTGGCGTAGGTGGCCGCCGGCGGCGAGGTCGGCGTGGGCGCTTCGGAGCCCGTGCGGGGAGCGGTGGTGGCGCAACCGGCGAGCACGGCCGCCGCCAGCAGGGTCCAGTGCTTGCGCTTGAAGAAGGTGGCGGAATCGATCATGCCGCCATGGTGGCGGGCCGGCCGCTGGGCGGCAACCCAGCGCGGGGCCAAGCGTTCATGCGCGGAGTCACGGCGTCTGCAGCAGCAGCGAGTGCAGGATGCGGGCGTCCTCGGCATCCAGCGTCTTCGGCAGGTCGTCGCGGCCACGGAAACGGCGGTGGAAGGCGGCGACGGTGGCTTCGCGGTTGTCCAGCGGATAGCCGAAGCGGGCCAGGGCATTCCACGCGTCGAAACCTTCCGGTGCCGCGCCGTCGGCCGCGCGCGGCCACACGCCGAAACCGGCCTCGGCCAACTGCTGCCATGGGAAGAAGCGGCTCGGATCCTGCTTGCGCGTCGGCGCCAGGTCGGCATGGCCGATCACCTGGCGCGGCGGGATGTTCAGGCGCGTGGTGAGATCGCGCAGCAGCACGATCAGCGATTCGATCTGTGCCGCACTGAACGGACTGCGGCCATCGTTGTCGAGCTCGATACCGATCGAAGCCGAATTGAGATCGGTGATGGTGCCCCAGCGCCCGGCGCCGGCGTGCCAGGCACGGCGCTCATCAGCCACCAGCTGGTAACGATGGCCATCGGCGCCGATCAGGTAGTGCGCACTGACCGGCCCACCGCTGTTGGCCGTGCGCAACGTATGCAGGCTCTGCTGCACCGATTTCTGCTCGGTGTGGTGGATGACGATGATGACCGGGGTGCGCGCGTTCTGGTTGGGTGATGGGAGCCAGGTGGCGAGCGGGTTGTGCTGCACAGGCGCGGTGGCGGTGCAGGCCGAAAGGGCCAGGGCCAGCAGTGTGGAAGCCAGAAGGCGGGGGCTGATCATGGACGAATTGTAACCATGACTGCAGCCGTGGTTCTTCGCTTCGTCCGGATCGCTGGAGAACTGGGGAGCTGTCATGCAAAAAACTCAATAACGCCCCCACCTCATGCCCAAATCTCAAACTCCAATTCGAATAGCCAAACGCCCAAGTTCCTCATCACCTACCTTCAATCCTCGAAACGGACCCAGCCATGCCGCCGAATCCATTCCAACACCGTGGACACGTGAACCCAGGAACAACCGTCATAACAACTTAAACAAAATGATTCATCAACGGCCCCTCAGATCCCGCCAGTGGCCGATCTGGTCAATCCCTCCGCGCCCGCATTGCGAAGAAATCTACCTTGGCGCGTCACCACTGCTTCGACCGGTGACATACAGACTGGCAACACCGTCAAGCCGAGCAACTTCATCGAGGCGGCCGTTTAACCCCAACTTCCATTGAACAAGCAACCGCCCAGAACCCTATGCCCTCACCTTCCTAACCGACTCCACCCACTCAGCCCAGACAGAGGAATCATCAAGACAACCGGAATCACCTAGAGGCGACATAAGGCGAACAACAACTTCGAACAGCGGAAGATCCTCACCAGATCGGTCAAAAATCGACTCAAGGAATACCATCATTACCGAGAACGCATCCAGCAACGCCAAGTACTCGCCCGACGAATTAATTTGTGCGCTACAAAATTCAGAATTAAGAGCACTCCCCACGGTGACAACCTCTGCAAATGCATCACACCAGTCATCCCACATTGCCGGATCGTTGGGCAAGCCATTCGCCCATAGAAATGACCCTCCCGAAGATAACAGATCAACAAGAGTGTCCTGCCCCTCCCCCCTCTCCATATACTTCTGAAGGAACACGCACATCAATACATATGCAGCCTGAACGGAAATTCTTCCAGCATCTTTCACATCACTAGCACTCATTTCGTGACCTTCTTTTGCTCCGACAGCCCGCCCGCCAGTGCGCCAACTGCCTGCGACAACGCCAGCACCATCTCTTTCTGCTCCGGGCTCAGCTTGGAGGGGTCTCCGCCGGTCAATGTATTAGTCAGTACCTTCGCGGCCAACTCGCCGCCGGCCGCGGACACGGCTCCGGTTCCCGCACTGCCACCATCGGCTTCCGCCAGCAGCGCACCCAACACCGTATGCGACAGCAGTTGCAGAGTCGCATTGGGGTCGCTGCCGTGGTTCGGGTCAAGCGTGCTGCCGATGAAGTGAGCGGCATAGGGCGCCAGTGCATTGGACGCGGCCTGGCCAGCGCCCTGTCCCGCCACACCGCCCACCAGCGCCGTCGTCACTGCGTTCAGTGCACGGTTGTACTCATCGATGCCCCCTACTTCCCCGCGCCGCTGTATGCCTGGCTATTTGCCGCCGCCACCTTGCTGCGCACAGGCACCCGATTCCATCGCCCTCAGTCACAAGGCCGTGTTGACCTTCATCATTCGTCCAATCCGCGGCCAGATCAACATGTAGAAGGCACCCACGGCCAACCCGATGAAAAGCATGATGCCAGCGCGCCTGGGAGCCCACCCAAACCAAAAGGAAGGACTGGTCCAGACCTTTATCCAAGCGCCAGGAGAGAAGGCACCCTCGAACGCGAGCCACGCCAACAAGGCACAGATTGGTGCAGCTACAACATAACGAGCTTTGAACCGCGGAAGAAACTTGTCCACAAGCATAACCCCGGGCACACCGAAGATGAGGCCCGACACAGCGGCTATGGCGCAAACCAGCGATGTGAAAATTGCAGCCTGCGAAAAGCTGCCTATCCGAGAACTCAGCGGAATGCCTATGAATAGAGCCGCTCCAAGCACGGAGCTGGCAATCACAGACACAATCTTTGCCCCCAACTCACGCTCACTCACTGGCAGATCTCCACCATCTTTCCATCAGAGCCCCGGTAGCTCATGCATTTCTGCCTTGAGGGAAAAGTACTCCAAGGCCACCGCAACTTGCCAACTTCGCCACCAGTATCGCGCGTATTGGAACTCCACACTTGGCCCACCAATTCGAGTTGAACATTGGACGCGAACCCGTACCCCAGCCTCTGGTTGAGACTGAGAATCCACCGAATCCATCCGGAAGCACCTGTCGGATCACAAAGCCCGGATCCAATGCATGTGCTCCAGGCACCGTGATGTTGATCAGACTGCTGGTGCTCGGATCGACGATCGATGCTGGAAAGCCCCAGCTCCGGAGGCAGGCCGTAGGAGAGTCGCCACAGACCGGAGGAAAGGCAGCGACAGGTGAGCTCCACAGCGAAGCTCCAGTGTTCTCGATCTCCTGCGCCGGCCACACTACGCACCAGCGCATGCGGACTGTAGTCGTCCAGGGTCAGCAGGTAGACATACCATTCGATGTCTTCCATCACTGCTGCGGAAGTCGCCTGGATCACGCCTACTCCGTTCTGTAGTCCATCGAGGTCGTTGGAGGCGTGTACACGCCCACCTGCAGACAGCCATTGGAGCAGGAACGGTAGAGCCACGCCATGCGTGGATGGGCTACCCGCTGTGCCGACCAACGGTCGGCACCCACCAGAGCAGACCCAGACCCCGTGCCAAGCAAGCTTGGCACCTACCAGAACAAGGACAGTGGAAGTGCCGACCAACGGTCGGCGCCCACCACGTCAGTGCGCCGCCACGTCAGGCCTCGTAGGCGGACTCGCCGTGCGAAGTCACATCCAGGCCGGTGCGTTCGGCCTCTTCGGTCACCCGCAGGCCGACCACGACCTTGACCACCAGCAGGATGACCGCGGTCATCACCGCCGACCACACCACGGTCAGGCCGACGCTGACCACCTGCACCCAGACCTGATGGGCGATATCCAGATCGGCCTTTGTGCCGCCCAGCGACTGCGCACTGAACACGCCGGTGAGGATCGCGCCGACGATGCCGCCGACACCATGCACACCGAACACGTCGGCGGTGTCGTCCACCTTCAGCAGGCGCTTCAGGCCGGTCACGCCCCACACGCAGACCACGCCGGCGACAAAACCGATCACGATCGCGCCAAGCGGCCCGACGGTGCCACAGGCCGGGGTGATGCCGACCAGACCGGCCACCGCACCCGACGCAGCGCCCAGCGCCGACGGCTTGCCCTTGCCGATCGCCTCCACCAGGGTCCAGCCAAGCACGGCAGCGGCGGTGGCCAGCACGGTGTTGAGGAAGGCCAGCGAGGCCACGGTGTCGGCCGCTGCTGCCGAGCCGGCGTTGAAGCCGAACCAGCCCACCCACAGCAGCATCGCGCCGATGTAGGTAAACGGCACATTGTGCGGCTTCAGCGCGGTCTGGCCATAGCCCAGGCGCTTGCCGACGAACCACGCGCCGACCAGGCCGGCGACGCCCGCGTTGATGTGGACCACGGTACCGCCGGCGAAGTCGATGGCACCCAGCTCACCCAGGTAGCCGCCACCCCAGACGATATGTGCCATCGGGATGTAGCTGAGGGTGAACCACAGCGCCGAGAACAGCAGCACCGCGCGGAACTTGATGCGCTCGGCGAAGGCACCGACGATCAGCGCGGTGGTGATGCCGGCAAAGGTCGACTGGAACGCGACGAACAGATAGTCCGGCAGGCCCTTGATCGGCGTGTTGCCCACCGACTCCGGGGTGAAGCCCTTGAGGAAGGCGAATTCGGTGAACGAGCCGAAGAACGGATTGCCGGCGCTGAACACCGCGCTGTAGCCATAGGCCACCCACAGCAGCAGCACCAGCGAGAACACCACCAGGATCTGGCTGAGCACCGACAGCACATTCTTCGAACGCACCAGGCCGCCGTAGAACAGGGCCAGGCCCGGTACCACCATCAACAGCACCAGCAGGGTCGAGGTGAGCATCCAGGCGACGTCGCCACGATCATAGGCGGCGGCCGCTTCGGCCACGGCCGGCGCCGCGGCGGTGGCGGCCGCATCGTGCAGCGGCTCGACCGCCACGCTTTCGCTCGGCAACGGCGATACCTGGGCCTGGGCATGGGCGCTGCCCGGCCAGGCACCGGCGGCCAGTGCGCTGAGCAGCATCAACAGGCACACCAGATGGAACCGGGCTTGCCACCCGGTGAGAAGGCGCATCTTCATGGGGGGAATCTCCGGAAGGGGGTTACAGCGCGTCGGCACCGATTTCGCCGGTGCGGATGCGGATGACCTGTTCGACGGCGGTGACGAAAATCTTGCCGTCACCGATCTTGCCGGTGCCTGCCGACGACTGGATCGCTTCGATCACCGCGTCGGCACGCTCGTCGGTGACCACCGTTTCGATCTTGATCTTGGGCAGGAAATCGACGACGTACTCGGCGCCGCGATACAGCTCGGTGTGGCCCTTCTGGCGACCGAAACCTTTCACTTCGGTCACGGTGATGCCCGACACGCCTGCATCGGACAGGGCCTCGCGGACCTCGTCGAGCTTGAACGGTCGGATGATGGCGGAGATCAGTTTCATGCGCATGTCCCGAGGGTGGATGGGGCCAGCGCGCCAGCGCGCGTTGGCATCAGGCAACCACGGGTCATCAGGATGATGACCGTGGCTGTTGCACCGGACACGTACAGGGCCGGGACGGCCGTGCCTCTCTCCTTGCACGACCGACGCGGGAGGGAGGGCGGCCCTGGTCGCGTATCCGGTCTCTCTCTTGCCCCTGGATAGGGATCAGCGCCCATTCGTAAACGAACGGGATCCGACCCCGATCTGACCGCGGCTCCCCAGCCGCGAAAACGGAAGCGATGGCGGCGGGTGGGAGGGGGAACCCACCGCCATCGCATCCGGTCAGCTGGCGTAGTACAGCTGGTATTCCAGCGGGTGGGTGGCCGCGCGGAACTTGGTCACTTCCTGCATCTTCAGCGCGATGTAGCCGTCGATGAAGTCATCGCTCATCACGCCGCCGGCCTTCAGGAACTCGCGGTCCTTGTCCAGCGCTTCCAGCGCCTGGTCCAGCGAGGAGCAGACCTGCGGGATCAGCTTCTCTTCCTCCGGCGGCAGGTCGTACAGGTCCTTGTCGCTCGGTGCACCCGGGTCGATCTGGTTCTTGATGCCGTCCAGGCCGGCCATCATCAGTGCGGTGAAGGTCAGGTAGCCGGACTGGATCGGGTCCGGGAAGCGCATTTCGATGCGGCGCGCCTTCGGGTTGGACACCCACGGAATGCGGCACGAGGCCGAACGGTTGCGGGCCGAGTAGGCCAGCATCACCGGCGCCTCGAAGCCCGGCACCAGGCGCTTGTAGCTGTTGGTGCCCGAGTTGGCGAAGGCATTGATGGCCTTGGCGTGCTTGAAGATGCCGCCGATGTACCACAGCGCCAGCTGGCTCAGGCCACCGTAGCCGTCACCGGAGAACAGGTTGGTGCCGCCCTTGGACAGCGACTGGTGCACGTGCATGCCGCTGCCGTTGTCGCCCACGATCGGCTTGGGCATGAAGGTGACGGTCTTGCCGTTGCGGTGCGCGACGTTCTTGATCACGTACTTCATGCGCAGCAGTTCATCGGCCTTCTGCACCAGGGTGCTGAACTTGGTGCCAATCTCGCACTGGCCGGCGGTGGCCACTTCGTGGTGCTGCACTTCCACTTCGATGCCGACCTGTTCCAGGGTCTTGCACATCTCGGCGCGCAGGTCGTGCAGGGTGTCGGTCGGCGGCACGGGGAAGTAGCCGCCCTTCACGCCCGGACGGTAGCCGCTGTTGGCGCCGTCGTACTTGGCGCCGCTGTTCCAGGCGGCTTCTTCGGAATCGACCTTGAAGAAGGTGTTGCCCATTTCATTGGCGAAACGGACCGAGTCGAAGATGAAGAACTCCGGCTCCGGGCCGAAGAACGCGGTTTCGGCGATGCCGGAGGACTTCAGGTAGGCCTCGGCGCGCTTGGCGATGCCGCGCGGGCAGCGGCCGTACGGCTGCATGGTGGCCGGATCGAGGATGTCGCAGCTGATCACGATGGTCGGATCTGCGTAGAACGGGTCGACGTAGGCGCTGGTGGTGTCGGGCAGCAGGACCATGTCCGATTCGTTGATGCCCTTCCAGCCGGCGATCGAGCTGCCGTCGAACATCTTGCCTTCTTCGAACAGCGACGGTTCGACAATGCTGACCGGGAAGGTGACGTGCTGCTCGACGCCACGCATATCCACGAAACGCAGATCGACGAACTCGATCTGGTTGTCCTTGATCAGCTTCTCAACGTTTTCCACGGACATCGGTACGACCTCGGATGGGGATGAATGCCTGCTGAGGTACAGCAACGACCGTGCCAACTTTTCGCTGGCCGCAAGTCATTGATTTCAAAAAGGGCGCTCCGTGGCGGTGCAGGACGGTGCGCACCAAACGGGTGCACCTGCCACCAGACGCACCCGTTTGGTGCGGCAGGGATCGTCTATCCTCTCGACCTTCCTTCCGCCGCGCGTCACGCACCGTCCATGTCCGACCTGCTCTCCGCCCTGCTGCTGGGCATCCTCGAAGGCTTGACCGAATTCCTGCCGATCTCCAGCACCGGCCACCTGCTCATCGCCCAGCACTGGCTGGGTGCCCGCTCGGACTTCTTCAACATCGTCATCCAGGCCGGCGCGATCGTGGCCGTGGTGCTGGTGTTCCGCCAGCGCCTGCTGCAGCTGGCCACCGGCTTCAACCAGCGCGAGAACCGTGAGTACGTGTTCAAGCTGGGCGCCGCCTTCCTGGTCACCGCCGTGGTCGGCCTGGTGGTGCGCAAGGCCGGCTGGTCGCTGCCGGAGACGGTCAGCCCGGTGGCCTGGGCATTGATCATCGGTGGTGTCTGGATGCTGCTGGTGGAGGCCTACACCGCGCGCCTGCCCGACCGCGACCAGGTGACCTGGACGGTGGCGATCGGCGTGGGCCTGGCACAGGTCGTGGCCGGCGTGTTCCCCGGCACCTCGCGCTCGGCCTCGGCGATCTTCCTGGCCATGCTGCTGGGCCTGAGCCGCCGCGCCGCCGCCGCCGAGTTCGTGTTCCTGGTCGGCATTCCCACCATGTTCGCCGCCAGCGCCTACACCTTCCTGGAAATGGCCAAGGCCGGGCAGCTGGGCAGCGAGGACTGGGCCGACGTGGGCGTGGCCTTCCTTGCCGCGGCCATCACCGGCTTCGTCGTAGTGAAGTGGCTGATGGGCTACATCAAGTCGCACAGGTTCACCGCCTTCGCGATCTACCGCATCGCACTGGGCGCGGCGCTGCTGCTGTGGTTGCCCTCCGGCAGCTGAACAGCGCCGGGGTACGGTAACCCCGTTGCCGGCCCCACCCCGTTTCCCCCACGGTTCCCCAAGGAGAATCACCATGAACCGCAAGCTCACGCTGCTCCTCCCGCTGGCCCTGATGGCCGCCTGCAGCCAGACCCCGGCCCCGGCCGGCACCGGCGGCGACGACGTGGCCCCGGCCGCGGCCAAGGCAGCAGACCAGCAGACGCTGGCGCACCTGGATGCGCAGCGCCTGCAGAGCCAGCACTGGCTGCTGCAGCAGGCCACCGGCGCCGACGGCAAGCGCATCGACGCGCTGTTCGCCCGCGAAGACAAGCCGGTCACCCTGGACTTCGCAGATGGCCGACTGTCGGTCAGCAACACCTGCAACCGCATGGGCGGCGGCTACACCCTGGCCGACGGCAAGCTGACGGTCAGCGCGATGGCCTCGACCATGATGGCCTGCACCGACAAGGCGCTGATGGCGCTGGACGAAGCCGTGTCGAGCCGCCTGCAGGGCGAGCTGAAGGCCGAGCAGGATGCCGATGGCAAGCTGACGCTGACCAACGCCAAGGGCGACGTGCTGGTGTTCAACCCGGAGCCGACCGCTGAAACCCGCTACGGCGGCGCCGGCGAAACCGTGTTCCTGGAAGTGGCCGCCAAGACGCAGAAGTGCTCGCACCCGCTGATCCCGGACTACCAGTGCCTGCAGGTGCGCGAAGTGAAGTTCGACGACAAGGGCCTGAAGCAGGGTGAGCCGGGCAAGTTCGAGAACTTCTACGGCACCATCGAGGGCTACACCCACGAAGACGGCGTGCGCAACGTGGTGCGCGTGAAGCGCTACGAAGTGAAGAACCCGCCGGCCGATGCGCCATCGCAGGCGTACGTGCTGGACATGGTGGTCGAGTCGGCCATCGAGAAGAAGTAAATAAACAGAAGGGCGGCCACGAGGTCGCCCTTCTACGTTCTGTAGCGTCGACGCAGCCCCACGTGCCAGCCTTGCCACGATGAAGATTCTCGCCATATCCGGCAGCGCGCGCCGGCAGTCGACCAACACCGCTCTGCTGGTGGCCCTGAAAACCATCGCGCCGCCCGGCATGGAGATCGAGGTCTACGCCGGGGTCGGCGAACTTCCGGTGTTCTCCCCCGATCTGGAAGGCACCGATGAACCCTGCAGCGTGACGCGCTTCAAGGCGGCCATCGCCCGCAGCGACGGTGTGCTGGTGTGCAGCCCTGAATACGTGCGTGGCATTCCCGGCGGATTGAAGAATGCGATCGACTGGCTCGTATCCGGCGACCAGATCGTCGGTCGGCCCATTGCGTTAGTGCATGCGTCCCATCGTGGCGAGGACATGCTGCAGGCACTTCGCGCGGTGCTGTCCACGGTCAGTGCCGCGTTCAGTACAACGCTGTTCCTGCGTGTACCGGTGCTGGGCCTGGAACCGGAGGAGATCTTCGAGGTGCTTCAGTCGGAAGTGCATCGCGCCGAAGCGGATGCGTTCCTGGCAGGGTTTGCTGTTTACTGCAGGTCCATTGCGTAGCAGAAGCAGCCGAGCATGGGCTCGGCTCTACAAGGCAAAGTCGAGCATGGCTCGACTCTGCAGAAAGCAAAACCGGGCATGCCCCGGCCCTACAAGGGCTCTCAGCCCAGCGCCGGGTTCAAGGTGTAGGTGCCGTGCAGTGCCGCTTCGGCGAGCACGTGGCCGTGCATGGCGCGGTAGGCGTCGGCGGCGGTGAAGCGTGCAGGCAGCTGCAGCGATGCCACGTCCAGCGCGAACACGCGGAAGAAGTAGTGGTGCAGGCGTTCGTCGTTGAACGGCGGGTACGGGCCGTCATAGCCCAGGTAGTCACCGGCCATGTCCGGATTGTCTGCGAACCAGCCGGTGAAGTCGTTCAGGCCCTGGCGGCTGCCGGCCGGGCCGGCCGGTTCGGACTTGCCCTTCACCACGAAGCCGTCGCTGCAGCTGCCTGCGGCGATCTCGCGCACCGAGGCCGGAATGTCGGCCATTACCCAATGCACGAAATCACAGCGCGGCTGGTCGCGCGGCACGCTCATGTCGGTGCGGCCGACCGTCTCCGGCACGGTCGGCACGTCCGGATCGACACACACCAGCAGGAACGAACGGGTGCCCTCCGGCACATCGCTCCAGGCCAGGTGCGGATTGCGGTCCGGTGCGAAGCCCGCGGCATCGCCGGCGGCGAATTCGCGGTCGATCGGTGCACCGTTGGTCAGGCTGTGGCTGCTCAGTTGCATCGGCGTGTCCTCACTCTTCCGGATAACCCAGGCGCACCGCGATCGGGGTGAGCTTGGCGAAGGCGGCGCTCATCACGTCGCGGTAGTTGCGCCAGTGGCCCGGCGGGAAGCGCGGCGCACCCAGTTGCGCGGCTGGCGGCATCGGCCGCTCGAACAGGCGGCCCAGCAGTTCGGCCATCGCCTGCGGATCGTTGCCGATCTGGTCGATGCGCAGCAGCACCTGCGGGTACAGATCGTCCTCGTGCAGGGCGGCGACCTGGGCCAGCGCGCGCGCCAGCCATTCGCTGGCTTCGGCCAGCGAGGTCATTGCCAGCGGTGCGGCGGCACCGTAGGCCACCCAGTCCAGCAGCATGTCGCGCGGATCGCGCAGCACCACCAGCAGGCGGCCCTGCGGCAGCTGCGGGCGCAGCGCCCACAGCAGCGCGTTGTCCCACCACAGCAGCCAGTCGATGATCGCGTCGTCCTGCACGCCGCGCGACGGCAGCTGTTCGCGCCAGCGCTGCACCAGCCGCTCCGGGGTCAGCACGCCCGAGGCAAGGTCCTGCAGCGTGTGGTAGTTCTGGAACGCGTCGTCGGGTGCGTTGGAGGTATAGCGGTCGCTGCGCAGCACCGGGCTGGCGGCGGCCAGGCCGGTCGCCACGCGCTCCACGCCCGAACCCGGCGCGCCCCACAGGAAGATCGGCGCGGAAGTGGCATCACCGTCGATCTCGCCCTTGTCCGGCCAGCTCGGCGGCGCCTTGGCCTGCGGCGGCAGCGGCAGGCGCTGCGGTGCCTGGTCGGCCTGCAGTGCCAGCCAGGTCTGCAGCGCGTCTTCGTGCTGCCCGGCGCGATCCTGGATCTCACCCAGCCAGGTGCGCAGGTCGGCGCGGTGGCCTTCCGGTGCCATGTCGATCAGCGCCTGCACGCGGGCGACCGCGGCGGCCGGATCGCGCTGCAGCAGGCCTTCGACCAGGCGGGTTTCGCCGCTGACGCGGCCCGGTTCGAGGTTGACGATGCGCTCGGCGATCGCTTCGGCCTGGGCGTGTTCGCCCACCATGTCGTGCAGGCGCAGGCGCGCTTCCAGCGCCGGCAGGTGGCCCGGCATCGCGTCCATCCAGCGCTCGACCGTGGCGGCGGCGGTGGCACTGCCGACCTCTTCCACCGCCAGGCGTGCCAGCCACAGGTCGTGCAGCTGCGGGTGCTGCTCCAGGGCGGCATCCAGGCGTGCGCGGGCCTCGTCTTCGCGGCCCAGGCGCTGCCAGGACATCAGCAGCAACTGCAGTACGTCGCGGTCGTCAGGCAGCGATTCCAGCAACGGCAGCAGGTGCTCCAGCGCCTGCAGCGGCTGGCCGCTGCGCAGTGCCAGTTCGCCGGCCAGGCGTCGCATCGATGGCGTATCCAGGCCCTGCTGCTGCAGCGCGATCTGCATCGCTTCGGCGGCAGCGTCCAGGTTGCCCTGGCGCATGGCCAGCTGCACCACCAGGCCATGCAGCGAGGCGATGGTCGGGTTCAGTTCCAGCACGCGGCGGAACGCCTGCTCGGCGAAGGCCAGCATGTTCTTGCCCAGGTAGGCGAAGCCCAGTGCGTAGAGCACGCGAATGTCGTTGGGCTGGGCCTGGTTGGCGGCCGACAGCAGCGTCAGCGCGCGATCGGCATCATCGCGGCGCAGCGCGATCATGCCGTCGATGGTCAGCAGTTCCGGGTGGCCCGGTTCGACACGCGAGGCCAGGGTGGACAGGCGCTGCGCTTCATCGAAATCGTTGCGGCCGATCGCCAGGTGGGCCTGCATCAGGTAGGCAGCGAAGGCGTTCGGGTCCAGCCCGGTGGTGCGCGTCAGTGCTTCGCCAGCGCCGTCGAACTGGCGCAGGGCCAGCAGCAGGCCGGCGTGCTGCAGGTGCAGCTGGGCATTGTCCGGGGCCAGCTGCAGCGCCTGCTGCAGGGCCTCCATCGCGTCCTCGGCCTTGCCCTGCTGCTGCAGCGCAAGCGCCAGCCAGCGGTGGGCCTCGGCCTGGCCGGGTTCATCACGGGTCCACGCCTGGGCCAGCTGCACGGCCTGGTCGGCCTCGTTCTGGCGCAACGCTTGGATGATCTGGTCTTGCATGGCGGTCCGGTTCAAGGGCAAACCCGCATTGTAGCGGCCTGCGCGCCCGTGCCGGTTCAGCCTTGCAGCACGCGCTGCAGGCGCTGCGCAACCCAGCGCTCGGAGAAGCCGTCACCGCGCCAGTTTTCCAGGAAGCCACAGTGGCCGCCCCAGCAGGCGGTTTCCAGGTGCGCGTTGCGCGGCAGCTGCCAGTCGCTGAAGGTCGCGTACGGGATCACCGGGTCGTCCTGTGCCATCAGGATGTCGGCCGGCACCTGCAGCGAGGACAGGCGATCGCCGGCAATCGAGTAGCCGTCGAAATAGGCCTGCAACGAGCCGAAACTGGTGTGGCGCTCGACCAGCCAGGCGGTCAACGCGCGGATGTCCAGCTTCAGCACGCGGTCGTCGCAGTCGCTCAGTTCGGGGAACAGGTCGCGCTTGCGCCGCAACGAACCGGCCCACTTGCGCCGGAAGTACCAGTCGTACATTGCCGGGCCGTTCTCGATGCTCTCCATGGTCAGCGCCGGGTCCAGCACCGGGCATACCGAGGCGACGCGCAGCAGCGGCACGCCGGCCGCCGGCGCACGCAGGGCCAGGCGCAGCACGAAGTTGCCGCCCAGCGAGTAGCCGGCGGCCACCAGCGGCAGCTGCGGCCAGCGCTGGGCGATATCGCCTGCGGCATGCACCACTTCGTCGATCAGGTTGGAGTGGAAGATGCCGGGGTTGAGGTGATGGGTATTGCCGTGGTCGCGGAAATTCAGCCGCACCACGTCGAAGCCCTGTTCGAGCATGCGCGCGGCCGCCATGCGCATGTAGCTGGATTCGGCACTGCCTTCCCAGCCGTGCAGCAGCAGGGCCATGCCCTTGGGTTCGCGGCCTTCGACATGGCTGTGCCAGCCCTGCAGGCGCACGCCGTCGCCGCCGTCGAGGATCAGTTCTTCGCTGATCGCGCCGGTCGCGGCCAGCAGCAGCAGGCCGCGCTGCAGGCGCATGCGGCTGGAGCTGAGCATCGACTGCAGGTGCGGATTGCGCAGCCAGCGCGGTGGCTGGTAGTCAGCCGCGTGCAGCGTCGGCGTGCCGGCGTCCAGGACGGGTGGCGGGATCAGGGCCACCGCACCCTCACTGCGTGCTCATGGCCGCCACGATGCGCGCGCGCGACGTCTCCGCGATGCGCCGACGGCCTTCCAGGTCCTGCGCACCGATCGGTGCCAGGAAATGCACTTCCGCACGCCGCGCCGGCTCACCGAGCAGGCGCAGGAAATTGGCGAAGAAACTCTCGCCGGGGCCGAACGCGACAATGGTCTGCGCGTCGCCCTTGAGCCCGTACACCAGAGCCACCGGCTGCACCGGCACGCCGGTCTCAACCGCCGCCTGGAAGATGCGGGCATGGAACGGGCCCACTTCGTGGCCACCGCGGGTACGCCCTTCCGGGAACACGCCCACTGCCTTGCCTTCGCGCAGGCGATCGGCCATCACCTGCATCACGCCACCGAGCGATTCGGTGTTGCCGCGCTGGTGGAAGATGGTCTGCCCGCGCGAGGCCAGCCACCCGACCAGCGGCCAGCTGGCGATCTCGCGCTTGGCGACGAAGCCCATCATGCGCTGGCTGTGCAGGATGCAGATGTCGACCCAGCTGACGTGGTTGGCGACGAACAGCACGGCGCCGGGCAGCGGCCTGCCGATCTGCACCAGGCGGAAGCCGAAGATCCACATCAGCCCGCCCTGCCACCAGTTGACCACTTTGGCCCCCAGGGTCGCCTCGCCCACGCGCAGTTCGCCCCACGGCCGAAGCATGCCGATCAGGATGAGCGGCAGGAACACGACGATGTGGACCAACAGCAGCGGTACGCGGTACAGGTAACGGCACACACGCGCCACGCCGCCGCGGGGGGCCGGAGTGGGGGAAGTCATCCGCGCACGATACCGGAGGGCCGTCATCGCTGCCAGCCGATTTAGGCCATAACACCCATCGACCGGGGCAATCGGCAGGGAACGCTGGGTTCCGCTGCCGTCACCGCCCGTCCGGGGCTCAGCCGTGGCCGGCCGCCACCACCGCCAGGGTCAGCCGCGAGATGCACACCAGCCGGCCCTGCTCGTCCTCGATGCGGATCTCCCACAGCTGGGTGCTGCGGCCCACGTGCAGCGCGCGGGCGGTGCCGGTGACCGTGCCCGAACGCACCGCACGCACGTGGTTGGCGTTGATTTCCAGCCCCACGCAGATCTGCTTGGCCGTATCCACGCACAGGTTGCCCGCGCTGCTGCCCAGAGTCTCGGCCAGCACCACCGACGCGCCGCCATGCAGGATGCCGTAGGGCTGGCGGGTGCGCTCGTCCACCGGCATGGTGGCCTGCAGCCAGTCGTCACCGGCCGCGCTGAAGACGATGCCCAGCGACGCGATCGCGGTGTTGCGGCTGAGCGTGTTGAGCTGCTCGAGGGAAACGGCTTCGCGGAACACCTGGGTCATGCGGGCACCTTCAGAGGATGGGAACGAGGCCGGCGCCGAATGCGGTCAGCATGCGTACCAGCAGCCACTTCGGACCGACATTGACCTCGGGGAAATCACCCACGGCGACATAGCAGCGGTGGAAGCCCGGGTCCTGCCGGGGCAACGGCTGCGGGCAGTCCGGGCCGGGCTTGAACTCGTAGTCGGTGGCATAGCGCCACGGCCAGAAGTCGAGGATCGGCAGTGCTTCGGAGGCCTTGCCGACGCTGTAGTTGAGCCCGGACAGCACCGGCGGCTTGGCCCGCGGCGCCACCGTCCACGAGTTCTGCGGGTGGGTGTCGCGCAGGATGCTCTCGGCCAGCTGCTCGGCGAAGGCCGGGTCATCGATGATCACCGCGCCTTCGGTGTTGTAGTTCTCGCTGCGCGGGTCGAAGTTGTGGGTACCGACCACGCCGATGCGGCGATCGACCACCAGCGACTTGGCATGCAGGCCCATGCGCGCGCCCTTGCGGGTGACCGGCAACGGCTTGTTGACCGCCTTGCTGCCCAGGAACGAGGGCCGGGTCTCGGTGCGCAGCAGGCGGGTCTCGACCTCGCTGCCGGCCGCACGGCGGCGCTCGCGCGCTTTCTGGTAGGCACTGCCGGTGCGCGGATGGTTCACCGGCCCCTGCTTGCCGGTGGGTGCCGGGTGCTCATCGCGATCGCGACGGTCGCCGGCATTGCTGCCGGCAGCACTGCCGCCGATCAGCGGGTTGCGCCCGCCGTCGTCGTCGCCTTCCGGCGCGGCGATCGGGTCGGGCAGCAGGTTGCGGTAATCGACCGGTGCATCCAGCGGGAACGGCTTGTATTCGAAGATGTTGAAGCCCAGTTCGCGCATGTTGCGCCGCTTGTACTTGTACGACAGCGCATAGACGATCGGGTTGTCGGTCGCCGCCAGGCTGTTGCTGGACACCACCACGCGCGGCGGCTGCGGTCGCTTGCGCAGCTCGCGGAACAGCTTCTGCGCCGGTTTGGACAGCACCAGGTACGGCGTCTGCAGGATCACTTCCTTCTGCGCGCCGACGATCAGCGCATCCAGCTGCGGCTCGGTCACGTGCTGTCCGGCCAGCGGCGCATCGGCCTTCTCGCGCCGGTGCTTGCGCGGCAGGTCGGCGACATAGCGCACCGAGGCCACCGGCAACGCGGTATCGACGAAGGAACGGCTGACGAAGTCCATGTCATTGGCTTCGGCACTGACCCGCTCCACCCGCTCGGGGCGGCGGAAGCTGGCCGGCGGCAGTGTCGGCACGCCCTCGCGCAGCAGGGTGCGGCCGACATCGTTCAGGCGCTCGGCCGGCACGCTGCGCCTGGCGCGCCAGAAGGCATCGAAGTTGGCCGCCATCGCCCGCGCCTCCGGGCCGGCGATCAGCACGTCGCGGTCGCGGAAGTTGTACTCGCGGTCCCAGTCGTAATAGTCGTCCTGGTAGTTGCGGCCGCCGACCACGCCGATCGCATCGTCGATCACCAGCAGCTTGTTGTGCATGCGCTGGTTGAAGCGGCGGAAGCAGCACAGCACGCTGCCGGCATAGTCGAAGTAGTTCAGCCGGGCCTTGCCGAAGGTCGGGTTGTAGACCCGCAGCTGGAAGTTCTGGTGCGCGCCGGACAGGGCGCCGAGGATCTGCAGGTCGGAGATCGCCGAGAGCTGGTCGATCAGCACCCGCACCTTCACCCCGCGCCGCGACGCGGCCAGCAGCTCGTCGATGACCAGCCGGGCACTGTCGTCCTTGTCGAAGATGTAGGTCTGCAGGTCGATGCTGCGGGTGGCGCTGCGCAGCAGGTTCAGGCGCGCGACCAGGGCGCCCTCGCCCTCGTCGAGCAGGGTGGCGTAGTGGCGTGGCTGTTCCGGGGTGGATTCGGTGAACGCCCGGCCCGCCAGCGCACGCAACGGCGAGTCCTGCGCGCAGCGGTCGGCGCGCTGGCAGTCGACGTCGGTCGAGCGCGCCTGCACGGCAATCGCTTCGGCACGGTCACGCTCGGCATGCGAGAGCGATGCACAGCCGCTGCCCAGCAACACGGTTGCCAGCGCCAGTACGCGCAGCAGGAGGTTCACGGTTTCGGCGCCTCGCTCAGGCGCGCACGCAATACGAAGGTCACTCGGTCACTCAAGGCTAGCTGCCAGCTGTCCATTCCGTACCGGCCTCGCTGCACGGTACCGCGGCTGACGACGTCGCAATCATAGCCGGGTCGGGCGCACTCCGCCTTCTCGACCTGCAATGACTCGGGGTGGCTGATGCCGCGCAAGGTCAGCCGGCCGTTGATGGCGCCGCCCTGCTCCACGGTCTCCGGCCAGTAGGGCAGCGAGTCGAACTCGACCACCGGATGGCGCCCGGCATCGAAGAACTCCTCGCCGCGCATCCAGCCGGTATAGCGCGCCTTGCCGGGGATCTCCACCGAGCGGGTGAACATCTTCAGGTGCACCTGGTGACGGCCGTCGGACAGGATCTCGATACGCCCCTCGAAGTGCGGGAACACGCCTTCGATGCGCTGGCCGAAGCGGGTGCGCACCTCGAAGCCGATCCGCGAGCGCTGGGTATCCAGGCGCAATACCCGTGGCGCCTCGGCGGACACGGGCGGCAACGGGGTCGGTGGGGGCGCCGCGGCCCAGGCCGGGCCGAGCGCCAGCAACGCGGGCAGCAGGAAGCGGCTGCGCCGCGCCAGGCTCATCGGATCACGGCCACCAGAACGCGTTCAGGCTGGCCACGCCGGGTTCGATCGAGGCCTCGCGCGGGAAGCCAAGCACGGCCACGCCGCCCGGCGGCATGCCGCGATAGTCACTGCTGGTGCCGTCGGTCATCAGGGCCACCAGCTGCTCCAGGCCCGGGTTGTGGCCGACGATCAGCACCCGGTCCAGGTCACGACGCTCGTCCACCAGCGCCGCCAGGGTGCCCGGGGTGGCTTCGTAGATCCGGTCTTCCAGGCGCTTTTCGACATAGCCGATGGCCGTCATCACCGCTTCCAGGGTCTCGCGGGTACGTCGCGACGGCGAGCACAGCACGCAGTCGGGCAGCAGGTTGTTTTCCTTCAACCACTTGCCGGCGGCTTCGGCCTCGGCGAGCCCCACCGGCGACAGCGGCCGGTCGAGGTCGGCCTGGCCGGAAACGGCGGGTTCGGCATGGGCATGGCGCAGCAGGATCAGTTCACGCATCGCGGGTTTCCATGGAGAAGAGGATGCAGCAGGAGAAGTGAGGCAGGCATCAAAGCTTGAGCCAGGACAGCAGCGGCTCCCAGTCGGCCTGGTGTTCGCGCACCTGGGCGGAGCGATAGTCGAACAGGCTGCGGCCCAGGCCGGTCATGACCACGTAGCTCTGGCTGTCACGCAGCTGCGCGACCACCGGGTATGGCCATTCGGCCAGCATCTGCAGCGCCTGCTGCGAGGTCTGGGTCCAGGGTTTGGTGCGGTTGAGGACCAGCCCCACCGGCAGCTTGCGGCTGTGCACGCGCGGGTTCTGGGCCAGGCTGTTGAGGAAGCCGACGATGGCTTCGATATCCAGCGCCGAGGGCAGCACCGGCACCACCACGGCGTCGGCCGCGTCCAGGAAATGGGGGATATCGTCGGCCAGCGCACCGGCCGGTGCATCGATGATGACGGTATCGGTACCGTCGGGCAGCTTCTGCGCCCACTGCTTCTTCCGATACACATCGATGGGGAGCACCGCGCTTTCCAGCCCTGCACGCCGTTGTGCCCAGCGGGTGCTGGAGCCCTGCGGGTCGGCATCGGCGATCACCGTGGCCTTGCCCTGCAATGCCGCGTACGCGGCCAGGTGGGTGGCGACGGTGGTCTTGCCCACCCCGCCCTTGGAACCGGCCACCAGGATCGTCTTCATGCCAGCCTCGCTTCCGGGTACGTGCCCCGAGCGTACACCGGCGGTGGTGACGGGAGGTAGCACCGTGCTGAACCAGTGGCCATCGCCTTTGCTATCGTGGCGCCCCCGAAGGATCGAACCGGCATGAGCGAACTGCAGGACCTGAGCGCACTGATCCGCGCCAATACCCCCCTGATCGTGATCGAGACCCAGGATGAGGCCCGCATCGTCGAGCTGTTCCGGCAGACGCTGATGCACGTGTGGCGGGCCCTGCACCGCTGGTCCATCACCGAGGGCCTGCGTCGCATCGACCTGGACCGCGAGGACCCGCCGGTCGGCCCGCCCGATGCCAGCGCCGCCCTGCAGATGATCCGCCAGGCCGATCAGCGGGGTGTCTACCTGCTGCTCGATTTCCACCCCTACCTGGGGTATGCCAGCCACCAGCGCGCGCTGCGCGACCTGATCCAGCGCCGCCATAGCGAGCCGCATGTGCTGGTGCTGATCGGCGCCAAGGTCGAGCTGCCGGCCGAGCTGGAGGCCCTGGCGGTGCGCTTCAACCCGCGCCTGCCCGATGCCAACGCCCTGCTGAAGATGCTGCGCGAGGAGGCCGACGCCTATGCGCGCGAACACGGCGGCCGCCGTGTCGAGGTCGACAGCGAGGCGGTGAAGAAGATCCTGAAGAACCTGCAGGGCCTGAGCCTGGTCGATGCCCGCCGCATCGCCCGCCAGCTGATCTACGCCGATGGCGCGCTGCGCGACGACGACCTGCCGCAGCTGGCACGGCTGAAGTTCGAGCTGCTCAACCGCAGCGGCCACCTGTTCTTCGAGCATGACAGCGCGCGCTTCGGCGACGTGGCCGGTGCCAACCGGCTCAAGCGCTGGATCAGCCAGCGCCGGGTGGCCTTCATCGCCGGCTCGGCACCGGCCGGCCTGGATCCGCCGCGCGGCATGTTGCTGCTGGGCGTGCAGGGCTGCGGCAAATCGATGCTGGCCAAGGCCACCGCCGCCGGCTTCGGCGTACCGCTGCTGCGCCTGGACGTGGGCGCGCTGTACAACAAGTACCACGGCGAGACCGAGGCCAACCTGCGCCAGGCGCTGGCCTCGGCCGAGCAGCTGGCGCCCTGCGTGTTGTGGATGGACGAGATCGAGAAGGGCCTGGCCAGCGGTGGCGAGGACGGTGGCGTATCGCGCCGCGTGCTCGGCTACCTGCTGACCTGGATGGCCGAACGCAAGGCGCCGGTCTTCATCGTCGCCACCGCCAACCAGGTACACGAGTTGCCGGCCGAACTGCTGCGCAAGGGCCGCTTTGACGAGATCTTCTTCGTCGACCTGCCCACGCCTGAGGTGCGTGTGGAGCTGCTGCGGCTGCACCTGGGGCGACGCCAGCTCAACGGCGACGACTTCGCGCTGCCGGCGCTGGCGGCCGCGGCCAATGGCTTCTCCGGCGCCGAGATCGAGCAGGCGATCGTGGCCGGGCTGTATGCGGCGCACGCCGAAGGCCGGCCGTTGGATACCGAGCTGCTGATGAACGAGATCCGTGCGACGCGGCCGCTGTCGGTGCTGATGGCCGAGCAGGTAGAGGCATTGCGGGCATGGGCGTCGGGGCGGACGGTTTCCGCGGACGATTGAGGGGTTCCGGCGAACGGCGCAGCCCCTCGTGGCTGGTTGCTGAAAGCAACAGCTGCGGTTGGCGATCAGCCACGTGGAAGAAAGAAAAAGAGCAGAAGCAAAAGCAAAAGCGGTTGGCTGGCTGCTCTTGAGGCCCTGGGGTCAGATCCGTTTTCCAGAGGAAAACGGATCTGACCCCAGTTCGATTTCTATCCCTGGCAGATCTCATCCACGCATGGCATGGACCTACCGTGTCGACCAAGGTCGACACCTACCAACAGCCGCCGGAACCTGTCGAAGGCGGGGCACTGTGGGTTTGCGGGGTGTGAGCCGCATGGATGCGGCGACCAAGCCCCCATGGATGGGTTTACGGCGGCCCCGCAAACCCACAGTGCCCCGCCATCCCGCAGGAAGCCCGCTGTTGCTTCGGCTGCTGCAGTTGCTCCAGCCGTTGCCTCTGCGGGTGCCGGGTGCAACCCGGCCGCCCCCTCCCTCAGGGCCAGGCCGGCGGCGCGGCCGCCCAGGCCTGCTGCACTTCCGCCAGCGAGGCGCGCTCGTCGTCACGCCACAACGGCAACAACTGCGCAAAGCGGCTGCTGTCGCTCCATTGCGTCGGCTCGGTACGCACCGCTGCGGCATACCACTGCACCGCCTCCTGCTTCTGCCCGGCCCGCCACAGCGCCAGCGCATAGGTGGGTGGCAGCCAGCCCGGCTTGCTCAGCGAACCACCGGCAGCGGCCTGCCATTGCTCCAGGGCGGCTTCGGGCTGGCCCTGACGCAGCAGGTCCCAGCCGTAATTCCAGCGCACGCTACGGCCCAGGCTGCCCTGCACCGGCGCATCCTTCAGTGCTTCGCGATACAGCTGTTCACCCAGCTCGGTGCGGCCCTGCGCAATGGCCACCGACGCCAGCTGCACGGTGGCCTCCACGGTACGCCGGCCGCGCTCGCGCTGTTTGAGCAGCTGCGCCACCAGCGCATCCCCGTCGGACTGGACCACGATCATGGGCACGGCGGCCGCATCGCTGTCGAAGTAGAACTCCTGTGGTGCCGGCACCGCCGGCGCGGCCCACACGGGGGCCGTTCCCGAGACCAGCAACATGCTGCCCAGGATCTTTGCTGCAACTGACATCCCTTCTCCCCAGGCCGCAACCGCAGCCTCCCTCTCTCTCCCCGATCCTAACCCCAGCATGGCCGCCGGCGCGAGTGCCGGGGCGGTCGGGCCTCGCTGCTACAATTCGCGCCTTTCCCGCCGCGTGCCTGCACGCGGCCGGTGCCAGCCGATCCTGACCGGGCCAGCCATGACCAGTACCGCGCAACTCACTTCGCCCTCTTCCGCCGACCTGATCGACCGTGACTACACGCTCGACCACAAGTACACCCGCAACGAGGGGCGGATCTACCTGAGTGGCGTGCAGGCGCTGGTGAAACTGCCGTTGATGCAGCGGCTGCGCGACGCGCACGAAGGCATCGACAGCGCCGGTTTCGTCAGTGGCTACCGTGGCAGCCCGCTGGGCGGCTTTGACCTGGAGCTGTGGCGCGCGCGCAAGCACCTGGACGCGGCCAAGGTGAAGTTCACCCCCGGCCTGAACGAGGACCTGGGCGCCACCATGGTGTGGGGCACCCAGCAGACCAACCTGTTCCCCGGCGCCAACGTGCAGGGCGTGTTCGGCATGTGGTACGGCAAGGGCCCAGGCGTGGACCGCTGCGGCGACGTGTTCAAGCACGCCAATGCCGCCGGCACCTCGCGCCATGGCGGCGTGCTGGCGCTGGCCGCCGATGATCACGCCTGCCGCAGTTCAACCCTGCCGCATGGCAGCGAGGACGAGTTCGTCAGCGCGATGATGCCGGTGCTGAATCCGGCCGGCGTGCAGGACATCCTGGACATGGGCCTGCTGGGCTGGGCGATGAGCCGCTATACCGGCCGCTGGGTCGGCTTCAAGACGATCGCCGAGACGGTGGAATCGTCGGCCTCGGTCGAGGTCGATCCGATGGCGCGCCGCATCGTGCTGCCGGAAGACTTCGAGATGCCGACCGGCGGCCTCAACATCCGCTGGCCGGACCCGCCGCTGGACCAGGAAATGCGCCTGCACCGCTATGCGGTGAAGGCCGCACAGGCGTTCGCCCGCGCCAACGGCATCGACAAGGTGGTGATGGATGCGCCGCGCGCGCGGCTGGGCATCGTCACTACCGGCAAGAGCTACCTGGACGTGCTGCAGGCGCTGGAATACCTGGGCCTGGACGAAGCCGCGTGCGCCGACATCGGCATCCGCGTGTACAAGGTCGGCATGACCTGGCCGCTGGAGCCGCAGGGCATCGCGCGCTTCGCGCAGGGCCTGGAAGACATCATCGTGGTGGAGGAGAAGCGTGCCTTCATCGAGCGCCAGATGAAGGAACAGTTCTTCAACTGGCCGGCCAGCTGGGGCCAGCGCCCGTCCATCGTCGGCAAGTACGATGAAAGCGGCGAGTGGATCCTGCCGTCCACCGGTGAACTTACCCCGGCCACCATCGCCGGCGTGATCGGTCGCCGCATCCAGAAGTTCTTCAACAACGCATCGATCGAGCAGCGCCTGCAGTGGATGCAGGAGAAGGAAGCCGAACTTGCGTTGCCGCGCGCCAGTTTTCCGCGCGTGCCGCACTACTGCTCCGGCTGCCCGCACAACACGTCCACCAACGTGCCGGAAGGCTCGCGTGCGCTGGCCGGCATCGGTTGCCATTACATGGTGACCTGGATGGACCGCAGCACCGATACCTTCACCCACATGGGCGGCGAAGGCGTGACCTGGGCCGGGCAGGCGCCGTTTACCGATACCCCGCACGTGTTCCAGAACCTCGGCGACGGCACCTACTTCCACAGCGGTTCGCTGGCGATCCGCCAGGCGGTCGCTGCCGGCGTCAACATCACCTACAAGATCCTCTACAACGATGCGGTGGCGATGACCGGCGGCCAGCCGGTGGACGGCCCGCTGAGCGTGCCGGACATTGCAAAACAGATGCGTGCCGAGGGCATCCACACCATCGTGGTGCTGTCGGACAACATCGGCAAGTGGACCGGCCAGCGCGAGCACTTCCCCAGCGACGTCGAGTTCCATGACCGCAGCGAGCTGGACGAAGTGCAGAAGCGCCTGCGCGAAGTGAAGGGTGTTTCGATCCTGATCTACGAACAGACCTGCGCCACCGAGAAGCGCCGCCGCCGCAAGCGCGGCAAGCTGGAAGACCCGCAGAAGCGGGTGCTGATCAATTCGCTGGTCTGCGAAGGCTGCGGCGACTGTGGCAAGAAGAGCTTCTGCGTGTCGGTGCTGCCGAAGGAAACCGAGTTCGGGCGCAAGCGCGAGATCGACCAGTCCAACTGCAACAAGGACTATTCCTGCGTGAACGGCTTCTGCCCGAGCTTCGTCACCGTGCACGGTGGCCAGCCGCGCAAGGGCAGCAAGCGCGATGCGTCCACGCTGCTGGACAACCTGCCGGCACCGACCCTTCGCGACAGCTTGGAACAGCCCTGGAACATCCTGATCACCGGCGTCGGCGGTACCGGCGTGGTGACCATCGGCGCGCTGCTGGGCATGGCCGGCCACCTGGAAGGCAAGGGCGCGACCGTGCTCGACCAGACCGGCCTGGCGCAGAAGGGCGGCGCGGTGACCACGCATATCCGCATTGCCCGTCGCCCTGAAGACATCCACGCCGTGCGTATCGCCGCCGGTGAGGCCGACCTGGTGCTGGGCTGCGACATGGTGGTGGTCAACGATTACTGGGCGCTTTCGAAGGTGCGTGCCGGCCGTTCGCAGGTGGTGCTGAACACCTACGAAGCGATGCCGGGCACCTTCACCACGCGCCCGGACATGCAGTTCCCCGCCGCCGACATCATCGCCGGCGTGCGCGTGGCACTGGGCGGCCAGGAACCACTGCTGCTCGATGCCACCCAGCTGGCCACCGCGCTGCTGGGCGATGCCATCGCCGCCAACCTGTTCATCCTCGGCTACGCCTGGCAGCAGGGCCTGGTGCCGCTGTCGTTCGACTCACTGATGCGCGCCATCGAGCTCAATGGCGCCGCCGTGGCGATGAACCAGCAGGCCTTTGCGTGGGGCCGCCTGGCCGTGGTCGATCCGCAGGCCGTGCAGCAGGCCGCCGGCCTGGTGCGCAACCGCCACACCGATGCCGAATCCACCCCGGGCCCGCTGCATCCGCTGCCGCCAGGCGAGTGGGAGGGCAATGAATGGGGTGCCACTGCGGCACCGCGCAACACCGGCGACGAACGCGAACTGCGCGGCCTGCCCTCGCACGGTGGCGACGTGGCGTTCCTGCCGCTGGATGACGCCCGCCTGTCGCGCTCGCTGGATGAAATGATCGAGCGCCGCGCCGCGTTCCTGGTCGAGTACCAGGACACTGCCTACGCCAACCGTTACCGCCGCCTGGTCGAGCGCGTGCGCACCGCCGAAGCCGAGCGCATCGGCGGCTCCACTGCGCTGACCGAGACCGTGGCCCGCTACCTGTTCAAGCTGATGGCCTACAAGGACGAGTACGAAGTGGCCCGCCTGTACACCAGCGGCGACTTCCAGCGCCGCCTGCAGCAGCAGTTCGAGGGCGATTACCAGCTGCGCTTCCACCTGGCGCCGCCGCTGTTCGCCAGGAAGGATGAGCAGGGCCGGTTGCTGAAGAAGGAATACGGCCCGTGGATGTTCAAGGCCTTCGGCCTGCTGGCCAGGCTGAAGTTCCTGCGTGGCGGCCGCTTCGACGTATTCGGGCGCACCGCGGAACGCCGCATGGAGCGCAAGCTGATCGGCGATTACGAGGCCACCGTGCAGGTACTGCTGGACGGCCTGGATGACGACCGCCTGGCCCTGGCGGTGGAGATTGCCAGCATCCCCGAGCACATCCGCGGCTTCGGCCACGTCAAGGAAGCGCATTTCGAGCAGGCCAAGGCGCGCGAAGCGGCCCTGCTGGCGCAGTGGCGCAATCCGAAGGCGCTGCATATCGTGCAGGTGGCCTGAAGGGAGTGCCGGCCGCTGGCCGGCATTCATCCCGGCAATCGGTTGCCGGCCAGCGGCCGGCACTACCGATGGTTTACCCCAACCGCCACAGCAGCAGGCGGTTGTTGGCCGGCATCGCCACATCCCCCAGGCGGGTGAATCCGTGGTCGGCGGCCAGCGCCTGCACCGCTTCGCTATCGCGGATGCCGCTGCGCGGGTCGCGCGCCTTCAGCCAGGCATCGAACTGCGCGTTGCTGTCGCTGCTGTAGCGGCCGCCGTAGTTGAACGGGCCGTACGCCGCCAGCAGCGCGCCGCGACGCAGCACCGATGGCAGCGCGGCGAACAACGCCTGCACGTGCGCCCAACTCATGATGTGCAGCGTGTTTGCGCTGAACGCGGCGTCGAACGTGCTGCCCTGTGGCAGGCTGAGCCCAGGCGCCGGTGGCAGTTCCACCTGCAGCGCCACCGGCGGCAGCAGGTTCAGAAGCGCCGCTTCCGCGCGCCAGGCCTCGATGCCGGGCAGATGGTCCGGATGGTCGCTGGGCTGCCAGCGCAGCCAGGGCCAACGCTCGGCGAAGAAGGCCGCGTGCTGGCCGGTGCCGCTGCCGATTTCCAGCACCCGATGGCGGTCGCCCATCCACGGGTCGAGTGCGGCGGCGATCGGTTCGCGGTTGCGCTCGCAGGCTTCTGAATGCGGCTTGCTCGACATCAGGACGGTGTCCAGGCGGGGTCGGCCCATTGTGCACGAGGGGGGTGTTCCGAGCAGGGCTGCGCCCTGCACCTGCTTCAAGCCACAGCAACGGCAACAGCCAAAGCAACAGCAACAGCGGGCTTCCTGAGGGATGGCGGGGTGGATCCGGTGGCAGGGGACGCCGTAAATCCCCCTCCGGGGTCCGGCCCAGCCGCTGGCGGCTGTGCGTTCGGGCGCTTGCGAAGCAGTGCTTCGCAAGCAAAGCGCCCTCACCCATGGAGGCTCGGTCGCGCCATCCATGGCGCTCACGCCCCTGCCACCGGACCCACCCCGCCTTCGACAGTTGGCCGCGATCTGTCGGAAACACTCTTGGGGTCAGATCCGTTTTCCGCAGGAAAACGGATCTGACCCCGAATTTCATTCGATATCTGACAGATGTGTCGACCAAGGTCGACACCTACCAGCAGCGCACGGAATCTGTCAGAGGCGGGGCGGTGTGGGTGGGCAGGACCGTTGGCGCCATGGATGGCGCCATCGAGCCCCCAGGGGTGAGGGCGCTTTGCTTGCGAAGCACTGCTTCGCAAGCGCCCGAACGCACAGCCGCCAGCGGCTGGGCCGGACCCCGGAGGGGGGTTAACGGCGTGTCCTGCCCACCCACACCGCCCCGCCATCCCCCAGCAAGCCCGCTGTTGCTGTGGCTGTTGCTCCGGCTCTGAGCAGGTGCAGGGCTGCAAGCCCTGCCGAAACACCCCCAACCATGACTGCAGTCACTTGCCCGGATGCCCCGCGCTGGCGAAAGTCGAGTGGTTGACGTGATCGGCTCGGCCCGTTGCCGGCCGCACGCAAGCGAGAGAGAGAAACGCTGTGCAACGACGTGAGTTCCTGGCTTTTTCCGGTCTGGGCCTGGCGGGCCTGCTGCTGCCGCATTCCCGTGCCATCGCCGCCGAGCAACTGCTCGCCCCGGTCGACACCCTCCAGCGCAGGCGCCTGGCGGACGTGGCGCTGGCCACCGCACGCACGGCCAAGGCCAGCTACTGCGATGTGCGCATCGGCCGCTACCTCAACCAGTCGGTCATCACCCGCGAGCATCAGGTCGGCAACGTGACCAACCGCGAATCGTCCGGCGTGGGCGTGCGGGTGATCGTCAACGGGGCCTGGGGCTTCGCTGCCACCCACCAGCAGACCGAGGCCGCCGTACGCGCTGCGGTCGAGCAGGCGGCCGCGATCGCCCGCGCCAACGCCAGCATCCAGACCCGGCCGGTGCAGCTGGCGCCGACGCCGCCGGTCGGGGAGGTGCGCTGGCAGACCCCCGTCCGCAGGAACGCGATGGCGGTGCCGATCCAGGACAAGGTCGAACTGCTGCTGGCCCTCAATGCCGCCGCGCTGGATGCGGGCGCCGACTACATCAATTCCACCCTGTTCCTGGTCAACGAACAGAAGTACTTCGCCTCCAGCGATGGCTCGTTCATCGACCAGGACATCCATCGCATCTGGCTGCCGTTCACCGCCACCGCCATCGACAAGGCCAGCGGCAGGTTCCGCACCCGCGCCGGCCTGTCCTCGCCGATGGGCATGGGCTATGAGTTCCTCGATGGCGATGCGCGCGGCAAGGTGCACCTGCCCGGTGGCATCACCGCCTACCGCGATTCCTACGACCCGGTCGAGGACGCCATTGCGGCCGCCCGCCACGCGCGCGAGAAACTGAAGGCGCCGTCGGTGAAGCCCGGCAAGTACGACCTGGTGCTGGACCCGTCCAACGTGTTCCTGACCATCCACGAAAACGTCGGCCACCCGCTGGAGCTGGACCGCGTGCTCGGCTACGAAGCCAACTACGCCGGCACCAGCTTCGCCACGCTGGACAAGCGCGATGCGGGTTTCCGCTGGGGCAGCGACATCGTCACCTTCTTCGCCGACAAGACCCAGCCGGGCAGCCTCGGTGCGGTCGGCTACGACGACGAGGGCGTCAAGACCCAGCGCTGGGACCTGGTGCGCGACGGCATCCTGGTCGATTACCAGGCCACCCGCGATGAAGCCCATATCCTCGGCCGCGATGCATCGCATGGCTGCAGCTACGCCGATTCCTGGTCCAGCGTGCAGTTCCAGCGCATGGCCAATGTCTCGCTGGCGCCGGGCAAGCAGCCGCTCAGCGTCGAGGACATGATCAAGGACGTGGAGAACGGTATCTACATCCACGGCCGGGGGTCGTACTCGATCGACCAGCAGCGCTACAACGCGCAGTTCGGTGGCCAGCTGTACTACCAGATCAAGGACGGAAAGATCGCCGGCATGGTCGAGGATGCGGCCTACCAGATCCGCACGCCGGAATTCTGGAATGCCTGCACGGCCATCTGCGATGAACGCGATTTCCGCCTGGGCGGTTCGTTCTTCGACGGCAAGGGCCAGCCCGGCCAGGTCTCGGCGGTCTCGCACGGTTCGTCCACCACCCGCTTCAACGGCATCAACATCATCAACACCGCGCGCAGTCTCGGCGCTTGAGCCACCCATCCTTCGACATGGAGAGCAGCCTTGCAAAGACGTGACTTCCTGGCCCTGACCGGGCTTACCGCGGGCGGGCTGATCGTGCCCTCCTTCTTCGGCAAGGTGATCGCCGCCGAGCAGCTGCAGTCCAGCCTCGACCCGGCATTGAAGAAGCGCCTGGCCGACGCGGCGCTGCAGGCGGCGCGCAGCGCCGGTGCCACCTACTGCGACGTGCGCATCGGCCGCTACCTGCGGCAGTTCGTGATCACCCGCGAGGACAAGGTGCAGAACGTGGTGAACACCGAGTCCACCGGCGTGGGCATCCGCGTGATCGTCAACGGCGCCTGGGGCTTTGCCGCCACCAACGCACTGGGTACCGCCGACGTGGCCAGGGCCGCGCAGCAGGCGGCGGCCATCGCCAAGGCCAATGCCGGCGTGCAGACCGCACCGGTGCAGCTGGCCAAGGCGCCGGGCGTGGGTGAGGTGAGCTGGCGCACGCCGATCCGCAAGAATGCGATGGAGGTGCCGATCAAGGACAAGGTCGGCCTGCTGCTGGACGTCAACGCTGCCGCAATGGGCGCTGGTGCCAGCTTCGTCAACTCGATGCTGTTCCTGGTCAACGAGCAGAAGTACTTTGCTTCCACCGATGGTTCCTATATCGACCAGGACGTGCACCGCATCTGGGCGCCGATGACGGTCACCGCCATCGACAAGAGCAGCGGCAAGTTCCGCACCCGTTCGGGCCTGTCCTCGCCGATGGGCCTGGGCTACGAGTACCTGGACGGCGCCGCCGCCGGCAAGGTGGTCAGCCCGAATGGCGTGGTCAACTACAGTTCTTCCTACGACATGAAGGAAGACGCCATCGCCGCCGCCCGGCAGGCGCAGGAAAAGCTGAAGGCCCCGTCGGTGAAGCCGGGCAAGTACGATCTGGTGCTCGATCCGTCGCATACCTGGCTGACCATCCACGAGTCGATCGGCCACCCGCTGGAACTGGACCGCGTGCTCGGCTACGAAGCCAACTACGCCGGCACCAGCTTCGCCACCCTGGACAAGCGCGAACAGCATTTCCAGTACGGCAGCGAGCTGGTCAACATCTTCGCCGACAAGACCCAGCCCGGCAGCCTCGGCGCGGTGGCATACGACGATGAAGGCGTGAAGTGCAAGCGCTGGGACCTGATCAGCAACGGCAAGCTGGTGGACTACCAGACCATCCGCGACCAGGCCCACATCCTCGGCAAGACCGAGTCCGACGGCTGCTGCTATGCCGACTCGTGGTCCAGCGTACAGTTCCAGCGCATGGCCAACGTGTCGATGGCACCGGGCAAGACGCCGCTGAGCGTGCCGGACCTGATCAAGGACGTGGAGAACGGCATCTACATCATCGGTGATGGCTCGTTCTCGATCGACCAGCAGCGCTACAACGCGCAGTTCGGCGGCCAGCTGTTCTACGAGATCAAGAACGGCCAGATCACCCGCATGCTGGAAGACGTGGCTTACCAGATCCGCACGCCGGAGTTCTGGAACGCCTGCACCGCCGTGGCCGACGAACGCGACTACCGCCTGGGCGGTTCGTTCTTCGACGGCAAGGGCCAGCCGGGACAGGTCTCGGCGGTCTCGCACGGCTCGTCCACCGCGCGCTTCAACGGCATCAACGTCATCAACACCGCACGCAGCCTCGGCTGACCGGTCAGGAGCCCTTACACCATGAGTATCTTCACCGAAGCCCAGGCCAAGGCCATCCTCGACAAGGTCATCGCCCTGTCCAAGGCCGACGAGTGCACCGCCGTGCTGGCCGGCGCGATCAGCGGCAACATCCGCTTCGCGCTGAACAATGTCTCCACCAGTGGCATCGTCGACAACACCGAACTGGCAGTCACCGTCGCCTTCGGCAAGCGCGTCGGCACCGCCTCGATCAACGAGTTCGACGATGCCGCGCTGGAACGCGTGGTGCGCCGTGCCGAAGACCTGGCCCGCCTGGCCCCGGAGAACCCGGAGTTCATGCCGGCCATCGGCAAGCAGAGCTACCGCGCCAGCCCCACCTTCAGCGAATCCACTGCTGCCATCGATCCGGCGTTCCGTGCCAAGGTCGCCGCCGATTCGATCGCCCCGTGCCGTGGCCACGGCCTGATCGCCGCCGGCTTCCTCGAGGACGGCCAGGGCTTCCAGGCCACCGCCAACAGCAACGGCAACTTCGCCTACCAGCGCACCACCAACTTCGATTACACCTGCACCGTGCGCACTGAAGATGGCCGCGGCTCGGGCTGGGTCGGCCGCAACCTGAAGGATGCGGCCGACTTCAAGGCCGACCAGGACATCCGCATCGCCATGCGCAAGGCCACCGAGTCGGCCGAAGCCAAGGCGCTGGAACCGGGCAAGTACACGGTGATCCTGGAGCCGGCCGCAGCGGCAGGCCTGATCAGCTTCATGATGAACTTCTTCAGTGCGCGCTCGGCCGATGAAGGCCGCAGCTTCCTGTCGAAGAAGGGTGGTGGCAACAAGCTGGGCGAGCAGGTCTACGACCCGCGCGTGACCATGATCGCCGATCCGTGGCATCCGGACGCACCGGTGCTGCCGTGGGACAACGAAGGCCTGCCGCGCGAGCGCATGGCCATCATCGAGAACGGCAAGATCGCCAACCTGGACTACTCGCGCTTCTGGGCGCAGAAGCAGGGCAAGACCGCCAAGGCCTCGCCGGGCAACCTGCTGATGAGCGGTGGCGACAAAAGCACCGCCGAGCTGGTGCGTGGCACCCAGAAGGGCATCCTGGTCACGCGTACCTGGTACATCCGCATGGTCGATCCGCAGACGGTGCTGCTGACCGGCCTCACCCGCGACGGCACCTTCTACATCGAGAACGGCCAGATCAAGCACCCGGTGAAGAACTTCCGCTTCAACGAGTCGCCGGTGATCATGCTCAACAACATCGAAGAGCTGGGCAAGCCGGTGCGTGTGGCCGGTGATGAGTCCAGCTACGTGATGATGATCCCGCCGATGAAGCTGCGCGATTTCACCTTCACCTCGCTGTCCGACGCCGTCTGATGGATCGCCGGGCCTGCCTGCGCTGGTTGGCCGCTGCCGCTTCGGCGGCGGCGCTGCCGGCCTGGGCACAGGCAGGCCCGCGCAGTTCGCGCTACGACTTCTGGTTCACCCGCCTGCAGTACGACTCCGGTGACTGGGACGTGGACGCGCGCATGCCGTCCAACCTGATCACCTCGCTGATCGACTACACCTCGCTGCGCGTGGACCCGCAGGAGCACGTGGTGGCACTGGCCGACCCGCGCATGCTGGAAGCGCCGTTCTGCTACCTGGCCGGCCACACGCTGGTGGAGTTCAATGCCGCCGAGCGGCAGAACTTCGTGCGCTATGTGCGCAATGGCGGCTTCGTCTTCGTCGACGACTGCAACCACGATATCGATGGGCTGTTCGCCACCTCGTTCGAGGCACAGATGGGCCGCCTGTTTGGTCCCAGGGCACTGCAGAAGCTGCCCAACAGCCACCCGCTGTACCGCAGCTTCTTCCGTTTCCCCGATGGCCCGCCGGCCACCAGCTTCGAACTCAACGGCTGGGGCGACGACCTGGTGCACGACTACCTGAAGGGCATCGAGGTCGATGGTCGCCTGGGGCTGCTCTACAGCAACAAGGACTACGGCTGCGAGTGGGACTACGACTGGCGCAACAAGCGTTTCCTGGCCGAAGACAACACCCGCTTCGGCGTCAACATCGTGATGTACGCGTTGAACAATTGATAGGACCTGCACGCCCATGACTTCCCCCGACCTCGATTCCCTGTTGCCACGCCTGGATGCGCTGCGCGCCGCGCTTGCACGCGCCGTGGTGGGCCAGCACACCGTGGTCGAGCAGCTGCTGATCGGCCTGCTGGCCGGCGGCCACTGCCTGCTGGAAGGCGCGCCCGGGCTCGGCAAGACCCTGCTGGTGCGCTCGCTCGGGCAGGCGCTGGAACTGCAGTTCCGGCGCGTGCAGTTCACCCCCGACCTGATGCCCAGCGACATCCTCGGCACCGAGCTGCTGGAGGAAGACCACGGCACCGGCCATCGCCATTTCCGTTTCCAGCAGGGCCCGATCTTCACCCACCTGCTGTTGGCAGACGAACTCAACCGCACCCCGCCCAAGACCCAGGCCGCACTGCTGGAAGCGATGCAGGAACGCACGGTCAGCTACGCCGGCACCACCTACGCACTGCCGGCGCCGTTCTTCGTGCTGGCCACACAGAACCCGATCGAGCAGGCGGGCACTTACCCACTGCCGGAAGCGCAGCTGGACCGCTTCCTGCTGCACGTGCTGGTGGATTACCCCAGCGAGGACGAGGAGCGGCAGATCCTGGAACAGACCACCGGCGGCGCCACCGACGCGGTGCCGAAGGTGATGGATGCAGAGGCGGTGATCGCGCTGCAGGCCGCCGTACGCCAGGTGCATGTCAGCCCGGATGTGCTGGCCTGGATCACCCGCCTGGTGCGCGCCAGCCGCCCAGGCGAAGGCGCACCCGCCGCGATCAACCAGTGGGTGAAGTGGGGCGCGGGCCCGCGCGCCGGACAGTCGCTGGTGCTGGCGGCAAAAGCGCGCGCATTGCTGCAGGGCCGCTTTGCCGCCACCCGCGAGGATGTGCAGGCACTGGCCGCGCCGGTGATGCGTCATCGCCTGCTGCTGTCGTTCGCCGCCGAGGCCGAGCAGAAGCGTGCCGACGACGTGGTCGCCGCCCTGCTGCAGGCCGTGCCGTTCCCGGGTTGAGCCACCCGTGAACGCCGGTACCCCGTTGACCTTGCCACCGGAACTGCGTGCGCGCCTGCGCACGCTCCGCGTGCGGCCACGCCTGGCCAGTGGCGCCAGTGGCATCGGCCAGCACGCCAGCCGCAGCCGCGGTGCCGGCCTCGAATTCGCCCAGTACCGCGCCTACGAACCAGGCGATGAGCTGCGCCAGATCGACTGGAAGCTGTATGCACGCTCGGACCGCTTCTTCGTGCGCGAATCCGAACGCGAAAGCCCGATCACGGTCTGGCTGCTGCTTGATGCCACCGCCTCGGCCGGCCAGGCCGATCGCGCGGCACCGCAGCGCACCCGCCTGGACCACATGCGCGGTGTGGCCGCCTGCGTGGTGGAACTGGCCCTGCAGCAGGGCGACCGTTTCGGCCTGCTGGCGATCAATGGCGATGGACTGCAGTTGGTGCCCGCAGCGAACGGCGCACGCCAGCGTGATCGCGTGCACCTGCAACTGCATGCGCTGCAGGCGCGTGGCGGCTGGCCTGTGGCCGATCGCCTGCGCCCGCTGTGGGAGCGCGTGCGCCCGGGCGACCTGCTGCTGGCGATCGGCGACGGTTTTGACGAGGCCGGCATTGTGCTGCTGGAACAACTGGCCAGCGCACGCCGCGAAGTGGCACTGCTGCAGATCCTCACCGCCGACGAGCGTGACTTCCCGTTCGGCGCAGGCCATCGCTTCCGCGATCCGGAGACCGGCGAGGAACTGCTGGGCGATGGCGCGGCGATCCGCACCGACTACCTGCAACGCTTCGCTGACGCACGCAACGCATTGCAGTCGCGCCTGCAGGCCAGCGGCATCGCCAGTGCCACTGGCTGGCTCGACCAGCCGCTGGACCAACCACTGCAGGCACTGTTTGGCCGCAGGGGCGGCGCATGACCCTGCTGTTCCCGTTGGGCCTGGCCGCGCTCGCTGCAGGGTTGCTGCCGCTGCTGATCCACCTCGCCCGCCGCCATCCGTACACACCGCTGGATTTCGCCGCGCTGCGCTGGCTGCGTGCACAGATCCGGCCGCGCCAGCGCATCCGCTTCGACGACTGGCCGTTGCTGCTGGTGCGCCTGCTGTTGCTTGCCGCGTTGGCCTTGCTGCTGGCACGACCTGCATTGACCGGGCCTGCGCCAGCCCCCACTGCGTGGACGGTCGTAGCCCCAGGGCTGGACGCGACCGCACTACGCGGCACCGCCGAAGCGGGCAACTGGCATTGGCTGGCGCCCGGCTTCCCGGCCATTGATCAAGTGCCACCCGCGTCCACGGCTTCCCTGCCCAGCCTGCTGCGCGAACTGGACGCACAGCTGCCTGCGGGCACCGCATTGACCGTGCACGTTCCCGATCCCCTGCCCGGCCTGGACGGCGCACGCCTGCAGCTGTCGCGCGAGGTGCAGTGGCGCCCGCAGCCGATACCGGTGAGTGAGCAACCGAGTGCCGCAACGTTGCCGCGCCTGCGCGTGCACAGCGATGCTTCGGCCGCCGTCCAGCACTGGTTGAATGCACTGCAGCGCGCGTGGGGCAGGCAGGCGCCGCTCGCGCCTCTGGTGGCGGATGCGCTGCCCGAACGCGGCGAGATCGGCGTGTGGAGCCGCACTGGCGCACTGCCGGCGAAATGGCAGGCGTGGCTGCAGGACGGCGGACGTGTAGTGACTGCCGGCAAGCCTGCCGCCGAGGCCAGCATCCTGCTGCGCAACACCGAGGGCTCCCCGCTGCTGTGGCAGCAACGCATCGGCCACGGTGTCCTGCTGTCTCTGCCCGGCGACTGGGATGCCTCAGGCAACGCTGCGCTGCGCGATCCGCAGTTGCCACGCGCGCTGCTGCTGGCTCTGCAGCCGCATCCGCTGCCACGCCTCGGCGATGCCCAGGACCAGGCCCCCCGCCAGGCAGCACTGCCTGCGGCAACGCCGCCGCTGCGCAAGCTCACCCCGTGGTTGCTGCTGGCCATCGTGCTGCTGTTCGCGCTGGAACGCTGGATGGCCAGCAGTCATCGACGCAGGGGGCCCGCATGAACACCCTGCAGCTCGCCTGGCAGCACGCGCGCCGCCGCCGTGCGCTCGTCACCCTGCTGCTGGGCCTGCCGTGGGCGCTGGCCGCAACGGTGCTGGCGCTGCGACTGGCGGGCTTCGATATGGCCTGCGTGATCGGCACCATCGGCCTGCTTGCCTGCGCAGCGCTCGCCACGGCACGCTCCCGCCAGCTGGACCCGCAGTGGTTGCAGCGCCAGCTCGATGGCAGCGGCGCCAGTGAGGACAGTGCCGACCTGCTGTTTGCCGATGCGCTTACCCTCAATCCGCTGCAGCAGCGCCAGCGCGCGCATGTGCTGGCCACGCTGGAACGCGCGATGCCGGAACTGCGTCCGCGCTGGCCGCGTGGAGCATTGGCGCTGTGCTGGATCGCAGGCCTGGCCATCGTTGCGCTGGCATTCGGCTGGCCACGTTCCAGCCCCGGCTCCGCGCCGGCCCGTGCGTCGGCGCCTGGCAGCACGACTGCCGCGGGCCCACTGCACCTGCAGTCCACCCGCATGCGCATCGACGCGCCGGCCTATACCGGCCAGGCCACGCTCACCCAGAACGCACTGGATGCCAAGGTCGCCGCCGACAGCCGGCTGTCGTGGTCGTTGCGCTTCGATCGCGCACCGGACAAGGCATGGCTGCAGTTCCACGATGGTCGCCGGTTGCCGCTGAACGAACACGATGGCCAGTGGCAGGCACAGGATGTGGCGCGCACGCCGGTGCTGTACCGCGTGGTGAGCGAGCCGGCGTTGGCCGGAACCGACCTGCATCGTCTGGACGTGGTCGCCGACCGCGCGCCCGGCGTACGCGTGCTGGAGCCGGCCGCCAGCCTGGTGCTGGGCACGCCCGGGCAACGCCAGTGGTCGTTGCGCTTCGAGGCCACCGACGACTATGGCGTGGCCGCGCAGGCAACGCTGTCGATCACCACCACCCAGGGCAGCGGTGAGAACATCACCTTCGTGAAACGCAGCGTGACGCTTGCCGGCAGCGGCGAAGCCACCGCGCGGCGTTTCGCCCACACGCTTGATCTGGCTGCGCTGGGCGCGCAACCGGGCAACGATGTCATCGCCCAGCTGGAAGTGCGCGACAACCACGCGCCAACACCGCAGACCGGGCGCAGCAGCAGCGTGATCCTGCGCCTGCCCAGCGCCGAGGTTGCACTCGGTGCCGAACTGGAAGGCCGCATCAAGAAGACCCTGCCGGCCTATTTCCGCAGCCAGCGGCAGATCATCATCGATGCCGAAGCGCTGATCCGGCAGCGACGCAGCCTTGCCGCCGAGGACTTCGTGAAACGCAGCGATGCGATCGGTGTCGACCAGCGCATCCTGCGCCTGCGCTATGGCCAGTTCCTGGGCGAAGAAAGCGAAGGTGCACCGAAGCCACCGCCGACCAGCGACCTGCCCACCAGCGATGCGCCGACCGCAGACAGCCACGACGACGAACACGATCACGACCATGGCGCCGAGGCCGGTGCGCACGACGCGCATGGCCACGACCACGGCGGCAAGGCGTCCAATGCCGATGCGCCACCGGTGTTCGGCAGCGCCACCGATGTGCTGTCGGAGTACGGCCACACCCACGACCATGCCGAGGCCGCGACCCTGCTCGACCCACAGACCCGCGCCACGCTGAAGGCCGCGCTGGACCAGATGTGGTCGGCCGAAGGCGAGCTGCGCCAGGGCCGTCCGGAGCAGGCACTGCCGTTCGCCTACAAGGCACTGGGGTTCATCAAGCAGGTGCAGCAGGCCGAGCGCATCTACCTGGCACGGGTGGGGCCGGAGCTGCCGCCGATCGATGAAGGCCGCCGGCTGGGTGGCGATCGCGCTGGGCTGGCCAGCCGTGAACTGCCGTTGGCCGCCCGCACCCCGCCCGATCCGGCCATCGTCGAAGCGTGGCAGCGCCTCGGCGATGACACCAGCGTGCCCGACCTCGACGCACTCGCCAGCTGGCAGCAGCGCAACGCCGCCTATCTGCCCGATGCGCTGGACCTGGCCGCGGCCATCGAGCAGCTGCGCATCGAACCCGGCTGCCGCGACTGCCGCCAGCGCCTGCGCGCACAGGTATGGCGCGCGCTGCAGCGACCCCTGCCGCAGGCAATGCGGCGCAACGCCGCCGATGCGATGGGGCAGCGGTACCTTGATGCGCTGGAGGTGCAGCCATGAACGCCTCCGCTGTGAACCTGTGGATTGCGCTGGCACTCGTCCTGATCGTGGTCATCGCCAGCGTGCGCCAGCTGCGTGGCAATGCCGCGCGTCGTGGCCGCCAGTGGATCGTGATTGCGCTGCAGCTGATCGCTGCCACGCTGCTGTACTTCTGCCTGGTCCCGCCCACCGGCCAGCAACCCGCGGTCGGCCTGGTCGTGCTGGGAATCGATGCCGACAAGGCCGGCGCGCTGCCGGCCAGCGCAGGCCCGCGGCTGCTGTTGCCTGAGGCTGCCGATGTGCCTGGGGGCCAGCGCGTGCCGGACCTGGCCACGGCGCTGCGCCAGCATCCGGCTTCCACGCTGACGCTGGTCGGTGCCGGCCTGGTCGCGCGTGACCGCGACGCGGTACTGCCACGCGACGTGCGCTGGCAGCCGGTAGCTCCGACGCGCGGGTGGATCGCGCTGCAGCCACCCGCCGACACCGCGCCCGGCGCACGCTTCGACGTGCATGCACAGGCGCGCGGCGTCGCCAAGGCCAAGGCGGAACTGCTTGACCCCGCCGACAGCGTGGTCGATCGCGTGGACGTTGCCGAGGACGGTCATGTGCAGCTCAGCGGCATCGCCCGCGCCGAGGGCCGCAGCGTGTTCCAGCTGCGCCTGCTCGATGCCGGCGGTCATGTGGTGGACAGCGCGCCGGTACCGCAGCAGACCCTGCCGGCGGCACCGCTGCGCATGCTGGTGCGTGCCAGTGCGCCGGGCCCGGAGCTGAAGTACCTGCGCCGCTGGGCCGCCGATACCGGCATCCGCGTGCAGGTACAGGCCGATACCGGGGCAGGTGTCAGCGTGGGGGATGGCGCGGTCGCGCTGGATGCAGCGTCACTCGCGCGCAGCGATCTGTTGCTGCTGGACGAGCGCAGCCTGACCGCATTGAGTGCCGGCCAGCTGGCTGCCGTGCGGCAGGCGTTGCGCGACGGCCTTGGCGTTCTGTTGCGTAGTGCAGGCGCACCTGCAGCCGGCGCGCGCCAGCGCCTGCAGGATCTGGGCCTGCCAGTGCAGGGCGATGGCAGCAGCCACGCCCTCGAACTTCCCGGCGATGGCGACAGCGCGGTCCTCGCCGCACGACGCGGCCCGCTCGCCGCCGGAACGCTGCCGACCGGCTACGGCGAGGAGGCTGACCGCAGCTCGCACAGTGCGCCCCTGCCCGCGCTGGAAGCACTGGCGCTGCAGGCGCCAGGCAGCAACGCCCTGCTGCGGGATGGGTCGGGCAAGGCCGTCGGCGGCTGGCGCGCTGCCGGCAAGGGTCGCATCGGCCTGCTGCCGATCACCGACAGCTGGCGCTGGGTGCTGGCCGGACGCGATGATCGCCACGGTGAACTCTGGAGCAGCGTCGTCGCCACGCTGGCGCGCGCGCAGGGCAGCGGTGATGCGCTGTGGTCGCCGCAGACGCTCGGCTGGGCGGGCGAACGGCAGGCGCTGTGCGGCGTGCAGGCGCCACTGCAGGTCTTCAACGCGCGCGGAGACAGCGTGCCCCTGATCGTCGACGGCGCAACGTCGACCCTGCGCTGCGCCGGCTGGTGGCCGCGCGAGGCGGGTTGGCAGCGCCTGCAGCACGGCGACACCACGGTCTGGCGCTATGTGTTCGACCCGAAGGCCGCACCTGCACTGCACCAGCAGGCGATGATCGATGCAACCACGCGGGCGCTGGCCGTCAGCGGGCCGACGAACACGGCGATGATGCAGCCCGTGCCGGGCTCGCGCTGGCCCTGGTGGCTGGCGTTCACGGTGTGCGCCTCGCTGCTGTGGTGGCTGGAGCGGCGGCGCTGACCCTGGGTCGGATCCCTTTCGCCCACGACAGGGCTCTGACCCCCTCCGTCATGCGTCCTTCAGCGTTTCCCCGCGCGCCGGTACACGCCGTTGAAGCGCACGTTCATGCCACCGCATTCGCTGTTGTCGGCCACGATCAGCACCTCGCCCAGCGAGTGCACGCGCACCCGGCACGTGTCCTCGACGAACTCGACATCAGCACCACGCGGCGTCGCGCGCGCTTCCACCTGGCCCATGTTCGGGCCATACGGGCGCTGTTCCGGCGTGGGGTTGGCAGAAGGCCAGTAGGCGTCGCCATCCACATGCAGTTGTCCACCCTGCACGGTGATGCGCAGGCCGTTGTCGCCGTCTTTCCAGTGGCCCACCCAGTCCTGCAGCGTTGGCACGGCCACCGGCAACGGCTGCAGCTTGCTGCGGTCCACCCAGCCGGCGCTGCCGCCCACCTTGTTCGGGAAGAACGCACAGCGGTAGCGGCCAAGGTCGCGACCGGTCACCACCGTATCGCCGTTGACCACATAGCTGCGCTGGCTGCAGGCCGGTTCGCCCTTGGCGGGGCACCCGTCCATGTCGCCGAGCAGATACAGGCGCGGTGCGTCGACCACCCGCGCCAGCGCGAACCGGCTCTGTTCGGAGGGGAACGCGCCATTGCGGCACGCGCCATCACCGGCGATGCCGGCAGCAAAGGCGGACGCGGGCAGCAATGCAGCCAGCAGGCAGAACGAACGCAGGAACATGGCAGCGCTATCGGTTGAGGAACCGGCAGGATATACCGGCCTACTTCACCGGCGGTGCATCACCGGCATCCTGCTGCTGGGAGAACCGCAGCGCACGCTGCCGCTGTTCGGGACTGAGCTCAGGCGGTGGCCGGGCGATGGCGGACTGGATCTGGTCGGGGCCACCGGTGAGCTTGTTCAGGCCCCGACCCGCCGCCAGCACGCCCTTGACCACGCCCATCATGATGTAGCCGCCGCCCATGCTGACCTGCTCCGGTGACGGTGGCTCGCTCCAGTCGCGGCTGAAGCGGTTGTCGCCGAACTTCACCGGGTTCTTGAAGCGGTACAGGTCCAACGGCTCGTCGTCGGGCTTGAGTGCACGCACCTCGCCGAGGGTGGTGACGTTGTCCTGCGGCAGGGCGGTGGAGATCGGCGCGGTGGCTGCTGCCGGGGCATCAGCAGGGGGAACGGGTGCAGGATCGGGCACCGACACCGGCGCGGCCTGCTGCGCCTGCGCGATGCCGGCCAGCAGCATGCCGGCCAGGAGTGCTCCCTGCGTTCCACGTCGTGCCACAGCCATCCGCCCTGTTGGTTGCGTCCAGCGCCCAAGGATACGGATGCCGGCTTCAGATTTCGTTGCTGCACTGGCAGCTGTTCAGCCAGGGGAGATGCGGCGGCGCCACGGGACGCGAGCACTGAACGGTTCACGCCCTCCGTGTGCGATGTCTCACATCCTGAGACGTGGATGTGGTGCCATGTGACCCCTCGCAATCCGTCCCGGCTCCACTTTCCATGGCTTACGAACTCGCCAAGCGCACCGCCGATGCCGAGCAGAAGCTCGCCACCCGCGATGGCCTGCCCGCCCGTGACGGCGCCCTGCTCAGCGCGCGCCTGCAGCGCCGCTACCAGGACCGCATCACCGGCAGCTTTGCCATTCCCGGCCGCGAGGGCCGCTACGCCCCCATTCCCGATGCGGTACCGCCGGCCCTGGCCGCGGCCCTGAAGGCACGCGGCATCGAGCAGCTCTACAGCCACCAGGCCGAGGCCTGGGAGGCCAGCCAGCTTGGTGAGCACGTGGCCATCGTCACCCCCACCGCCAGCGGCAAGTCGCTGTGCTACACCCTGCCCGTGGTCAGCGCGGCGATGCAGGACAAGGCCAAGGCGCTGTACCTGTTCCCGACCAAGGCGCTGGCACAGGACCAGGTGGCCGAGCTGCTGGAACTCAACCGTGCCGGCGATCTGGGCGTCAAGGCCTTCACCTTCGATGGCGATACCCCGGGTGATGCGCGCCAGGCGATCCGCCTGCATGGCGACATCGTGGTGTCCAACCCGGACATGCTGCACCAGGCGATCCTGCCGCATCACACCAAGTGGGCGCAGTTCTTCGAGAACCTGCGCTACATCGTCATCGACGAAGTACACACCTACCGCGGCGTGTTCGGCAGCCACGTCACCAACGTGCTGCGCCGGCTCAAGCGCATCTGCGCGTTCTACGGCGTGCAACCGCAGTTCATCCTGTGCTCGGCCACCATCGGCAATCCGCAGGCGCATGCCGAGGCGTTGATCGAGGCACCGGTCACCGCGATCACCGAATCCGGTGCGCCCAGCGGACCGAAACAGGTACTGCTGTGGAACCCGCCGGTGATCAATCCGGACCTGGGCCTGCGCGCCTCGGCACGCTCGCAGAGCAACCGCATCGCGCGCATCGCGATCAAGTCCGGGCTGAAGACCCTGGTGTTCGCGCAGACCCGGTTGATGGTCGAAGTGCTGACCAAGTACCTGAAGGACATCTTCGACCACGACCCGCGCAAGCCGCCGCGCATCCGCGCCTACCGTGGCGGCTACCTGCCCACCGAGCGCCGCGAGACCGAGCGTGCGATGCGCGCCGGCAACATCGACGGCATCGTCAGCACGTCGGCGCTGGAACTGGGCGTGGATATCGGCAGCCTGGACGTGGTCATTCTCAATGGCTATCCCGGCAGCGTGGCCGCCACCTGGCAGCGCTTCGGCCGCGCCGGTCGCCGCCAGCAGCCCGCGCTGGGGGTGATGGTGGCCAGCTCGCAGCCGCTGGACCAGTACGTGGTGCGGCATCCGGACTTCTTCGCCGAGGCCTCGCCCGAACATGCACGCATTGCACCTGACCAGCCGCTGATCCTGTTCGACCACATCCGCTGCGCAGCCTTCGAACTGCCGTTCCGGGTTGGCGATGGCTTCGGCCCGATCGATCCGGAAGTGTTCCTGGAAGCGCTGGCCGAAACCGAAGTCATCCACCGCGAAGGCGAGCGCTGGGAATGGATCGCCGACAGCTATCCGGCCAACGCGGTGAGCCTGCGCGCGGTGGCCGACGGCAACTTCGTGGTGGTCGACCGCAGCGACGGCCGCCAGCAGATCATCGCCGAGGTCGATTATTCCGCCGCCGCACTCACCCTGTACGAAGGCGCCATCCACATGGTGCAGTCCACGCCCTACCAGGTGGAGACGCTGGACTGGGACGGCCGCAAGGCCTATGTCACCCGCACCCATGTGGATTACTACACCGACAGCATCGACTTCACCAAGCTCAAGGTGCTGGACCGTTTCGACGGTGGCGTGGCCGGCCGTGGCGATTCGCACCATGGCGAAGTGCACGTGGTGCGTCGCGTGGCCGGCTACAAGAAGATCCGCTATTACACCCACGAGAACATCGGCTATGGGCCGGTTAACCTGCCCGACCAGGAACTGCACACCACTGCGGTGTGGTGGCAGCTGCCGCAGGCGCTGCTGCTGCGCGCGTTCGCCAGCAAGCAGGATGCGCTGGATGGCTTCCTTGGCGCCGCGTATGCCCTGCACATCGTCGCCACCGTGGCGGTGATGGCCGATGCGCGCGATCTGCAGAAGTCAGTCGGCAACGGCGATGGTGCCTGGTTCGCGATCGCCGACCAGAGCGGCCGTGGCCAGCTGCGCGGCAGCGAAGGCGACCCTGGCGCGGTGGAGCTGCTGCAGGAGTTCGTGCCGACCGTTTATCTGTACGACAACTTTCCTGGCGGCGTTGGCCTGAGCGAGCCGCTGTGGCAGCGCCAGGCCGAGCTGGTGCAGCGCGCGCGCGAACTGGTGCAGCGTTGCGACTGCAAGGCCGGTTGCCCGGCCTGTGTCGGCCCGGTGCTGGCTGCACAGGAGGAAGATGAAACCTCGCCGCGCGCGCTGGCGCTGCGCGTGCTCGACCTGTTCGACGCAGAAGCCTGCCAGCACGTGCGCGACGTGGTGGTGACCACGCGCGAGCCGATGGAGCTGCTGGCACCGTGAGCCTGAGCCTGGACAAGCTGCGCCTGCTGCGGAAGCAGGCCGGCGACCCGAAAGCAGTCACGCCGGTGGCACCCGAGCCGCCCCCCCCGGCGCCGGCCCCGGTAGCCGCCAACGATGCACGGCAGCCACCGGCGGAGCGCTCGGTGTTCGCCTGGGTCGAACAGGAAATCCGCCACAAGCCGACCGGCGCTGCCGCGCCTGTGACGGCCGCCGCACCGTTGCGTCGACCGGAAGTGGGCAGCCTGCACCGCCTGCTCGGCCTGCGCTCGCGTGGTGGAGCCGCACCGGCACGCGCCAGTGCCCAGGATCGCCAGCTCCCCGGCGAGGAAATCGCGCCGGGACTGTTCCTGATCGAGTCGCTGCAGCCGCAATCGATTCCCGCGGAACCGCTTTCCCTGGCTTTCGCCAGGCGCGAGCACGAGCACGTCGCCGCGCGCGACCTGCTGTTCTTCGATACCGAGACCACCGGCCTGGCCGGCGGCACTGGCACCCGCGCCTTCATGATCGGCGCCGCCGACTGGCATGTGTGCCCGCAGCGTGGCGAAGGCCTGCGCATCCGCCAGTTGCTGATGTCGACGATGGCCGCCGAGGACGCGATGCTGGCCACCTTCGCCCGCTGGCTGCAGCCGTCCACCGTGTTCTGCAGCTACAACGGGCGCAGCTACGATGCGCCGCTGCTGAAGACGCGCTACCGGCTGGCCCGCCAGCGTTGCCCGATCAGCGCGCTGGATCACGTCGACCTGCTCTACCCGACCCGCCGCCGCTATCGCGGCACGTGGGAGAACTGCAAGCTGTCCACCATTGAGCGCCAGCTGCTGCGCGTGGTGCGCGAGGATGACCTGCCTGGCTCCGAAGCCCCGGGCGCATGGCTGCGTTTCCTGCGCGGCGGCGATGCGGTGAACCTGCGTCGGGTGGCCGACCACAACCATCAGGACGTGGTCACCCTGGCCCTGCTGCTGCAGCGACTGGTGCGCGAGGAGCAGCGCGAGCGCGAAACACTGGCGCTGGTCGGGCAGTAATGGCCAAGGGCCGCGTTGACATGCCCTGACGGTGGCAGCGGTGACACTGCCGCCACCATCCACGCCTGGAGCCCGACGATGCGCCTCAATCCGCTTGCCCTGCTCGCCATCCTGCCGCTGGCCGCCTGCAACCACGCCGGCAGCAGCACCACCCACGATGCCGCACCGGCACCGGTGGCCGATGCCGCCCACGAATGCAGGCCGGAAGCGCTGGAAGCCTTCACCGGCAAGACCGCCGACGAGGCCACCATCAAGAAACTGGTCGCCGACAGCGGTGCCCGCAACGCGCGCGTGGTCAAGCCGGGCATGGCGGTAACCATGGACTTCCGCCAGGACCGCGTGACGGTGCAGGTGGACGGTCAGAACCGGATCGAGCGCGCCAGCTGCGGTTGATCAACCCAGTGGGTGCCGGCCACTGGCCGGCACCCCACATTGCCGGCCAGCGGCCGGCACTACCAGTCAGAGTCGCTCGGCCTTACCGCTGGCCAGTGCGCGCGCGATCACCTGCTGCGCCTGCCGCGACGCCTGCTCATGCACGCGTGCCTGACGCTCACCCAACGCAGCCTGCCGGCTGCCCAGCGCCGCCTGGCGGCTGGCCAGTTCAGACTGCTGGCTGGCCAGGCGCTGCATGCCGCGGGTGTGGGTGGCCCGCGCGGTTTCGTTGTCCACTTCCTGCATCGCACGACGTGCCTCTGCAGCAGCCTCACGTGCAGCCTCACGTGCAATGGCCGCATCGTTGGTCGCGCCCCGCGCCGCCTTCGCCGCTTCTGCCGCCGCTTCGCGGTTGATGTCATGCGCGGCCACCGCGCTGCGCGCAGCCTCGGCAGCGGCCAGTGCCATGCGGCGCGCCTCCTCGCCCTGCAGGCGGCCCATCTCGCCCATCTGCCTGCCGAGTTCGCCCTGCTGGCGACCCAGCGCACTCTGTTGGCGGCCCAGTTCGCTCTGCTGGCGGCCCAGATCCGCCGCGCCGCTGTAGGCACGCTGCAGGCTCTGGATCATCATCGGGTCTCGCACCACGTAGCGCTTGTCGCCCTTGCGGAACCACAGCGCCGGGCCCTTGCCGAGCTGTCTGCGGGCCACCGTCACGTCGTCCATGCCGCCGTTGGCGAAGGTCGAATCGCCATCTACCAGCACGAAGGCCTCCGGCGGCGATTTGCCCAGGTCCAGGCGGCCGTAGGTGGTGATGGAAGTGGTGCGGGAGGTCGTGTGTTCACTGTGCATGCCGGTATCGACATCGACATCCGCATCCACGTCGACCGCCACATCCGCATCGTCCGGACCTGACAACGCCTCGACATCAGCCGGCTCGGCGGGCGGCGCGGGCGCCACCGGCACGGCCGGAACGCGCGCGGACGAAGGCGGTGCGGGCGGCGCTTTCGGAGCCTTCGGCGGCGGCGGCGGCACGACCTTCGGCGCCGCAGGAGGCGCGGGCGGTGCCGGCGGCACCGGCGCTGCGACCAGCCGCATCGGCGCCACGCCCACCACCAGCACCACCGCAGTCAACGCCATCGCCAGGATGCGCGGGCAGGACCGGCGCGACTGCAGCGAGAGCAGGCGGCGCTTGAGGCTGGTGGTATCCGGTGCGGCACTGGCCACGCCCAGATGCGGCTGCGGTGCCACGCCCAGCTGCAGCAGCAGACGGCCATAGGCCTGGCGGCTGGCACCGTGCTGGCCAACCACCGCTGCATCCACCGCTTCCTCGCGCGCCTGTGCATATTCACGCACCGACAGGCGCAGCAGCGGGTGGAAGAAGAACAGGTGCTGGGCCAGTGCAGGCAGCAGGCCCCATTGCAGGTCACGCCGCTGCAGGTGCTGCAGTTCGTGGGTCAGGGCCAGGTCCAGCGCGTCGCCCTGCAGGGCGTTGTCGCCCGCCGGCAGCAGCAGCACCGGGCGGAACGGCCCGACCAGCTGCGGTGCGTCCACCTGCGTGCTCATCCACAACCGCGGCGCAGGACGCACGCCGTGCGCATCGGAGGCCAGCTGCAGGGCCTGCACCAGCGCCTCGTCCTCGCAGGGATAGGCCGCTGCCAGCAGCGCGCGGCAGCGACGCCACTCACCGAAGGTACGCAGGGCCATCAGCAGCACGCCGGACATCCACAGCGTGGCCAGTGCGACGGCCCACCATGCCACCGCCGGCACATCCGCGGCGGGCATCGGCATTGCGGCCAACAGCTGTGCCGAGGCCTCCGGGGCCAGCGGGTAGACCATGTCGGCGGCCACATCGGTCGCGCTCATCGCCACCGCCTGCGGCGCCGGCAGCCAGGCCAGCTGCAACGGCTGGCTCCAGAACAGGCCGAGCACAGCCTGCAGCGAGACCAGCCACCACAGGCGGCAGCGGGTCGCCGCCGACAGCGACGGCAGCGCGCGGCATACGCCATACACCAGGGCCACCAGCAGCACGGTCTGCAGGCTGGTCCAGCCCAGCCGTTCCAACATCGGGATCAGCATCGTGGTGTCCATGGCTCAGCCCTCGTGGCGGCGCGATTGGAGTTGGGCAACCAGCGCTTCCAGTTCGGCCAGCTCGTTGTCGCTGACCTGCTGGCGCTGCGACAGGTAGGCCACGAACGGCGACACCGAGCCCTGCAGGGTGTTGTCGACGAACTGCGCCACCGCGCCCTGCAGCACGCTCTGCGGGCCACGCGTGGCCTGGTAGCGGTAGACACCGTCCTGCTGCTGGCGCTGAAGATACCCCTTCGCCCGCAGTCGCTCCATCATCGTCAGCACGGTGGAGCGGGCCAGCCCACGGGCCTCCCCATAGCCACTGGCGACCTCGCCGACCGTGGCCGGCGCATGTTCATCGATGTACTGCAGCAGGGCCAGCTCCTGGTCCCCGATCGTCTTGCCACGCATGACACCACTCCCTTGACTACACGTGTCGCCACTGTCTGCGTGACGACAACTGTAGTCAACCCCCCGGAAGTCATGGGCCGACGAACGGTAGGCACCACCGCGCCCTTAAACCTTTGACGCGCCGTCTGCATCCGATCCGCAACGTCCCAGTGGAATGCCGCATGTTCCGTCCCACGCTCCGAGTGCTGCTCATGCTCATCAGTGCACTGCCCTTCGCTGCCATCTCTGCCAGCCACGACCCGGCCAACGACCAGACCCGCCGCCTGATCCGCCAGGTCATGCTGGAACAGCGCATCCCCGGCTTGCAGGTCGCCGTGGTCAAGCAGGGACAGATCGTGCTGTCAGAGGCCTATGGCCTGGCCAACGTCGAGAATGGCGTGCCTGCCACGCGCGACACCCGCTTCCCGCTCAATTCGGCCACCAAGGCATTCACCGGCGTGGCGGCTGCGCAGCTGGCGCAGGAGGGACGACTGGATCTGGACGCGCCGGCCTCGCGTTACCTGGATGATCTTCCGCCAGCGTGGAGAGACGTGCGCGTACACCAGTTGCTGGCGCATGCCTCAGGCCTTCCGGACATCCTTGATGCGAACGGACTGCTGGGCGGTGGCTCCGAAGCACAGGCGTGGACGGCGGTGACAGCGCGGCCGCTGGAAGCGGCGCCCGGGCAGCGCTTCGCCTACAACCAGACCAACTATGTCCTGCTGGCACGGATCATCGCGCAGCAATCCGGTATGTCCTACGAACGTTTCCTGGCCACACGCCAGTTCAGCAGCGCGCGCATGGCCCGCACCACCTTCGGCGACAGCTACGACCTGATTCCGGATGCGGCGACGATGTACAGCCTGGCCCCGCGTGCCACCGATGCTGTGGATGCACCGTCCCGCCTGTCGCACTGGTTCTACGACATACCGCCTTCGCTCTGGGCCGGTGGCGGCATCCTCACCACCGCCGACGACACCGCGCGCTGGCTGGTCGCGCTGACCGAAGGCCGTTTGCTTCAGGACCCGGCCCGGCAGCGGATGTGGAGCGCAGAGCGCCTCGCTGATGGCCGCGCCGGCCCGTGGGCGGGTGGCTGGGCGGTACTGCGCGCATCGCCCGACCTTCAGGTGGCCGGTATCGGCGGTGCGCGCTCGGCCTTTGTGGTCTATCCCGAGCGCGGCGTGGCGGTCGTGGTGCTGACCAATCTTGTCGGTGCCAATCCGCAGCAGTTCATTCCGCGCATTGCCGACTTCTATGTGCGCGATGCCTCAACGCCCCGTCACGAACGGGTCGGCCTTGCACGGCCGCAAGGGGCTGTCATCGCAGGGCCATAGCGCGGCGGGAACGGCCCTGGCCACTTCGAAGTGATCCTGGTTCCAGTGCAGGAAACCGCCGTGGATGGCATTGCCATGGTCGAAGCTGCGTGCATCGGCGGCCAGTGGCTGTTCGGGGTCGGCTTCGGCCACCCAGCGCAGTACTGGCACTTTGTCCAGCACGCCGATGAAGGCGAACAGATCGCCCGCGCCCTTTTCCTGGTAGGCCGTCATGGTCGCCGCATCGGGCAATCCGGCCTGCGCCAGGATGGATGCGGTGACATCCTGCAGCGGTGCGGCTCCCTGTGCGATGTAGGCGCGCATGCCCGTGGTGGTTGCCGGGCAGCCCTGCAGCTGCACCAGATAGCCGGTGGTACCGCCACTGCCGGAGAACGACCGCATCCAATAGCGGAAACGCGGCCCGCTGCGATCAGTAACCATCAAATCCTGCTGGCCATCTTGCGCGGGAATGGAGAGCACCTGCACCTTGCTGGCGCTCTCCACGTTGCACTTCAACTGCGCCAGCACCTGCCTGGCAGGTTCGGGCAGCGTAGCGTAGCGGCCGCCGGGATGGCCGCTGCCGGAAGCCTTCGGCAATGCGGGCAGTCCGCGGTCCGTGGGAAGGGTCTGCGCAGGCAGGGCCTCCGGTTTCGCGGCCGAGCTGGCAGTGGGCGCCACCGGCGCGACGCGCTCTCCAGCGGGCGCGCAGGCACTGCAGGCCAGCAGCAGCATCAATGGAACGCTCGGCGTCAGCTGCGATCGGATCATCGATCAACGCCCTCCCATCACCGGCGCGTCCTGCTGCTGTGCCGGCGCGGGCGCAGGTGCAGCCTGTTCGCGCGATTGCTGCTGCAGCTGGCGCAGGCTGGATTCCACCGCGGTCTCGCGCACCTCGGCCGCATTGACCCCTGCGCGCAGCGCCGCAGGATCGCCCGGGCTGCCCTGCACCAGGAACAGTGTCTCGCCAGCCGCACGGCCGGCGCTGGGATTGCTGGCCACGATCTGGTCGACCCGGGTGATGCCCGCGGCCTTCGCTTCGCGCAGCATCACCAGGCTGTAGTCCTCGGCATGCTCGGCGTAGCGTCCGCCCAGGGCCTGCAGGCGCGTACTGATCTGCTGCTGCAGGGCATGATCGCGATGCTGCGGCTGACGGGGGTCATCGTTGGCCGCGAGCGGCACGTCCTGCCCAAATTCGCGCGTCTGGCCGGGTGCAACCGAGGTCAGCACGTACTGCCAGCGGTTCTGCCCAGGCGTGCCGCGCACCGTCGACACGAAGTCGTCATACTCGCCGCCACCGATGGTCTGGCAACCGGCCGAATCGGTGTTGGAACGGCTGCCACGATGGATCTTGAAGGTGTCGTTGAGGTCCTGCACGCCCTGGGTATCACGCGCATCGAACCAGCCATCGCCATTGCTGTCGCGCTCCACCCGTCCGGCGCCCGCAGTGATCGCGTCCTGCGAAGGACGCAGCGCGAACTCATCGGGATGGCCATTGCGCGGATGGGTGGTCGCGCGCATCTCGATGGTGCCCTCGCCCAGGCGCCCCAGATCCTTGACCCGGTCGCCGTTGACGTCCTCACCCTCGGTCTTGGCACGCGGCGCCACATTGCCAAAGCCCGGGCTGCGCGGCGCGGTCTTGGCATGGCCGTCGTACTGGGCGGTCGGCTCGGTCGTGGCCTGGTTGAACTCGCGCACATGGCCGCGGCCCTGCGCATCCTTCCACAGCACCACGATGCGGTCATCGTAGACCCCACGTCCGCGCGCCTCGGTGGTGCGGTTCTCATCGCGCAACCCCAGCACCACGCGGTCCTGGGTTGCCATTGCATCGTTCGCTGCGATGTTGCCGCGCTGGGCCACGATGCTGCCATAAACGTCGTACTGCTGGGCCTGGCTCAATCCCGCTGTCTCGGCAGCATCGGGCATCCGCGGCGGGCGCGTCGCCTCGCCCAAGCGATCCAGCATCGGATTCACCGTAGCTGCATCCGCTGCGGCCACGCCCCCGTTCCGGCGCAAGCCCTCAAGCTCGGCGGCCGCACGCGCCGAGATATAGCGATCCAGCGATTCCTGCACCACTGCGCTCTGGCCGTCGTGCAGGGCCTGGAGGCGGGTGGCGGCAGCACGCGCATCGTTCCGCCGCAGCAGGGCGACGACCTCGTTGGCTGCGGCATTGATATCCATTTCGGGCATGGTCGGTCCTTGAACATGGTCGGTACAGGATCAGCCTACCCCAATCGCACGGTGTGGGGCCTTTGACAGGCCGCACACCTTCGCTGCCGCCGGATCCAGGCGGGAACCGACACGACTCAGCCGCGCGGCCCACCCATCACCGGCAGGATCGCCCCGCTGATGTAGCTTGCACAGACCGGCGAGGCCAGGAACACATACGCCGGTGACAGCTCTTCAGGCTGTGCAGGCCGGCCCATGTCGCTGTCCTTCCCGAACTCGGCGACATCCCCGGCCTGCTTGTCGGCCGGGTTCAGCGGCGTCCACACCGGCCCCGGCGCCACGCAGTTGACCCGGATGCCGCGCGGCAGCAGCTGGCTGGCCAGGGCCTTGGTGAACGCATGGATCGCGCCCTTGGTGGCCGAGTAATCGATCAGCGCCTTGCTGCCGAAGAGTCCGGTTTCCGAGCCGGTGTTGATGATGCTGGCGCCCTCGCCCAGATGCGGCAGTACCGCACGCGCCATCTGGATGTAGCCGCCGATGTTGGTCTGCAGCGTCTCCTGCAGGTGCGCGTCTTCCAGATCCTCCAGCCGCTCGCAGTGCAGCTGGAACGCGGCGTTGTTGACCAGGATGTCGATGCCACCGAAGGCCTTGGCCACCTGCTTGACCGCCTTGTTGCAGAAGCGCGGGTCGCGCACGTCACCGGCGATCACCACACAGCGGCCACCTTCGCGCTCCACGTGCTGGCGGGTGATGTCGGCATCTTCGGCCTCGTCCAGGTGCAGGACCGCCACATCGGCGCCTTCGCGTGCGAACAGCACGGCCACAGCACGGCCGATGCCGGAATCACCGCCAGTGACGATCGCGCGCATGCCCTGCAGCTTGCCGCTGCCGGTGTAGTCCGGCGCGAGGAAGCGCGGTGCCAGCTCCAGTTCGTGTTCGTGCCCCGGCTTTGCCAGCTGCTGGGCCGGCATGGCCTCCGGCTGGCGGCGTGCGCCGGCCTGGGTCGCGGTCTTTTTCGTGGCCTTCTTGGCCGCGCGGGCGTCCTTGGCCTTTTCCTGGTCCTGCAGGCGCCGCTGCCGGGCGGCAACGCGGGCGGCGCGGGGATCACCAGCCGCGGCCTTGCGGGTTGCGGTCTTCACCACCCGCGGGCGAGCGGGGTCGGCAGCGGTCTGGGTCGCGGTGCTGCCTTTGCGCACCTTGGGTGAGGCTTTGCGGCGGGCGGGGGTCTTTCGGGTGGTGGCCATGCAGGTCTCCTCGGGGGGGGAATGGGATCGCCGGCCAGCGGCCGGCACTACCGGGCGCATGCGCCGCAGTACCGGGGGCGGCATCCGCCGCGACTGCAGTGTCTCCACCCAGGCTGTTGGCGGGGGTGAGCGCACCGTATCCACGATGTGCACGGTGTTCATTCCGCCACCACGTGCGCCGTCGCACGCTGCACGCAACCACACCAAGGAATCCTTCCATGAAGCATGCCATCGCCACCGCCGCCGTCTGTCTCGCCCTCGCCGCCTGCAGCAGCACGCCGGTGGCCCAGGTGCAGCCGATCGACGGCGTGATTTCCGGCCAGTGCCACAGCGACAGGGTGCGTGGTGCGCTCGGCCTGGCCGCCTCCGCCGCAACCGTCGAGCGCGCGCGCGTGGACAGCGACAGCCTGCACGTGCAGGTGCTGCGCCATGACGGCCCGCGCGTGCCGCCGGCACACGAAGGCGGTGACCGCCTGACCATCGAGAAGGGCCGCACCAACAACATCACCGCGATCTATTGCGGCTGACGCCTGCGGCTGAGCCGGCGCGCCCTGCGCAGCACGCGCAGGGTGGCCTGCTCCCACTGGCGCGGCCCACGCAGGCCGGCCAGTTCCGCCAGTTCACCGCGCTCCCAGCCGGCAAACACGCAGGGGTCGATGTAGGCCTTGCGGCACACCGCAGGCGTATTGCCCAACTGGGTCGCCACCTTGCACACCACCTCACGCTGTACCTTGGCCAGCGCACGCTGGCTGGCCGGTTCGGGCAACTCGGTGGCCGCGAACGCTTGCACCGCGGCCAGGGTGCCGCCCCAGGTGCGGAAATCCTTGGCGGTGAATTCCTCGCCCATCACCTCGCGCAGGTAATGGTTGACCGCACCGGAGTCGACCGGCTGGATGGCACCGTCGTCGTCGCGATACTGGAACAACGCCTGGCCCGGCAACTGCTGCACGCCGCGCACCAGCGTGCCCAGCCGGCGGTCACCTACCGTCACTTCGTGCAGCTGCCCGGATTTGCCGCGGAAGCGCATCCGTACGCGCCCGCCGCGCAGCAGGTCGAGGTGCCGGTTGCGCAGCGTGGTCAGGCCAAAGGATCTGTTTTCCTTGGCATAGGACTCATTGCCTACCCGCACCAGGGTGTCGGCCAGCAGCGCGACCACGACCGCCAGCACCTTTTCGCGGGGGAAGCCGCTGTGCTTGAGATCGCGGCTGAGCCGGCGCCGCAGCGCGGGCAGTGCTTCACCAAAGGCGATCACCCGGTCGAACTTGCCGGCGTCGCGCACTGCGGCCCAATCGGCGTGGTAGCGATACTGCTTGCGCCCGCGGGCATCGCGGCCGGTGGCCTGCAGATGGCCATTGGCGTGGGCGCAGATCCATACGGCGGTATAGGCCGGTGGAATCGCCAGCGCGCGGATGCGCTGCAGGGTGGCGGCATCGCGCACCGCGTGGCCATCGGCATCGCGGTAGCTGAAGCCCTTGCCGGCGCGGCGCCGGCTGATGCCCGGCTGGGTGTCATCGACATAGCGCAGGCCCGCAGCGCGCGCGGCCTGTCGTTCGGGGGTAGAGGGGGTCGGCATGCGCGCAGTGTCGCTGCCGCGCTGCCGCGATCCTGTCGATAACACAAGACAAACACGTGAGGATCGGTTCGCCGCTATGCTCGGGCTTTCACAATCCCTTCCGGAGTCATGATGTCGTTCCCGATTCGCGCCCGTTCGCTCTCCGCCCTGCTGCTGCCGGCCGTGCTGGCCCTGACCGCCTGCCAGGCACCGGCGCTGGATGAACAGGATTCGGCCACGGCCCATGCCCAGCAGGCTGCCGAAGCCGCCAAGGCACCGGCCGACGAAGCCGGCAAGGCCACCGAGGCACCGCCGGTCGGCACCTGCGATGCCAGCCAGGTGCAGAGCCTGGTCGGCCAGGCCTACGCCGACGCGCTGGGCAAGCAGGCGCAGGAAGATGCCGGTGCCCACCAGCTGCGCGTCATGAAGCCCAACGACGTGGCCACGATGGAATTCCTCGGCGACCGCCTGAACATCGAAGTGGACGACAAGGGCCTGGTCAGCGGCGTGCGCTGCGGCTGAGGCCGACCCCGCGCCGGCACGGGTTGCCGGCGCGTTCTGTTGCACCTGCAACCGTGTATTGCGGCGCTGCAGCAACCTGTGATCTAGTCGAGGCATCCGGTGGCCTCACGATGCGCTCCAGGGAATGAGCGGGGACGAGTGTCGCCGCCAACCCTATACGCATCGAGGTAGAGATGGCCCCCCGCAACCGCCAAGGGCTTTACGACCCGCGCTCCGAGCGCGATGCCTGTGGATTTGGCATGGTCGCCCAGCTCGACGATCAACCTTCGCGCCTGTTGGTTGATACCGCCATCGCCGCGCTTTCGCGCATGACCCACCGTGGCGGCGTCGCCGCCGATGGCCTGACCGGCGATGGCTGTGGCCTGCTGCTGCGCCGCCCCGATGCATTCCTGAAACTGCTGGCCAGCGAAGCCGGCATCACCACCGCCGCGCGCTTCGCTGCCGGCCTGGTGTTCCTGCCGCACGACACCGAGGCCGCCGACGCCTGCCGTACCCAGCTGCAGGCGCAGGTGGAAGCGGTCGGCTGCAAGGTCGCCGGCTGGCGCGAGGTGCCCACCGATGACAGCGTCTGCGGCCAGCTGGCGCGCGATACCCTGCCGCGCATCGAACAGGTGTTCGTCGATGCCGGTGTCGGCCAGGACGATGCCGGCTTCGCGCTGGCGCTGTTCCTGGCCCGTCGCCGCAGCGAACAGCAGCTGCGCGATCACGCTGATTTCTACGTCACCACCCTCACCCCCGATGCGATCAGCTACAAGGGCATGGTGCTGCCGGACAAGCTCAGCCGCTTCTATCCGGACCTGCAGCGGCGCGAACTGGCCTCCAGCGCGATCGTGTTCCACCAGCGCTTCTCGACCAACACGCTGCCGCGCTGGCCGCTTGCCCACCCGTTCCGGATGCTCGCCCACAATGGCGAGATCAACACCATCGAAGGCAACCGCCGCTGGGCCCAGGCGCGCAGCAAGGTGTGGAAGACGCCGCGCTTCGACATCGCCGAATTCGACCCGGTGATCTCCATGCACGGCTCGGACTCGCAGAGCCTGGACAACATGCTGGAACTGATGGTCGCCGGTGGCATGGAGCTGATCCAGGCGCTGCGCATCCTGGTGCCGCCGGCCACCCAGTCGCTGGAGTTCAAGGACCCGGACCTGGCCGCGTTCTACGAGTTCCACGGCCTGAACAGCGAGCCGTGGGATGGCCCGGCCGGCATCGTTGCCTGCGACAGCCGCTACGCCGTCTGCACCCTCGACCGCAACGGCCTGCGCCCGGCACGCTGGATGCTGACCGCCGACCGCCACTTCCTGGTTGCCTCTGAAGCGGGCGTGTGGGAAGTGCCCACCGAGCGGGTGGTGCGCAAGGGCAAGCTTGGCCCCGGCGAAATGATCGCGATCGACCTCAAGCGCGGCGACCTGCTCGACTCCGATGCGGTCGACCGCATCAACCGCGGCCGCGCGCCCTACAAGCAGTGGCTGCAGCAGGGCGTGACCTACCTGCAGACCGAACTGATCGACCCGTCGCTGGTGGAAGAGCCGTTTGACGAAGCCACCCTGCACAGCTACCACAAGCTGTACCAGCTCAGCAGCGAGGAAGTGGAGCAGGTGCTGCGGCCGCTGGCCGAGACCGAGCAGGAAGCCACCGGCTCGATGGGCGACGACACGCCGATGGCGGTGCTGAGCCAGCGCAGCCGCCCGCTGTACGACTATTTCCGCCAGGCCTTCGCGCAGGTCACCAACCCGCCGATCGATCCGCTGCGCGAAGATTGCGCGATGTCCCTGTCCACCCAGCTCGGCAAGGAGACCAACATCTTCCATGCCGGTCCGGAGACGGTGAACCACGTCATCCTCAATTCGCCGGTGCTCAGCCAGCGCAAGCTGCGCCAGCTGCTGAAGATGGACCAGTACGCGCAGGCCAACCGTCTGCTCGACCTGTCCTACAGCGAAGACGAGGGCCTGCGTGCCGGCATCGAGCGCATCTGCGCCGAGGCCGAACAGGCCGCGCGCGACGGCATGGTGATGCTGCTGCTGTCCGACCGCTACCCGGTGGCCGGGCGGCCGATGGTGCATGCGCTGCTGGCCACCAGCGCCATCCACCACCACCTCTCGCGGCTGGGCCTGCGCTGCGACGTGAATCTCATCGTCGAGACCGGCACCGCGCGCGACCCGCACCACATGGCCTGCCTGCTCGGCTTCGGCGCCACGGCGGTGTATCCGTACCTGGCCTACCAGACCCTGTTCGACCTGGGCCGCCGCGGCATCCTCAAGCTCAGCAAGGGCGGTGAGCAGTCGCAGATCGGCCGCCGCTACCGCAAGGGCGTCTACAAGGGGCTGTCGAAGATCATCTCGAAGATGGGCATCTGTACCGTGGCCAGCTACCGCGGCGCGCAGCTGTTCGAGATCATCGGCCTGGAACCGGAGGTCGTCGATCTGTGCTTCCCGGATACCGCCTCGCGCATCGGTGGCGCGGGTTTCGCGCGCCTGGATGCCGACGCGCGCGAGCTGTGCGCGCAGGCGTGGGACGCGCAGCAGGACGTGGATGTCGGCGGCCTGCTGAAGTACGTGCACGGCGGCGAGTACCACATGTACAACCCGGACGTGGTCACCACCCTGCAGCGCGCGGCGCGCAGCGGCGATCCGCGTGCCTGGCAGCAGTACTGCGATGCGGTGCATGCGCGCCCGCCCTCGGCACTGCGTGACCTGCTGGAACTGGTCCCTGCCGCCACGCCCGCACCGCTCGATGAGGTGGCCCCGGCCAGCGAACTGTTCCCGCGCTTCGATACCACGGCGATCAGCCTCGGCGCCCTGTCACCGGAAGCGCATGAAGCGCTGGCGATTGCGATGAATCGCCTGGGGGGCCGCAGCAATTCCGGCGAAGGCGGTGAAGACCCCGCACGCTATGGCACCGCCAGGCGCAGCAAGATCAAGCAGGTGGCCTCCGGGCGCTTCGGCGTGACCGCCGAGTACCTGGTCAATGCCGAGGTGCTGCAGATCAAGGTCGCGCAGGGTGCCAAGCCCGGCGAGGGTGGCCAGCTGCCCGGGCACAAGGTCAACGAACTGATCGCGCGGCTGCGCTATGCGCGCCCGGGCATCGGCCTGATTTCGCCGCCGCCGCATCACGACATCTATTCGATCGAGGACCTGGCGCAGCTGATCTACGACCTCAAGCAGGTCAACCCGACCGCGCTGGTGTCGGTGAAGCTGGTCAGCCATGCCGGCGTCGGAACGATTGCGGCGGGCGTGGTCAAGGCCGGTGCGGACCTGATCACCATCTCCGGCCATGATGGCGGCACCGGTGCCTCGCCGGTCAGCTCGATCCGCTATGCCGGCGTGCCGTGGGAGCTGGGCGTGGCCGAGGCGCACCAGGCGCTGCTCGCCAACGACCTGCGCGGCCGTACCCTGCTGCAGACCGATGGCGGCCTGAAGACCGGGCTGGACGTGGTCAAGGCCGCATTGCTGGGCGCCGACAGCTTCGGCTTCGGCACCGCGCCGATGATCGTGCTGGGCTGCAAGTACCTGCGCATCTGCCACCTCAACAACTGTGCCACCGGCGTGGCCACCCAGGACGAGCGCCTGCGCGAGAACCACTTCACCGGGCAGCCCGAGCGCGTGGAGAACTTCTTCCGGCTGCTGGCCGAGGAAGTGCGTGGCTGGCTGTCCTACCTGGGCGCGCGTTCGCTGGAAGAGATCGTCGGCCGTACCGACCTGCTGCGCCAGATCGAATCCGCGCCGCGCGACGGCGTGCGCGTGGACCTGTCGCGCCTGCTGGCCGACAGCCGCTACGAGGGCAGCCACTGCGCCGCGCAGCGCCTGTACGAATCGCCGGACAGCCTGGCCACGCAGATGGATGGCCTGCTGGCCCCGGCCATCGAGCACAAGCGCGGCGGCGAGCATCGCTTCCTGATCCACAACACCGACCGCAGCATCGGTACCCGCCTGGCGGGTGCGGTGGCACGCGCGCACGGCAACCAGGGCATGGCCGAGGCACCGCTGGAACTGCGCTTCCGTGGCAGCGCCGGGCAGAGCTTCGGCGCCTTCAATGTCGGTGGCCTGCACCTGGAAGTGGAAGGCGAAGCCAACGATTACGTCGGCAAGGGCATGGCTGGCGGCCGGCTGGTGGTGCGGCCGCCGCGTGGCGCGCGCTTCGAGGCACGCAGCACCGCCATCATCGGCAACACCTGCCTGTACGGTGCCACCGGCGGTGAGCTGTTCGCTGCCGGCCGCGCCGGCGAGCGCTTCGCGGTGCGCAATTCCGGCGCACTGGCCGTGGTCGAAGGTGCCGGTGACCACTGCTGCGAGTACATGACCGATGGCGTGGTGCTGGTGCTGGGCAAGGTCGGGCTGAACTTCGGCGCCGGCTTCACCGGCGGCCTGGCCTACGTACTGGACGTGGACCGTGATTTCGTCGACCGCTACAACCACGAGCTGATCGACATCCATCGCGTGTCCGCCGAAGGCTTCGAGAACTACCGCCAGCACCTGCACCGCCTGATCGGCCGCCATCGCGAGCTGACCGGCAGCATCTGGGCACAGCAGATCCTCGACGAGTTCCGCGATTACATCGGCAAGTTCTGGCTGGTCAAACCCAAGGCCGCCAGCATCGAGTCGCTGACCGAAACCCTGCGACGCGCCGCGTGATGTTTTCCGGTAGTGCCGGCCGCTGGCCGGCAACGTTCCCCCCCGCATTCCAGAGCCCGCCATGAGCCGCAAGCACGCCTTCCAGTTCCTCGACCTGCCCCGCACCATGCCGCAGCGCATCCCGGTGGAACTGCGCACGTCCGGCGACTGGGGCGAGCTGTACGGAAAGTTCGGCAAGGAGGACGCCCAGTACCAGGCGGGCCGCTGCCTGGACTGCGGCAACCCGTACTGCAGCTGGAAGTGCCCGGTGCACAACGCCATTCCGCAGTGGCTGCAGCTGGTGCAGGAGAACCGCATCCACGAAGCCGCCACGCTGTGCCACAGCACCAACCCGCTGCCGGAGGTGTGCGGCCGGGTCTGCCCGCAGGATCGCCTGTGCGAGGGCAGCTGCACGCTGGAAGAGTTCGGTGCGGTCACCATCGGTGCGGTGGAGAAATACATCGTCGATACCGCGCTGGCCAGCGGCTGGCGCCCTGACCTGGGCGCGGTGCAGCCGACCGGCCGCAGCGTGGCGGTGATCGGGGCCGGTCCCGCCGGCCTGGCCTGCGCCGACCGCCTGGCCCGCGCCGGCATTGCCGCGGTGGTCTATGACCGCTACGAGCAGATCGGCGGCCTGCTGCAGTTCGGCATTCCCAGCTTCAAGCTGGACAAGGACGTGATCCACCGGCGCCGCGACGTGCTGGAGGGCATGGGCGTGCAGTTCCGCCTCGGCGTGGAGATCGGCCGCGACCTCAGCGTGCAGCAGCTGCTGGACACCCACGATGCGGTGTTCATCGGTACCGGCGCCTACCGCTACACCGATGGTGGCCTCGACGGCCAGGACCTGAAGGGCGTGCTGCCGGCGCTGCCGTTCCTGGTGCAGAACAGCCGCATCGTCGGCGGCGATGACCCGAAGGGCCGGCCGATTGCCGGCTGGGAAGACACCATCGCCCTGCCCGACCTCAACGGCAAGCGGGTGGTGGTGCTCGGTGGTGGCGATACCGGCATGGACTGCGTGCGCAGCGCGGTGCGCCTCGGCGCGGCCAAGGTCACCTGCGCCTACCGGCGCGACGAAGCCAACATGCCCGGCAGCGCTCGCGAAGTGGCCAATGCGCGCGAAGAGGGCGTGCGCTTCCTGTTCAACCGCCAACCGCTGTCGATCGAAGCCGGCGCCGACGATGAAGTGATCGGCGTGACCGTGGTCGAAACCCGGCTGGGCGAACCCGATGCCAATGGCCGCCAGAACGCCGTGCCGATCGAAGGCAGTGAATCCCTGCTGGAAGCGGACGTGGTGATCATCGCCTTCGGCTTCTCGCCGAGCGTGCCGGCGTGGCTGGCGGACCTGGGGGTGGAAGGCCAGCCCAACGGCCGCATCGTCGCCGGGGGCAAGGACCGCCTGCCGTTCCAGACCGCGCATCCACGCCTGTTCGCCGGTGGCGACGCGGTACGCGGTGCAGACCTGGTGGTGACCGCCGTGGCCGAAGGCCGCGATGCCGCTGCCAGCATCGTCCGCCTACTGGCGCACTGAGTCCGGCAACAGCAGCTCCTCCAGCAGCGCGCGCAGTTCGCACGGCGCCACCGGCTTGGCCAGGAAATGGTCGATGCCCGCATCACGGCAGGCCTCGCGTGTGCGTTCCAGCACACTGGCAGTCAGCGCGACGATCGGCACCTGCGCACGGATGGCACAGGTATCGCCACGGATCGCCCGTGCCAGCGCGAAGCCGTCCATGTGCGGCATATGGCAGTCGGTGATGACCAGATCAAAGGGCTGCGCCTGCCAGGCCTCCCATGCCTGCTGGCCGTCGTCGCAGGCGTGTACCTGCAGCCCCAGCTCGCGCAGGCGCTGCACCAGCAACTGCAGGTTGGTCGGATGGTCTTCAACAACCAGTGCCCGCGCCGGCGGCAGCGGGCGTTGCACGGCCGTCGTGAGCACCGGTACCACCGTCGGTGCCGCACAGGCCGCCAGCACCAGTTCCAGCCATACGGTGGTTCCCTTGCCCGGCGCGCTGCGCAGGTGCAGCTGGCCCCCCATCGATGCCGCCAGCTCGCGGCAGATCGACAGGCCCAGCCCACTGCCACCAAAGCGGCGCGTGGTCGAGGTCTCGGCCTGCTCGTAGGCAGCGAATACCGCCTGTTGCCGCTCCATGCTGATGCCCACGCCCGTATCGGTCACCTGCAGGCGCAACCGCTGCCCGCCATCGCGCTGCTGCAGCACATGGGCCTGCAGCACCACGCTTCCCTGCAGAGTGAACTTGAGTGCATTACCGGCCAGGTTGAACAGGACCTGGCGCAGGCGCAGCCCATCGGCCAGCGACCACTGCTGCAGCATGGGGTCGATCTCGCTGTGCAGGTGCAGGCCGCGGCTGGCCGCGACGGGCATCAACAGCTGCTGCACCGCGCGCACCAGCGCCGCAAGATCGGTCGGCCGCAGCTGCAGTGGCGCTGGCTGCAGGCGCTGGCTGTGCAGCACATCGTCCAGGATCTGCCGCAGCATCTGCGCGGCATCACCCACGGTGGTCAGCACCTGCCGCTGGCCCGCATCCAGGTCACTGGCAGCCAATCGCTCCAGCATGCCCAGCAGGGTACTCATCGGCGTGCGGATCTGGTGGCTCATGGTCGCCAGGAAATGGCTCTTGGCCAGCGCCGCCTGCTCGGCCGCGCGGCGCGCCTCGGCCAGCGCTACTGCACGCGCCTGTGCTTCACTGACATCCAACCAGTAGCCGCTCCACTCCACGCTGCTGTCATCGCACTGCAGCGGTCGTCCCTGCGAGCGGACCCAGCGCCAGCCCTGCGCCGACCGGGTGCGGAACGTAACGTCGATGGGACCGCGCACCAGCGCGGCCGCTTCGATGCACGCCATCACCCGGCTGCGGTCGTCGGCATGCACCGCGGCCAGCAGTTGCAGATGGTCGATCCGCGCAGTCTCCACGCTTACGCCGAACAACGCCTGCACGTCACCGGCGATCTGCGCCAGGCTGTAGTGGCCGGTTGCCGAACGGCGGGCCTGGTAGACCACCGCCGGCAGGTTCGCGGTGACGTCGTGCAACCGCTGCTCCAGCACGCGGCGGCGCACGCTCTCGCGATGCACGCGCCAGTAGCCGAAGGCATGCAGCAGCACGAGCGCGAGCAGGATCAGCGACGCCGGCACCAGCCAGCGCAGCGCCGAACCGGTGAGCCGCGCGCGTGGCCGGTCCGGCAGCCAGGCGCTGCGGCTCGACGCGCGATGTGCATCGCTCTCCTGCAGGAGCCGCTGGTCGAAAGCAGCGACCACCTCGGCACAGGCCGGCACGGCCGCGAGTACCAGTGCATCGCCGAAGCCCGCGGGTGCCGCGATCACCACAGCATCGCCTGGCTCCGCGCGGAGCGCGGCCTCCAGTTCAGCGAGATTGGCGACCACGGCGTCGACCAGCCCGGCACGCAGCAGTGACAGCGCGTGGTCCAGCGGCGCAGGGGCCAGCAGCTGCGCCCCCGGGGCCTGCTCGGCCAGCAATGGCTCCAGCGGCAGCCGGTCCGGGCTGGCCACGCTGCGGCCACGCAGGCCCTCCAGCCCCAGCACCGCAGCGGCGCCCTCGCGCCGCACGATCACCTGCGGCACCTCCAGGTAGGCCCTGCTGGCCACCCAGCCTGTCGGCAGCTGTGCGCGCGGCCAGCCCAGCAGCACCTGGGTGCCGGCCGGCAGTGCTCCCTCGGTAAGTACCGTCGCAGGCAACGGCTTCGCATGCTGCGCCGCCTGCATGCCCAGCAGCGGCAGGTAATCCGCGGCCAGTCCAGCAACCTCGCCCTGCTGGCTGTATGACAGGGGCGCCCGGTCGGAGCGCCATGCCACCTGCAGGGGGCCCGTACAACCGGATGCAGCGGCGATGCCGGGCAGCAACAGCGATGCCATGACGGCGGCGACGGCGCGGCGGCCGGCGACATTCACGGTAGACGTCCTCATTTCGCGGGCAGGAACCACGGCCGCGCAGCGGTACCGCTGCCAGCCACGCTAGCGAGGCAGGCTTCCGCGACAATGAGAAAAATTGGAAAAGCATCCGCATCGGCGAATGCCGACATACACTGCCGCTTCTACCCGTCCTACGGAGCGCTCGATGCGTATCGGCCTGGCCGCCAACCGTCTCCATCACCACGATGCGCGCGCGGCGCTGTTCCGCTGGCTGCGTGCCAGCGAGGCAGGCCTGCGCGAACTGGGGGTGTCACTGCATGCGGTCGGGCGCACCCACGATGCGATCGAACGGCAGGGATTCCTGGCCGGCTACGGCGGCCTGCACCGGTATCCCTACGGGCGCGAGGGAGGCCTGATGAAGCTGGTGGCCGAAGTGGTCGGCATGGGGCCGGAGCGGACACTGGACGGTGCGATCTACCTGATCGACCCGGTCGATCCGTCCTCGGTGTTTCCGGAAGCAACCGCGCTCAAGCGGCAGTGCGTGATCCACGGCAAGCCGTTCATTTCAACCGTGGCCACTGCACGCGACTGGATCGAGGTGGAGCGCATCCACGCCGGGCTGGCTGCCGACACCGGTGCCGACGACCTGCATGCCTTCCAGGGGCAGACGCTGGCGCTGATCGCGCATGATGCGATGAAGCCGGCGATGCTGGCCTTCGCCGATGAACACTTCGATGTGCTGGCCCGGTTTGGCCAACGCGTTGCGACGGGCACCACCGGGCAGCGCTTGAACGAGCTGGCCTGGAGCCGGGGTTGGCCCAGCGATACGCCGTGGGTGACGCGTTACCAGAGCGGCCCGATGGGCGGCGATGCACAGATTGCCGACCGGGTGCTGGAGGGGCGCTGCCAGCGCGCGATCTTCTTCGAGGACCCGCATGTGGCACGCCAGCACGAGGCCGATATCCAGCTGCTGGAGCGCGCGGTGACGACGGTGACCGACCAGGCGGTGTGCATCACGGCGCCGCGGGTGGCGGCACGCTGGGCGGCAGCGGCGGCGTTGCGGGCGGGGTGAGGGTTTCGGCCAACGGCTGAGCCCCTCGTGGTGGGTCGTTCAAATCAGAAGCCGTGCTCTGCCGGGCGGGGTGGATTGCGCAGGGGTCGCTGCAAGTACGTCCTTGCAAGCTCGGTCGCCGCATCCATGCGGCTCACGCCCCTGCGCAACCCACCCCGCCCGGCCACGGACAGTTTCCTGTGTGCCCATCACGGAAGAAAGAAGGAAGAGCAGGAGCGGGTCGCGCGCTGCGCGCGCTTTTGTAGAGCCGAGCCATGCTCGGCTGCTGTCGATCGCGAGGGCTGGATATCCGCGCCACGCGCGTCAGCCGAGCATCGGCTCGGCTCTACAGCAGCTGGCGAAGCATCGCCTTCAGCCTGCGCCCTTCCAGCTGGAAGTAGTCGCGCTGCTCGCGCCACGCGGGGAAACGTTGTTCCACTTCGTGCCAGAACGCGGGCGAATGATTCGGCTGGATCAGGTGGCAGAGTTCGTGCACCAGCACATACTCGAATGCTTCAGGGCGCCCCAGCACCAGTGCCAGGTCCAGTGCCATGCTGCCGTCCGGCGCCAGCGAGCCCCACTGCGAAGACATCACCTTCAGCCGCAGGCGGCTGGGTGCACGTGGCAGGGTGGGCAGGTACTTCGGCAGCCAGCGGCCGACATCGGCGCGGGTCTGTGCTTCGTAGAACTCGCGCAGCAGGCGACGCAGGGTGGCATCGCCGGCACGGGTCGGCCACTGCACGCAGGCGCCGTGTTCGTCGATCTCCAGCCGCGCATAGCGGCCTTCCTGCCAGCGCAGCGGCAACAGGTCGCCGCGCAGTGGCAGCACGCCGTCCTCGCCCGGCTGCAACGGGGCGGGCAGGCCCTGGCTCTGGTACTGGCGCAGCTGCAGCGCCAACCAGTCGCGGTGCTGTTCCAGGAAACGCTCGCCCATCACCAGGCTGGCCCGCGGCGGCAGCGTCAACCGTGCGCCGCGCTCGTCCACGCTCAGCTTGATCCGGCGCGCGCGCGGATCGCGCACGCGCAGCACCTCGATCTCGGCATCCTCCAGGCGCAGGCGAACGGTGTCGCGCTGCACGGTAGCGGGCGGGGTCGGGCTGATCAGGCGGCGCAGCAGACGGCTCATGCGCCCAGCATAGCGCTGCTTCGGGCCGCCGGATGACCGGCGGCCCACAGGGTGCCTGTTCAGTCAGCCTTGCTGAGCTTGAACGCTTCTTCCAGCAACAGGAACAGGCGGCGGATCTCGGCGCTCTGCAGGGCGAAGCGGGCGTCGAACTCGGCGCGGCGGCCGTCTTCGTCGGCATGCTCCAGCTGGTCCAGTGCGCCGTCGAGGAACTTCAGCTTGCGCACGATCAGGTCGTCGCCGATCACGAAGGACAGGTTGTCCTCGAAGATCAGCGCCAGCTTGGTCACCTGCTTGCCGGCGTCCAGGTGCTTGTCGATCTCGTCGCAGCGCAGTTCCTGGTGCTGGCACTTGACCACGGCGCCGCCTTCCACCGGATCCTTCATCTCGCACTCTTCGCCCAGGCTCAGCCCGGTCGGCAGCGGCTCGCCGGCGATCCAGCCGGTCAGGATCGAACGCGGTGCGACTTCGGCGTTCAGCGGCATCGCCGGGAAGCTGCCGAGCAGGCCGCGGATGTCGGACATGAAGTACTCGCCGGTCTTGCGGCTGGAGGTATCCACCGCCACGTAGCCGTGCTGCAGGTCGATGAAGGCATCATTGCGCGAGGACTTCACGAAGGCGCGCGGCAGCAGTTCATGCAGCAGGTCGTCCTTCATCCGCTTGCGCTCGCGGCCACCCGGGCGGCGGCCTTCCTTCTCCTCGATCTCCTCCAGCTTGCGCTCGAGCAGGTCGTTGACCACCGCCGCCGGCAGGATCTTGTCCTCGCCGCCCACGGTCAGCCACAGGTGTTCGGCGATGCGGTGGGAGAGCAGTTCCTTCTCCTCGCGGCCGAACGGCGAGATGAAGCCGCGCGAATTCATTTCCAGCGCGCCGACCGGCTTCAGCAGGGCGTGCGGCAGCAGGGTGTCGACTTCGGAAAAATCGGTGGTGGTCGGGAAACGGAAGAACGTCAGGTTGCGAAAGAACATGGAATTCCGGATGGCGAAGAGGAAGGGCGCCCGACCTTAAACGGTGGGCGTCTCGGGATCTGCGTCGGCGTCGGCCGGGGAGCCGGCCAGCCAGGCATGGGCGTCGGGCAGCGGCGCGTCGTCGCGACGGCCCAGCGCCATGAAGTCGAACAGGGTGGTGTCGGCCAGCTGCGAGGGCCGGACTTCACCCATGGCGCGCGCGATCTGCTCGATGCGGCCCGGGTGGTCCTTTTCCCATTGCTTCAGCATCAGGCCGACCTGGCGGCGCTGCAGGTTCTCCTGGCTGCCGCACAGGTTGCAGGGAATGATCGGGAACCGGCGTGCCTGCGCGTACTCGACGATGTCACTCTCGCGCACGTAGGCCAGCGGCCGGATCACCACGTGCCTGCCGTCGTCGCTGCGCAGCTTCGGCGGCATGCCCGACAGCTTGGCGTGGTGGAACAGGTTCATGAAGAACGTGGCCACCATGTCGTCGCGGTGGTGGCCCAGCGCGATCTTGGTGAAGCCGTGGGTCTCGGCGTAGTTGTACAGCGCGCCACGACGCAGGCGCGAGCACAGCGAACACATGGTCTTGCCTTCCGGGATGACCCGGCTGACCACCGAATAGGTGTCCTGCTCGATGATGTGGTACGGCACGCCCAGGCCTGCCAGGTATTCCGGCAGCACGTGCTCGGGGAAGTCCGGCTGCTTCTGGTCCAGGTTCACCGCCACCAGCTCGAACGGCACCGGCGCCTTCTTCTGCAGCTGCAGCAGCACGTCCAGCAGGGTGTAGCTGTCCTTGCCGCCGGACAGGCACACCATGACCTTGTCGCCGGCCTCGATCATGCCGAAGTCGGCAATCGCCTCGCCGACCTGGCGGCGCAGGCGCTTGGCCAGCTTGTGCTGCTCGCGCTCGGCCACGCGCGGATCGCGGGCGGCGCGCGGTGGGGGATCGGGAAGGGAAATCACGGCACTCATGGGTTCCATTCTAACGGCTCGGAGCCGCCCCGGCCGGGGATCGGGATTCCCCTCTCCCGGCGGTCATCATCGCTGTGTATGCTCGGAGGCTGTGGACACCTACAGCCCCGCCGAGATCGTCGAGCGCCTCGTCGCCCTGCGCGCCGAGCACCGCCTGCTGGATGAACAGATCACCCGCATGGCCGCCAACGGCGAGGACGAGCTGGAGTCCAAGCGCCTGAAGCGGCGCAAGCTGCAGCTGAAGGACTGCATCGCCAGGCTGGAAAGCCTGCAGATTCCCGACGAGCCGGCCTGAGCGGTGGCCCATCCACGCATGGCGTGGACCTACTGCTTCGCCCCGGTAGATGCCAACCTTGGTTGGCATGCCGTTCGCCGGGCAGGACCCGGCGCTGCCTTCAATCCTGCGGCGCAGGCTCGTCCGGGCGGGCCGCTTCCGGGCTGACCCGTTCGATGGTGTGGCGCAGCTCACGGCCCAGGATGAACTTGGCATCCTTGGCCCAGGCATCCAGGCGCTCGTCGAACAGCAGCTTGCTGTTCTCGTCCGGCCACACCAGGCGCAGTTCGCGCAGCTTCTGGATGAAGCCACGGAACAGGGACTTGTCGAAGAACTCCGGCGCGGCCGGCGCATAGAGCAGGCTCAGCCGCTGCGCGGCCTGCTGGCACAGGCTTTCCAGCTCGGCAGCGCCGAGCACGCCCGGGCCGTTCTTCACCAGCACCGAGATGGCAATGTAATAGCGCTCGAACGCCTGCTGCAGCGAATGGCCGATCGCGCGCAGGCGGAACACCTCGTCGGTCTGCCCGGTGTTGCGCGCCAGGATGCCGCCGTCGTCATCGTTGACGTTCTGCAGCAGGCCCTCGCGCACGAACACATCGATGGTCCGGTCGATGCGCTGGGCGAACTCGTCCTCGCTCCACGGCAGGAACAGCTCGGCCTGGAGGAACGGGTACACCGTACGGCCCAGCTGGACCAGGCCGGTGCGGCTCATGCGGCGGTTGTTCTGGAAGCAGCAGGCCACCCACGACGAGGCGGTGAACAGGTGCACCACGTTGTTGCGGAAGTAGCTCAGCAGCACTGCGGTGTCGCCGCTGACGCTGAGCACATCGCCCAGCGGGTGCTTGATGCGGGTGAGGACGTTGATTTCCTCGGCGTGGGCGATGATCCGCTCCGGCGAGTGCGGCGTCACCGTCACCCGGTCCGAGTACGGCATCTCCACCAGCAGGGTCTTGCACAGTTCGATCTGCGCGATCAGGTCGGCCTCGCCCATCGCGTGCTTCGGCGTGGACAGCAGGGCCAGCGCCAGCAGGTTGATCGGGTTGACGTCGGCGGCGCCATTGATGCGCACCTGGATGCGTTCGGCCAGCGTGTCCACCGTGGTCGACAGCCAGGCCGGCTTTTCGTCCTCGGACACCGCCTCGCCCTTCCACTCCGGCGCCTTCTCGGCCAGCACGTCGTTCAGCGCGATCGGCTCGCCGAAGTTCACCACCACCTGGCCATAGTTCTGCTTGAGCACCTTGGGGATGCCCCATAGCAGCGACCAGATCGATTCCTTTTCCTTCGGCCGGCCGGACAGTTCGTCCAGGTAGCTGCCGCCTTCCATCAGCTTCTCGTAGCCGATGTAGATGGGCTGGAACAGCACCGGCTTGCGCGGCTGGCGCAGGAACGCGCGCAGCGTCATCGAGATCATGCCGCCCTTGGGCTGCAGCAGCCGGCCGGTACGCGAGCGGCCGCCTTCGACGAAGTACTCCAGCGAGTAGCCGCCGGCCACCAGCTGCGCGACGTATTCGCTGAGCACCGCCGAGTACAGCGCGTTGCCACGGATCGAGCGGCGGATGAAGAATGCACCGCCCTTGCGCAGCAGGGTGCCGACCACCGGCAGGTTCAGGTTGATGCCGGCCACGATGTGCGGCGGCACGATGCCACGGTCGTACAGCAGGTAGGACAGCAGCAGATAGTCCATGTGGCTGCGGTGGCTGGGCACGTAGACCACTTCGTGCCCCGGCGCGGCGGCCTTGAACTTGTCCAGGTGGTGCACCAGCACGCCCGCATAGATGCGGTTCCACACGTGGCTGAGCATGAAGCTGGCCGAGCGCACTACCGGGCTGGAATAGTCCGCAGCGATTTCCCAGGCATAGGCGTGTGCCTTCTTCCAGGCATCGGCCGGCTTCGAGTTGTCGCGCTTGGCCTGTGCGGCGATCGCTTCGCGTACCGGCTCGGCGGCCAGCACCTGGTCCACCAGCAGGCGCCGGGTCGACAGGTCGGGGCCGATCACCGATTCACGGATGCGTCGGAAGTGCGTACGCAGCACGCGCTGCAGCTTGCGCACCGTGCGCTCCGGCTCCAGGCCTTCATCCACGGTGTTGCGCAGGGAGATCGGCGGGGCGAAGCGGACGATGGTGCTGCGGCCGTTGAGCAGCACCGCCAGCAGGCGACGGAAGCGGCCGACCAGTGCCCAGTTTTCCGAGAACAGCACCGCGAACCAACCGCTCTGCTTGTCCGGGGCGCGGCCGACGAAGATCGACACCGGCACCAGGTGCACGTCCAGGTCATCGCGCACGCGGTGCGCCTGCAGGACCTTGGCCAGCGAGTCGGAGTGGGTCTTGGCGCCGCGCTGCTCGGGAATCAGCGAGTTGCTGGAGCTGCGCCGCGACAGCGCCAGGTAGGCGCGCTTGCGGCCGGTCGGGTCACCGGCCAGCGGCACCAGCGGCGACGGCAGGCCGGCCTGGCGGCAGGCCTTGTCCAGGATCAGCGCGTTGGACAGGCCGTAGTCTTCCAGCACGTACATGACCGGGCGGCCATCGTTGTACTGGCCCGGGTCTTCCGGTTCGATCTTCAGCGACAGCCACGGCTCGACCAGACGGCCGAGCAGACGAGCCCACAGCGGGCGGCGGCCGGCCGGACGCGCGTGCGCGGGCGGCGGTACCGGGTTCGGGCCGGTACCGGTCGAGGGGGACGCCGGCACCGTATCGGCGGGCGTCGACTGGGATTCTTCGCCGGGGAACGGCAGCGGGTTCTGTTTCGACATCGGCGCCATTATGGCTTAGGCGGCGGCGTTGCCGCTTCCCCACCTTCGGCGGGGGCTTCAGCGGCTGCCGGCGACGCAGCCGCGCGGGCCGCGTCGGCCTTGCGCAGCAGCGCGTCGGTGTCGGCCAGGGTACGGGTCAGGTACCAGTGGCCCTCGCGCCGGCTCAGTGGCAGCTGCAGGCTCATCTCGCGGCCGGCCAGGTCGTAGTGCAGGCGTACCAGCGCATTGTCGCCTTCCACCGAGAGCAGCTCGCCCCGCACGCTGCGAAGCGCGTCATCCACGCCCAGCCCGTAGCTGCCAAGCACCGCCTTGAGGGTGTGGATGAACGGCGCCAGCTGCTGCAGGCTGCCCTCCATGCCAGCCGCCTGCAGGCCAGCCTCGTCATCGAAGCCGACCTTGCCGGCCGCGCCGACCAGCGCGGCGATGGTGCTGCGTGCACGGGCGCGGTCACTGATCGGCGCGCCCTGCGCCCAGACAGCAAGGGTTTCGACCAGGGCGATGTAATGGGCCTGCTGGCCGGGCGTGTAGCCCTTCTGATGGCGCAGGTACTGCACCCCGAAATTGCCCATCGACTGCGCGGCCTGGCGCACGGCGCTGGCCTGGCCGGCCAGCTGGCGGTCGAAGCTGCGCTGCAGTTCGGTGCTGGCATCGGGCTTGCGCAGCGCGGCCAGCATCGGCAGCAGCTGGTCCCCCAGCGGCAGCTCGGTCAGCGGCCACCGGCTGTGTCCCTCCGCCCAGGCCTGCTGCAGCCGCTGATACTGGCCTGGCGGTACCGACAGCTTTGCGTAGCCGACCAGATCATCTTCGGCCAGGCGCAACGCCATCGCCTGCACCGCAGCCACCGGCTCGGCCGCCGGCCTGGCCGGATCGTTCACAGACTCGCGGCATGCCGCAACGGCCAGCAGCAGCATGGCCGCCAGCCCCCATCCACGCGCAGACCTTCCTCGCACCGCCACGCTCATGCACTCGGACTCCCCGGACCGGCCCGCATCTTGCGGCCTGCGACGTGACAGCGGCAAGCCGTGCGGTCACGTTTCCAACCAAGGGGGTCAGATCCCTTCTGCCGGCAGGCAGAAGGGATCTGACCCCAGAACCACCAGCGGGATAAAAAAAAGAGCCCGGATCACGGGGATCACAGGCTCTTCAAACCGGCACGGGGCCGGAGGACAGTGTTGTGGCACATGTCCGGTCCGAGGACCGGATGGCGGCGATCCTACGCTGCCCTTCAAGTTAAGGCAACACTTCACGTAATGCCATGTATGTATTTGATTTTATTGAATCAATCGTGCTGCCAGACGGATTCAATGAAATCTGCGGCGTGTTTTTCGGCGATTCGGGCATAAATCCCCGGATAGCCGGCCAGCGCGCAGCCCTCGCCCCAGCTGACGATGCCGAACTGGGTCCAGCCCTCACGCAGGCGCAGCAGCAGCGGCCCGCCGGAGTCCCCCTGGCAGCTGTCGATGCCCTCGCGGCCGGCGCAGATCACCTTGCCGCGCGACAGTTCCCCGCCGTAGGCCTGCTGGCATTCATCGAATGCCACGAACGGCACCTGCACGGTCTGCAGCTGGGTCGGGTAGACCCGGCCATCGCCGATGTCGGTGTCGCCCCAGCCGATCACGGTGAATTCGCGGCCCGGCTTGAGATAACTGGCGTCGGGCCGCAGCCGCAGCGCCACCGGCTGTGCACCGTCCAGGGGGGCGTTGAGCTGGATCAGGGCCACGTCGTGCTCCAGCGAGTTGCCGCTGTTGAATGCCGGATGGACGTGGATCGCCTTGACGTTGGAGGCGCGGGGCGAGGCTTCGGTGGACAGGGCCGCGGCGTTGCCGACGACGGCGATGCCGCCCGGCGCTTCCCCCTGCATGCAGTGCGCGGCGGTCAACACCCACGAAGGCGAGATGAGGGTGCCCCCGCAGAAGTGGCGGTCATGATCCGAATCGCCGTCGAAGATGCCCTGGATGCTGACCATGAACGGGTACTCGCCAGCCGGCGCTGCTTCACCGCCGATGATGCGCGGTGCTTCGCGCACCTGTGGCGCAGCGAAGGCGGGTACGGCGGACGCGGCCAACAACAGGCCGATGAACAAAGAGGTGCTGCGATACATATCCCTGTACTCCTCTATCAATGGTTGGAACCGGCGCGGCCGCGGTCCGTGCCGGTGCATCGATTGGGAAGCAGGGATGAAGCCTGCAGCGCGAACGCGCGCACAGTTTCGGTGCAATGCGCTGCCTGCGACAGTCGCAGGCCAACAATTGCGAACGCCATCCCGCATGGATCGGAATGGCGTTCGTGGTGCCGGCGTGACCGGCGTCAGCGGTGGGCTCAGCGTGCAGCCAGAGCCGACGCGATTTCCTGCTGGATTGCCCGCGCAGCGGCCTGCGGATCAGCCGCCAGGCGGATCGGGCGTCCGACCACGATGGCGTCGGCGCCATCGGCGAAGGCCTGGGCCACGCCAACGGTGCGCTTCTGGTCATCGCCGACCGGACCACCGGGACGGATGCCCGGACAGACGATCGAGAACCCGCTACCGGTCGCGGCGCGGATCGGTGCAGCCTCCTGGCCCGAGGCGATCACGCCATCGACGCCCGCTGCCTGGGCGGCCAACGCGCGTTCGACCACCACGTCCACCGGCTCGCGGTCGACGCCCATCTGCGCCAGATCGGCGCGCCCCATCGAGGTCAGCACGGTCACCGCCAGCAGGCGCATGTCGCTGCTGTTGGCGGCCGCGCAGGCCTCCATCATCGCCGGGTGCCAGCCATGGATGGTGGCGTAGCTGACCGGCCACTGCGACAGGCGCTTGATCACCGCTGCAGCGGTCGCCGGGATGTCGAAGAACTTCAGGTCGACGAACACGCGCTTGTCGCGGCGGGCCAGCTCATCCAGCACCTGGAAGTACTCGCCGGAGGCCAGCAGTTCCATGCCGATCTTGTAGAACGCCACGCTGTCACCAAGGCGATCGACCCAGTCCAGTGCCTGCACGCGATCAGGCACGTCCAGCGCGAAGATCAGGCGCTCATCGGCGCGCAACGGCAGCGGTGCGCGGCTCACGGGGCGTAGTCCAGGGCGGCGCGCTTGGCGTCGTGGCGGGCCTGGCGCGACTGGCTGTAGTCGTTGTTGAACTGCGCCGGCTCGAAACCGCCGTAGGTCGGGTTCGGCAGCATCCACCAGCGCTCGCCGAACCAGTCGTGGTACTGCTGCAGCAGCGCGTCACGGCCGTCGTTGGTGTTGGCGGTCACTTCGACGAAGTCACCCAGCTGGTCGCCGAACTGCATCAGCACGCGGTACTTCTGCCCTGCCAGGCGGCGGCGGCAGTTCTTCTCGCTGCCGGCCTGCTCGCAGCCCGGCACCACCGTGCCCAGGCCAAGGAACACGCTGTCGTCGGCCACCGGCAGGCCCTGCTCGCGCAGGTTGGCCAGGGTCGCGTCCTTCAGGTGCACGGCGCGGTTGGAGATGTAGAGCAGGGTCACGCCCTTGGCATTGGCGGCCTTGGCGAAGTCGACCACGCCCGGGATCGCCTTGGCCTTCTTTTCGGCTACCCACTGGTCCCAGGTCAGTTCGTCGTATTCCTTGCCGTCGCGCACCAGGCGCGCCTGGTAGGGCGAGTTGTCCAGCACGGTCTCGTCCACGTCCAGCACCACGGCCGGCTTCAGGCCCTTGGCGTCGTTGCCGCGCTCTTCCGGCACCAGCGCATCCCAGTGGGCTTCCTTCAACGCCGCATCCAGGTGGTCGGCGGCGGCGCGGTAGGTCTGCTCGGTGATCGCCCTGTACTCCTGCGCGCGCTGCATCCACAGCACTGCGTTGAGGTTGTCGTTGGCGGTGGCATCGAGCGCGCCGTCGGCCTTGGCGGCGGCAGCGGGCGCCTGCGGGGCCGCGGCTTCGGCGGCGGGCGCCTCCACGCGCTTGCAGGCGGACAGGCCCAGCGCCGCAGTGGCGAGCAGGGTCAGGGACAGGGAAACGGGACGACGCATGGATTCACCGGCAATCAGATATACCGGCGCATTTTACCGGCAAAGCCGGCCCCGGGACGGCTATGCTTGGCGGTTGACCCGTTGCCCTTCCGGAGGCCGCCATGACCGATTCCGCCCAGACCCCTGACGTCCCCCTGCTCGACGCCGTGCAGGCCCGCCTGCTGGGCTGCCTGGTGGAGAAGGAGGCGACCACCCCGGACACCTACCCGCTGACGGTCAACGCGGCCCAATCGGCGGCCAACCAGAAGACCGCGCGCGAGCCGGTGATGAACGTGGACGCTGGCAGCGTGCAGCACGCGCTGCGCCAGCTGGAGGCGTTGGGCCTGGCCCGCCAGCACTTCTCCTCGCGCGCCGATCGCTACGAACACCGCCTGCAGGCCGCGCTGGACCTGACCCGGCAGCAGACCGTGCTGCTGGCGCTGCTGCTGCTGCGCGGTCCACAGACGCTGGGCGAGCTGGTCACGCGCAGCGAGCGCCTGCACCGCTTCGCCGACACCGACGAAGCCCGCCATGCCATCGAGCGCCTGCAGCAGCGTGCCCTGCTGGTGGTGCTGCCGCGTGCCAGTGGCCAGCGCGAAGACCGCTACATGCACCTGCTGTGCGGCGAGGTGGATGGCGCGGCGCTGGCGGCGAAGTACGCCAGCAGCAGCGGCAGCAGCGATGCGGCCGACCCGGGCCTGGCCGAGCGCGTGGCCCAGCTGGAAGCGGCCGTGGCCGAGCTGCAGGCACAGCTGGCCGAACTGCGCGTCTGAAGCAATCTACTGGGGTCGGATCCCGCAAGGCGGGCTCTGACCCCAGTGCTATCCTGGGTTGCCGGCCAGCGGCCGGCACTACCGGATGTCCTGCCGATGCAGTGCAGACCAACTGTCGGCACCCACCATGATCAAACCTCGGCCGCGCCCGGCGTGGCATACAGCCGGCTCGGGCTGTCCACGCCCGGCAGCTGGATCACCCCGCGTTCCTGCATGCCCAGGCCCAGCAGGATCTTTCCGGACACCACGTTGTCCAGGTCGGTGATGCCATACAGATCGTGCAGGCCCAGCGCTCCGCGTGCATGCGCGAACACTGCCCGCGCCGCCTCGCCGGCATAGCCCTGCCCGGCAAATTCCGAAAGCACCGCATAGCCGATATCCGGCCCCGGCAGGCCATCCCGCCGCACCAGCCCGGCATTGCCCAGCCAGGCGCCATCGGACAGCCGCTCGATGGCATACATGCCATAGCCATGCAGCGCATAGGCCGGCAGCACCCTTGCCGCCGCGTAATCACGCGCCTCCTGCTGCGTACGCACGCCACGATCGCCGATGAAGCGCACGAAGCCCGGATCGTTCAACAACGCCAGCATCTGCACGGCATCACGCTCCGGATCGATCCGGCGCAGCCGCAGACGTTCGCTTTCAATCGGATGCACGCCCAGACCCTCCAACAGAAAGCCCGATTGTGCCCCAGCCCCCGGCTGTTGCTTTTGATTTTCTCTGCGTTGCCGCGGTAGGACGCGCCCGGAATCCTTCAGAGGCCGGGTGGGGCGGGTTCGCGGGGGTACCGGCGCCATGGATGGCGCGAAAGAGGATGCTCTGAACAACTACCCGGGTAGTGCCGGCCGCTGGCCGGCAACCCGAGAGACAATGCGGCTCATGTTGAGGAGCCATCCATGGCATTGCATGAGATCGCCTCGATGCGGTTGTTCGCCCGGCCCGGCGGTCCTGATGCGATTCCGGATGAAACCAAGATCCTCAATGTCCGTCGTCTGCTGGAGCTACACGGCCTGGCGGCGAAGATGCTTGAAGCGGTGAACGCGCACCTGCCCGAAAGGGCCAGAGCCTGCGCGCAGGCACGATCGTGGATCGCCTCCATCATCCACGGGGCAGCTCAACCAAGAACGCCGCAAGGGCGGGAGATTCTGAGATGCACGAGACCCGCAAGGGCAACCCGTGGTACTTCGACATGAAGGTCCATATCGGTGTAGATGAGTTTTCAGGCCTGGTGCATCACGTGAAGTGTACTGCGGCCGATGTCGGTGACATGACGGTCACCCATGAGCTGCTGCATGGCAAATAAGACTGGGTGTTCGGCGACAGTGGCTATACCGCCGCAGACAGGCGTGCTGAGCAGCACGTATGGAATGTCGGGATTGTCCAGGCGGCTCTTATGTATTTCCTGCTCGACTTTACAGAACCTTCAACCGATATCACACCCAATCCTTCGTGCAACTTCCATGGATCTATCACTCCAGTCCCCACGCGCTTTCTCATGCACCTTACGAAGAATAGCGCATGCACTTTGAATGTCCCCGCCTTGGCATTTGAGGATCGCCAGATAGATCTTCGGCAGGGGGTAATTTCCATGTACGGCTTCCAAGAATGCCTCCATTGCCTCTTGAGTTCGCGACCTTTCCAAGAAAGGGAGAACATGTGTTCCCAGTGTCATGGCGACGTTCTTTGGAGTTTGGTCATCATTCAGAGGCCACCAGAGATCGTGATTGTTGACGATCTCTCCAACGCGAGCACGCACGATGCAAAAGGGCTCTTCCACAAATCCTTGAGGCTTGTAGCCCCATGCTTTCTCGAAGGCGTCGACTTGCAACACACCGGCATTAATCGTCGCAGTATCGCCAGACTTACCTACCTGAATATCAATAACCTCAACAATTGAATCAATCGTGCGATTCCAAAGTGCGCCCTTTCGGTTGAATCCAAGGGGTGCAAGGACCTCATCTGTGCGCGCAATGAGTTTCTTTATTGTCATGGCTTTTTAAATTTATCCGGGTCGTAATAGATGACTCGTGCACGCATGCCGAGCTGCTTTTCGTAATTTGCAGTTTGCCGAGCGCCCGCTGCCATACCAGAAGGTGTATTCGGCTTCAACTCGAGGATTCGACCATTCGGTGTGACTGCATCAGGTTTGTAGACCTTACCGTCAGCTCCAATCATTCGCGGCTCAGACTGCCAGCCAGGTTTCGCTGCAATCCTTTGGGCTAGAGCGGCGTGAGCTGCGCGTCCAGTTGCAGCGGCAGCATTCTCTCCGCCGCGCGCATGCAGAGCCGCCCTGGCCCAATGAAGTGCACGGCAGCTGCAACCGGAATCGGATGTTTACAGCGACGGATTAGGCGCCTTTCGTGTGCTGGAGAACGAGCATGCCCATACGGTGACCCAAGCCAGTGGCAATATTGGGTGCGAGCAACCCAATGCGCGCTGGGTCAACGTGGTGTTGTCCAATCTGAAGCGTGCGCTGGACGGCACCTACCATGCCTTCAGATTCTGCAAGTACGCTCATCGCTATCTGGCCGAGGCGCAATGGCGCTCCAACCGACGCTTCGACCTGTCGGCGCTGGTGCCGCGCCCGCTCCGCGCTGCCGCACGGATCACCCCGTGGCCGGAACGGACACTGCGAGATGTGCCCGTATTTCCGGCTGAAGCATCGTGCTAGTTAGGTGTGTGTTTGGGCAATCAGGACTCCGCCGGAATTGCACTTCGCGCTTTTCGCTCAACCTGCGGGGCTGGAATACATGACAATGCTACGCACCCGCAAGTCCGGGTGTATTTCACATCCGTCACTTTCGTCATCGAAACATGCTTTCGGAAGCGCGTCCATGTCCATCTCGAAGACTAGCCTTGAGTGGTTGACGAAGTTGGCATAGCGTCTCCCGTCCTCAATTCCCACAATCAGACGGCCACCGGGGTAGGCGGCTTTCAACTCGGCCAGAGTTGAGCCGACGCCAACTCCCTTCTTGTCGCTCATGCCTTCGGCTGTAGTTCGCATCCGCTCAATCCTGCCATCGTCAATCCAGCATTCGACGGTTACGCCGTCGCGCAATGAGACGTCCATGACCACGTACTCGTCTCCTTCTTGCATGACCAAGCGTTCAATTATGGCGTGCCCGGTTGCGACAAGTTGGTCCCTGGTCATACCCGTACGGAGACCTGCGATTGAACCATGGCTGGTGTCGATGGCTGTCGCCGCTGCGGAGGCAGCCTCAACGGGTGCGTGCTTTGCCTCCTCCAGCACGTCAGAGGGGGCGGGGCTGCATGCCGCCAGCATCAGAACCGAGGCGGCACTGTAGATAATCTTCATTCTTGAGGTTTCCAGTCAGTGAATCGTCCCTGCGTTCCGCCTTGCTTAAGATCTACATGCACGCCGCGGCCGTCAGTATATTGATTGACTCTGTTGAACTCACCGGAGCTATGGGCCGCATCAGCGGTCTGCTTCGGCGTGCTCCCACTGATCCGAATGTCTGCCGCGTTGTCCTGCAGGTGCTGGCTCCGAGTCGCACCGCCCACAGCCTGGTTTTGCTCCACGGTTCTTTGGCCGCTCGTCACTTCAATGTTCTGCTGGGTCTTATCGCTGAAATTAAGCAATCTGGTTGTCACGGCAGGCCCGGGGTTGGCCGGTGTCCCGCCTAGTGACTTTTGGGGTAGAAGCGTGACGGTCCCGCGGACTTCCGTTTGCGCACCGTGGACGATTCCGTAGTTCGAAACATTCGTCCTGGCGACGTTGACCGCTCCGCTGTCGGTCGTGGTGCGCGTTGTGATTTGGTAGAAGACAAGCGGGCGGACGGGGACTGCCTGCCTACCATCGGGGTCGATGAATTTGTAGGGATTGTTGTTTGCGTATCTGTAGCGGTGGAACATTCCTGCAGGATCACTGTGCGCCGTAACCGGATCCGCGCTCAGGAACAGCCCGATCGCTGGATCGTAATAGCGCTGCCCCATGTATACCAAGCCTGTATCGGGATCGGTGAGATGTCCCGCGTAACCTGGCGTCGAGGCGTCTGGCGCAATGTCCGGCTCGCCGTACGGTGACCAGATGTGGCGGGATAACACCTTGCCGCTGGTGTCGCTGGTCGCAGCAAGTGTCGAGCGCGCATCGTAATGCTGGTAGACCATCTTGACTGCATTGGGGGTACTGGTTCGAATGGAAAGCAGGCTGCTCCCCAAATAGATGTAGTCGGACACATCTGGCCCCGTTGTCGACTCGATCAGCTTGCCATCTGCCAAGTAGTTCCAAGTACGGTACAGCTCGCCTTCCGCGGCAGCGCGATTGCCGCCACCATCATACAGGTACTTGGAAACGAGTCCGCCAGCGCGGAGCCGCCCACCAACATCGAACTCGAACACCTGGCCATTTCGAGTCGTCATATTGCCTGCCGCATCGTACCCGATTGCAAATACGCCGTTGCCATCATGGTCGCGAAGCAATTGCAGGCGATTCCACGCATCGTAGTGATACGTGCGCTCGCGCTTTCCCGGAAGGCGCATCGAGATGATGTTATCTAAGGTATCGTAGGCGAACACATAATGCCCATTACCACCGAACGAAGGTGAGTTGGCTCGTACCAGTCGGTCGAGTCGATCATAGCCCAGCGATACAGTGCCCGCGTCGCCGCGCAGGCCATCATGGATAGTGACGATATTCCTTGCCGAATCGTAGCTGTAATTTAGGTTGACAACCTCGACGTCTAGCACCTCGCTCACCAGCTGACGAGCATTTTCCTGTACGCGACGAGTGACTCCATTGCCATAGGTCATGCTCGAGACCTTGCCACTGGGTGCATAGCTCACCTCGCTGGCCAGCACGGTGCCTTGGCCATCCTGCAGCTTGAGTGGTTGCCCCAGCGCGTTCAGAGTCTGCTGAACCTCATAGCCGTCCGGATAGCGCGTGAGCACCTGTTGACCAAGCCCGTTGTAGGCAAAGGTGGAGGTCCTTGGGCTTGCTGTCCCAACAATTCTGGAGTGGCCAACGACCAAGCCCAGCGAGTTGTAGCTGAGCCCGGTGATGACGGTGACGCCATTCTGGTTGACAGCCGTCTCTGACTTCAGCTTGCCATCGGCGGTGTACTGGACCTGGAGGTTGCCAAGCCCATCAGGATAGGTCGTCTGGACGATGCGATTACGTGCGTCATGAGCATACGCCACGCGTCGAGTCGAGGAAAAAGCTACATCGCGATCGCACCGGGAGGAATCAGAGAGATCAAGCCCTTGTGCGCTCCAGGCAATATTACCGGCAGCGTCGTACTCGATAACCGTTGCACCGACTTCGGGCTCAATTGATTTGCACAGCCGGAGGTTGTCGTCGTAGACGTATCTCCGGGAAACCGTCGGCGCCGGATTTTCTGGGTCGACAGGCGCTATGGGAGCCCTCCTTGCGGTGGTAAGTGCACTAGCGATCACATCGCCGTCTACAGTGAGAGTGAACCGGCTCGTTCCAGCACCGATGGGTGCAGCAAGAGAGCCGCTGGCACCACTGCCCACTATGAATCGCCCAGGGTTTTCTAGACAGTCGTCAGCCGTTTAGTGCGTACTGCTTCTCGAACTCTACCGGGGACAGCCCGTCGTTGGAACTGTGCCGCCGTTTTGGGTTGTAGAACATCTCGATGTACTGGAAGACGTCGGCCCGTGCCTCGTCGTGATTGCTGTAGATCCTCCGCTTAATACGCTCCCGCTTCAGTAGCTGGAAGAAGCTCTCCATCGCTGCGTTGTCATGGCAGTTTCCTCGTCGACTCATGCTGCACACGATGTCGTGCTCGCGCAGGAAGCTCTGCCAGTCTTCGCTGGTGAACTGGGTTCCCTGGTCGGAGTGAAGCAGAAGCCCGGGGCTTGGCTTGCGCCGCCACACTGCAGCCAATAGCGCCTGCAAAACCAGGTCCGTATGTTGAGTTGGTCGGGTTGCCCATCCAACGACCTGACGCGAAAACAGATCAAGCACTACCGCCAAGTACAGGAAGCCGTCGTACGTGCGGATGTAGGTGATGTCCGTGACCCACGCGCGATTTGGCTCACTGACTTTGAAGCCGCGAGCCAGAACGTTCTTGGCGACTGATCCAACAGGGCCGCTCAATGGGCGTGGTCGCCGACCGTAGCCGACCATTGCCCGCAGCCCCTCGCTCTTCATCAAGCGTGCCACGCGATGACGACTACACGTCTCGCCAAGCTCGCGCAGATCTGTGGTCACTTTGCGGTGGCCATACACAGAGCCGCTTTCCAGCCAGCTGTGCTTGATTAGGCCGAGCAACCGCTGATCGTCCTTGTCGCGAGCGCTTGCCGGCTCTTTTAGCCAGGCGTAGTAGCCACTGCGATGGACGCCAAGCATCCGACACATCGCCGCGAGGCCGAACTCATCTGCGTGTTGCTTCATGAAGGCGTACTTTGCTCTTACCCCTTTGCAAAGTACGCGGCGGCTTTTTTTAGGATGTCTCGCTCTTCAGTGACCCTGCGTAGCTCAGCCTTGAGGCGGCGCACTTCCGCGTTCTGGTCCTGCTCGACACGCCGGCCAACATCGCCTTTGCCTTGTTGCCGCTTCCAGCCGTAAAGACTATGGATCGACACGCCCAGTCGCTCGGCAACCTCCGCTACCGGACGGCCGTACTCAACGATCTGTCGGACCGCCTCGATCTTGAACTCATCGGTGTACCGCTTCGTGCTCATAACCACCTCCGCCTAAGCCATAGTTTATGGCTGCGAGGTGTCTACGGAACCCTGGGCGATTCAGACATAGATCGGTTGTCCGGCACGCTGGCGGCGCTGCTCGTTGCTCATTGGAAGCGAGAAGCGATGATTGCCTCCCGCCTTGCAGGACGTAGCCACCGCCGGCTCACTCGCCAAGTCGGCCTTGCCGGTCAGGAAGATCGTCCCACCACTGCCGGCGGCTCCACCAGTGTAGGCATGAATGTCAATCGACGAATCAATGCCCGTCGAGCACGCCCAGCCTCGGATCTGCCCGTCGCTGGTGACACCATCGATGTTGCCGATTACCTTGGACGGCGGCCCGTTGACCGTCACCTGGACATTGTCGCTTTCCCGACCAAACCATTCCTTACCCTCTTCCAGCAACCGCCATTGGAAGCTGTAGACACCTGGCAATGAAGGAGCTACCACGTCGAATTCAAAGAACGCAGGCAGCTGTGGACTGACGTCATTCGGCATTGGAACCCGCGCCCTGCCCCACCGAACATTGTCATTGGGATTCCAGGACCCCAATGCATAGCCCGCCGACGCCGACCACGTCGTGTTACCGGTGTTGGTGAACTTCAGCTTGACTCGATAGGTCCGCCCGGTCTCCATGCTGGTCGGGACCTCTTGCTCATACATGACGCCGCGATTGAGCCTTCCGGTCGTCTCAAAGATCTGCTCGCTGCTGGTGCTACCAAAGCGAGCACCATTCCGGTTCATTTGCCATTGGAGCGTTGTCGGTCCGTTCTCACTGGCCGCTACTCCGCTGAACGCGAACGTTGCTGTGCCACCCGGAGCCACGTCGTGGGGTACGGCAACCTCGGCAATTCCGAGTTTCGTAGCGCCGGAAACGTAGCGCTCGGCCTGACCCAGTCGATAGCCTTCCCCTGCTCGCCACGTTGTGTTGCCCGTGTTCCGGAAGGTGACAGTACCGCTGAACGGGGTTCCTCTATCGGCCGAATTAGGCCAGCTTGCGGAAACGTACTCCGCGCCGTCAAAAGGGGTTGGCGGTGCCGCCACCGTGACCGTGATCGTGGGTGAGATCAGCTGTCTGTAAGACTCATTGCCGTTGAAGTTGCGCACGCCAAATGCCTTGTAGACATACTGATACGTACCCGCCGACAGGCCGTTCTCGGTATAGGTCCCGTTCGGAAGTCGGGAGATCACTTGGCCATTGCGCGTGAGCTGTATGTCTTCCAGATACTCAGCTTTGGGGCCAGTGCTTGTGACGCCACTTTTGAGCTGCAACTGATAGGTTGCTGGTGCCGTGTAGGAGATTTGGGCTGGCCCAGTGAGTTCAATCCAAGCGTCAGCGTGTGCCACCTGGCACAGGAAGATGATCATCAGCCCCAGCAGAACCGCCGCGGCCATGCGCAGTTTTTCAGTGTTCACGAATGCCATCCTTGACGTGGTTTCAGTTTGCGGACTGGGCCACTTCGGTAGTGAGGCCAAATGCATTCCGTTTTATGCTGACTTTGCTTCCGTCGGCACGAATGATCTGCGCAGGCCGTTCATAGTCCGGTCCTTCAAAGGCATCAAACCGGGTAATCGTCTGATGGCCGAGCGGATCAACGACGGTAGTCGTAGCATTGCTGCTGTAGGCAATGGTCGTGATCAGCAGGCCTTGCTCGCTGTCCTGGGCCGAGGAAGTTTTCCTCCCAAGTGCGTCGTACTCAGTCCAGGTGCCGGTCGCCACATTGCTATCCTTTGAAGGGTAGGAAGTGAAGATCGGGCGACCCTCGCTGTCGTAGCTGTTCCTGACCCACCGTTGGGTCCCCGCGATGTCGTTTGCATCGTATTCGCGCACCAGGAGCGGCTGCCAAAGCGCATCGAGATAGGTTTCCTGACGCCGTGCCCCTTGAGCGTTATCGACTCGCCAGTGTCCCGGCGAAAGGCCGTACTCATCGGCCGCGACCTGCTGGAACGAGATGGTTGTCTTGGTCCACTGGTTCTCATCGACTGGTGGCTGGACCTCCTTCACGCGACCCATCGAATCGTGCTGATAGGACGTGGTCCTCTGCAGCGCATCCGTGGTTGAGGTGATCCACCCGTTTCCGTCGGCCGACATGCTGTTGGTGGTGCCATCAGGATTGGTGACCAGTCGCGGTACACCCCGATACCAGTCCTGGATTTGGGTCGTATTTCCCTTTCCGTCACGCACCGTACTGATCGTGCCATCCGCGGCATAAGTCACACTCTGCAGTAGCGCTCCAGCGCGATAGACGGCATTCGGCTTGGCCATGGCGTCATAGCTATATCGCGTGGTGACCTTCCCGGACGCAACCTCCTTGACGCTCAACACCTGATCCAAGACCCAAGGGTTGGGCGTATCAAGATGCTCTCGTATCTCGGCCTTGGATCCGGAGGGGCCAGTGTAAGTCACGCGTGCCGGACGGGCATTGCGATTGAAGTCGCTGTAGACCACGCGATAGGTATCGCCATCCTGACTGAATTGGCTCTCGCTCAGCGCACTCAGCGTGCCCGCCAAGAACTGGCCTGACTGAAGTCCAATTGACCGTCCTACCCGGACGGCAAACGGACCTGTCTCGGAACCAAAGGTGTAGGTGCTTAGCTCATCACGTTGCACCTGGCCGGCCGCATCCAGAATCTGCTTTTGGAGGAGCTTTCGTTCGTTCAAGCCCGGATCTGCGCCATAGCGTTCGCGAATCTGCGTGCCATCCGGCTTGGTCAGGCTGGACCAGCGCCCACCTCCCGGCAACTGCAGGTTGTAGCCTCGCGTACTCACCATCGAAGGCAGTCCGGGCCCCATGATGCTGCGCTTCTTCAAGGACCATGCATCGTAATGCGACGGAAGGAGTCCGTTGCAAGGATCAGAGCGGATAAACAGCTCCATTTCAAAGTCGAAGATGCCTTGAGCACCTGACGGAGAGGTTACCGTCATCTGCGTGGGTGGAGGGGCATTGCCCGCGCGGATCTCGCACCCGCCCCCATCGTCACCGCCACGCAAAGGAAGGCTTGATTGAAGCCGCCCGCGATGACTGTAGGTCCAAGCAGAGCCATCCGGGAGTGTCACTTGGGACAAGCCGCCGTCATTTCCCTCCGTATCGCCCACATAGGCATACCGCCAAACTCGCCCATTGGCCGTGACTGTGGTCACCCGGCCGTCGCCATCGTAGCTCAGGTCAATCCGGCGTCCATCGCTGGACTCAATCCTGGTGAGCCGGTACCCGTCGTAACTATAAGACACCCAGTTCCCATAACGATCCTCAACACGCGATGCCAGAAGGTAGACGCGCTTACGCGCCATCATGCGACTCCCGGCCTTGGCTGTGGCGTAGGGCTTTTCCGCTCCCCAGTCAAAGAAGTACTTCTTGCCATCGGGCGTATGCCCCACGAACGCCTCGCCTGGGTATCCGTTGCGCGTTGCAGACAGACAAGTGAATCGCGCTCTGGACGCTGTCATCCACTTGGGTACCTCAAGGCCTGGCGCAGAGGCATAGGACGGGTCATCGGCAATCAGAAGTTCCTCGCCGTTTCCGCCATTCCACTTCACATCGATGCCAAAGCCGATGTCGGTGTAGCCCCAGGTCTCCAGCAGCAAGGGCGCGGTGTTGACCGAACAACGCTGCGTGGTCTGAGCCCCTTGGTCACCCGTGATCCATCCAGCGCTTTTGGTCCACACGCCCGACATATAAGGCACGACGATTTCCCAATCATCGAACAGTGTCAGACCCTTGGTCTCGCTATCGCGAAATCCTCGGTTAGTCGCCTCCACCGAAAAGCGTCGAGCGACGCTCACAGGAAGGTCAAAATTGCCGGGAATGGACACGTCCTCAATGAAGAACTCCGTACTACCGTCGAAGCCTGCGGTCCGATCGCCAAACACCTCATCGGTAGAGATAGCGGCGAGCGACTGCGCGCTCTTTATCCGCTTCTCATATTCTTGGTAATTGAAGAGCCCATCTTGCGCCGAAGCGTGGAACCCAGCCCCCAACGTAAGCGCTGCGCCCGTGATGATCGAGCAAAGTCGCGAATTAAGATAATTACTACGGGGGGATTTTCCCTCCCGCCTGTCCTTGGCAGAAATCATCTTCGCTACATCCTTGGATAAGGAGTGAAAGGAAAATCAGCTGCTGTTTGAGCAAAGAACTACGCCTATAGCTTCGCGTTGTCAAACCCCTATTGAGCGGAGCTGTAATGACCCACTAATTTTCCGATCAGGAGCTACGGCAATCTCCTACGGATTGGCCGCAGCCAGAAGTGAAACATCCTCTCAACCTATTCCGAGGCGATCTCGTGAGGAATTCACGATTCATCAAATTTCCTGCTGCACTTCCGCAAACCGATGCGCCAAAAACGACACCAGGCGTCTTTTGCCTGCTCATCCGGGTGATGCGGCAAGATCGGGAGGTTGAGGCTCTTCTACAATCGCCAGCCATATCGGAGTGAAACCCTTTTCATCAACACCACCCCATCAGATAGCTCTCCATAGGATTTGAGCTCATTAACTGACGCGTCATGCCAGGTCGCCCCCGATGGCACCCGACCCCACACCCACTATTGTGCCAACCCCCACACGGACGAGGCGGCACACATGCCCTATATCGGAATCGGACTCCACGTACTGGCAGCCATCTACTTCGCGGTGCGCGCCATTCGCTCGGGCCAGAGCCTCTACTGACTCATCCTGCTCTTCTCGTTTCCGCTGCTCGGCAGTGTCGTCTACTTCCTCGCGATCTACTTCCCGGAAGCCCGCAACTCGCGCGGCGCCCGCCAGGCCATTCGCTCTGCCAAGCAGTTGATTGAGCCGGGTCAGGACCTTCGCAACGCTCGCGCCGAACTTGCGCGCACGCCCACCGTGCAGAACCGCGTTCGCTTGGGCATGACGCTGCTGGATGCCGGCCAGGCAGACGAAGCCAGGACCCTGCTCGAGCAGGCGGTCAGCTCGCCATTGGGCGACGATCCCTACATCCTGACATGCCGTATGGCTGGAGCTGATCAAAGCCGCGCTGAAGAGGTGCTGAGACCAAACAGTCTCAGGCGCCCCTGTCGCATCCGCCTCGTTTATGACCCCGCCGGGCGGATGTCGACAGTCCGCTGGCATCCACAACCAACATCGCCGATAGCCTTGCAGCGCTGGGCTCCGGCCCCGTTACACCATATGCAACGATTCTGAAAATGTTGAAAGTGATGACGGCATCGGCCCTACTGCATTGGCATCACGCATAGGTCCGCGTATTCCTTGCCGTGCCACCGAGCACTGGTGGTCGGGATTCGAAACCCCGGTTGTGTGGATGTTGTTTGCACGTTGCCAGCCGGCACCGCCTCGTGCGGTGCCGGCTGGCAATCCGTCGGCCGGCTATGGCGGGCGATGCGTGGAGGCCTAGAGCCTGCCCGGTCATCCACACACGGGGTTTCGAACCATGCATCGTCCGCCACCTTTATCGGTGGCGGCTTCTGCCTGCACGCAAGGAGCCCAGCCATGACCCAGCCCCACTCCCCTGCCCCGCACCCAATCCACGACGTGCCCGCGAACGGGCCGGCGCTGGATCCGAGCACCCTCATTGCCCTGCTGCACAGCATCGGCTCCGGCGCTGCTTCCGATGGCCAACCCTGGCCGGAACGGCATCAGATGCCCGGCCGACGATTGGCCCTGGCCGACACCGACTGTTCGTTGGCGGGCCTGCGCGTGGTGCTGGAGATCCTGCTGGCCGCTCAGCGCGCCCGCGAGAACGGCGAACTGGAGCAGTACGTCGGCCCGCGGGTCATGGAAGGTCTGATCATGGCCGGGCTGGGACTCACCGCGCACGCCAGCACGCGCCTGCAGCCGGAGGGCTGAGTGGTGCGGCACCCTTGGGTGGCGATGGCGCTGTGCCTCGCCCCAGTGATTGCGGTACCGCGCCAGTGGTCGGTACCGTCCATACCCTCACCTCTCGCGTTCCAGAGCCTCTCTGGCGTGCGCTATTCGCAGCTGCGTCGCCAAGCGGTCCAGTTCGTGAAGGCACAGCCGAGGCAGGGATTCCAGCTCGTCGAACGACATGCAGACGGCGCTTTCCGGATTCACTGCAGAGACGTTCCAGTGCTGTGGTTGGATAGGCGCTCGCAGCATTTGCTGCTGCGGGTTTCACTGGATGCGAAACAGCGAGCGCCCGACGTTCTGCAGTTACGGGCGCTGCTGCAACGACAGATGCATCCATTGGACTACCTGGAACAGGTGCTTGCTGGCGTGCCGGAGCCTGTTTTGATGGATCGGGTGCGGTGGATACTTGCCGGTGGGTGCCCGATGGGGCGCGATGTGGCACGCAATAGTCGAGCGTGGCTCGACTCTAAAGAGGGAATGCTGCGCTCAACGAGGAGTGTTCAGACCCCACTTAGTCGAACAACGCCTCGATCGCCGCCAACCCGGCACTTGCCCGCTCCTTCTTCCGCGCCGCATCCGCCACCGGGTCCGCGCCATCGCGCTGGATCTCCTCGGCCGGAATCTCCTCGAAGAACCGGCTCGGCTTCAGCCGCACGTGCTCGCCAAACTTGCGCGTGAGCTTGCTGTAACTCATCCACAGCTGGATCTTGGCGCGGGTGATGCCCACGTACAGCAGGCGACGTTCTTCCTGCAGGTTGCCCTCGTCCAGGCTGACCTGGTGCGGCAGCACGCCGTCCTCGCAGCCGACGATGAACACGTACGGGAACTCCAGGCCCTTGGAGGCATGCATGGTCATCATGCGCACCTGGTTGCCGCCTTCGTCCTTGTCGCTGCGCGACAGCAGTGCCAGCTGTCCGGCCAGGTCAGCCGCAGTGGCACCGCGCGGGCCGCCCTCGAACCACTGCGCCAGTTCCTCGATGTTGTTGGCACGGCGCTGGTAACTGGCTTCTTCCTTGGCCTGCTGGCGAAGTTCGCTGAGCAGGCCGGACTCCTTGGCGACCTTGCGGATCATGTCGCCGGAACTGACCTGGCGCATCTGCGCACGCAGGTCGCGCAGGATGTCGGTGAAGCGCGCCAGGCTGTTGGCCGCACGCGGCGGCAACTGCTGCAGGGCGCCGATCGCCTCGGCGGCCTGCGCCATCGGCATGTCCTTTTCCTGGGCCAGCTCGGCCAGCCTGGCCAGCGTGCCGGCACCGACGTCGCGCTTGGGCGACTGCACCGCACGCATGAACGCGGTGTCGTCATCCGGGTTCACCAGCAGGCGCAGCCAGGCCAGCGTGTCCTTCACTTCCTGGCGCTCCAGGAACATGGTGCCGCCGGTCAGGTGATAGGGAATGCGCAGCAGCTGCATCGCCTTTTCCAGCGGGCGTGACTGGAAGTTGCCGCGGAACAGGATGCAGAAGTCACTCCACGGCACGTTGCGCGACTGCGCCACGAAGGCGATCTCGGCCGCGACCTTTTCCGCTTCATGTTCGCTGTTGCGGCATTCCCACACGCGGATGCGTTCGCCGTCGGCCTGGTCGCTCCACAGCTTCTTCAGGTGCTCATGCGGATTGTTGGCGATCAGCGCGTTGGCGGCGCGCAGCACGCGGTTGGAGCAGCGGTAGTTCTGCTCCAGCTTGATGATTTCCAGCGTGGGGTAATCGCGCCCCATCTGCTGCAGGTTTTCCGGGTTGGCGCCGCGCCAGGCGTAGATCGACTGGTCATCGTCGCCGACGCAGGTGAAGTTGCCCTTCTCACCGGCCAGCTGCTTGAGCAGGCGGTACTGCGCGTCGTTGGTGTCCTGGCATTCGTCCACCAGCAGGTAGCCGATGCGCTCGCGCCAGGCCAGCGCGATCTCCGGGTTCTCTTCCAGGATCTGCACCGGCAGGCGGATCAGGTCGTCGAAGTCGACCGCATTGAACGCGGTCAGCCGCAGCTGGTAGCGCTCGTAGACGCTGGCCGCTTCCTTCTCGCGGTTGCTGCGCGCGGCGGCCATCGCCTGTTCGGGCGACCGGCCAGCGTTCTTCGCGCGCGACACCAGGTTCTTCATGTCCTCGATGTCATCGGGCTTGGCGCCGTACATCAGGTCCTTGATCTGCGCGGCGGCATCATCGGCATCGAAGATCGAGAAACCGCGCTTCAGGCCCACGGCGGCATGTTCGATCTGCAGGAACTTCAGGCCCAGCGCATGGAAGGTACAGATGGTCACCTCGTCGGCGTCCTGCTCGCGCAGGCGCTTGGCCACGCGCTCGCGCATTTCCTTGGCCGACTTGTTGGTGAAGGTGATCGCAGCGATGCGGCGGGCCGGGTAGCGGCCACAGCCGATCAGGTGGGCAATCTTCTCCACGATCACGCGCGTCTTGCCGCTGCCGGCGCCGGCGAGCACCAGCAACGGGCCTTCGACGTGCAGGACCGCGGCAGCTTGGGGAGGATTCAGACCGTGCATGGGGACAGGATTGTAGCGGGGTGCCGGCAGGCCCACCTGACTTGCATGGCGCCCGCCCGTAAGGTATTGAATCGGCACCGGAACACAGGAGCGTGGTCCATGTCCCCGACTGTCATCGCCCGTCCGCTTGCGGCCGCCCTGCTCGGCCTGCTGGCCCTGCCTGCGGCCGGGTCCGGCCCGCCGCCGCGCACGGATGCCTATGAAGCGATCGTGCTGCAGTCGCACGAGTTCCTCGTCTACCATCCGGACCTGCGCTTCCGTGGGCTCGGCATGCAGGCCCGCGAACGGGGCCGCCACGAAGAAGCCCGCATCGACTTCCGCAATGCCGCGCGCTACGGCGACAAGCTGTCACAGGCAGCGCTGGCCGACATGCTCTGGAACGGGCAAGGCGGTCCGGTCGACCGCGCCCTGGGCTATGCATGGATGGACCTGGCGGCCGAGCGCGGCACCGAGTGGCTGGTGGTACAGCGCGAGCGCTTCTGGGAGGCGCTGTCCGCCGACGAGCGCGAGCGCGCGGTGCGCGAGGGCCGCGCGCTGTATGCCGAGTTCGGCGACCCGGCGGCGACGCCGCGGCTGGAACGTGAACTGCGCGCCGGCAGCATGCAGCAGACCGGCAGCCGCGCCGGCTGGAACGGCGCCATGCGCAGCCAGGGCCGTGGCGATGCCGGGCCGCGCGTGCTGCAACCGGAGAAGCACCAGCTGGCCCGTTACTGGGATCCGGTGGCCTACCGGCAATGGCAGGACGAGGCGTTGGCGAAGTCGGGGCGATGACGTTGGTTTTTTTCCATGGCCATGGCCAGGAGGGCGATCATGAAGGCGAAACACGCTCCACTCTGCCTGTTGCTGCTTCTGTCGACGGCCGCTGCCGTCGCCGCAAAGGAATGTCCGGTTGAGGCCCCGCGACGGATTCCGCCCACCGTCCTGACCGGAGGGTTTTTCGATTCGCACCCGGACCTCTTCTGGCGAAGCATGGCCCAACGGGCCGAACAGGATAAACAGCCCGCCAGGGCCCTGGTCTACTACAAACGCTCGGCGCGCTACGCCGACAAGTTCTCCCAGGCAATGGTGGCAAGGCTGTACCAGGAGGGTATCGGCACTGCGCCGGACCCGGTGATGGCCTACATCTGGATGGACCTGGCCGCCGAGCGCATGTACCACGACTTCCTGGTCCTGCGGGAACACTACTGGGCACGCCTTGATCCGCTGCAGCAGGCACAGGCGATCGAGCGCGGCCAACAGGTGTACGCCGACTATGGCGACCGCGTAGCCAAGCCCCGCATGGAACGGGCGCTCAGCGACGGGCGCCGGCAGATCACCGGCAGCCGCGTCGGCTACGTGAGCTCGGCCCTGGTCGTCGTGCAGCGCCGCGGCGACGAGCAGGGCATCGCAACACCAGGCAACATCGTCTACGACAACGACTACTGGAAGGCCGCCGACTACTGGTGCCTGCAGGACAACTACTGGCGGCCAGCGCTTGCGCCCAGCATCGAGATCGGTGCACCGCAGCAGATCCGCGACGGCGGGCCGGGTGGCGACTAGAATTGGCCGATGGCCAAGCTCTACTTCTACTACTCGGCGATGAACGCCGGCAAGACCACCACTCTGCTGCAGAGCGCACACAACTACCGCGAGCGCGGCATGCGGGTGGCGATCCTGACCCCACGCCTGGACGACCGTGCCGGCGCCGGCGTGGTCGCCTCGCGGATCGGCCTGCGCGCCGATGGCATGGCCTTCGACCGCGATACCGACCTGGAGCGCTGGGTGGAGCAGGATCTGGCGGCCAACGGCCCGATGGGCTGCGTGCTGGTGGACGAGGCGCAGTTCCTGACCCGCGGCCAGGTCTGGCAGCTCAGCGAGGTAGTCGACCAGCTGCGAATTCCGGTGCTGTGCTACGGCCTGCGTACCGACTTCCGCGGCGAGCTGTTCGAAGGCAGCCAGTACCTGCTGGCCTGGGCCGACGAGATGCAGGAGATCAAGACCATCTGCCACAGCGGCAAGAAGGCGACCATGACCGTGCGCGTGGACGAGCATGGCCACGCCGTGCAGGATGGCCCGCAGGTGGAGATCGGTGGCAACGACCGCTACGTGTCGGTCAGCCGTGCGGAGTTCAAGAAGATCACCCGCGGCGAAGGACGGATCGATCCGGCGCAGGCACCCCTGCCGCTGTAAGGGGTGTTCTTTTGCAGGGCTTGCAGTCCTGCACCTGCAGAGACAACAGCAACGGCAACAGCGGGCATTCCGTGGGATGGCGGGGCGGTGTCGGAGTGCGGGGACGCTGCAAGTACGTCCCTGTAAGCTTGGCAGCCGCATCCATGCGGCTGACACCCCGCACTCCGACACCGCCCCACCTCTGACAGTTGGCCGCGGCTGTTGGTAGGTGTCGACCGTGGTCGACACATCTGTCAGATATCGAATGAAATTCCGGGGTCAGATCCGTTTTCCTTCGTAAAACGGATCTGACCCCATGAGCAATTCCGACAGATCGCGGCGATCTGTCGAAGGCGGGGTGGGTCCGGTGGCGGGAGTGTCCGCGGCAAGGATGCCGCGGCCAAGCCCCCATGGACGGGTTTACGGCGTCTCCCGCCACCGGACCCACCCCGCCTGCCCTCAGGAAACCAGCTTCTGCTTCGGCTGTTGCTGTTGCTCTGGCCTCTGTAGGTGCAGGGCTGCAAGCCCTGCAAACCCAACCCTCTCTTAGTACAGCGTGCGCTCCGGCGCACCCGCCGGCGGCGGGGTGTACTGGTACAGCCAGGTTTCCGTAAGCGTCTTGCCACCACTGCGCAGGAACAGGCGGATGTCGATCTGCTCGGTACTGCCTTCCGGCGGCACCAGGTCGAACATCGCGCGATAGCCGTTGATCTCGCGCAGCGGGCGCGCCGACACGATCTCGACCCGGCCACGGCTGGCTTCCACCACCGCCTCGACCTCACCCTTGTCGATCAGGCTGGCCAGCTCGCCCCCTTCGAAGTCCACCGCGAAGCGCCAGCTGAAGTACTCGCGCTTCTTGCCGACCACACCGCCCAGGCCGGTGCGGCTGGCCACGCAGTGCGCCAGCGGCGGGCGCGCCGGCGGTTCGGCGCCCCAGTACAGGCGGTAGCCGACCAGCAGCTCCTGGCCCGGCTGCGGCTTATCCTTCGGGTTCCAGAACGCCACGATGTTGTCGAACGTCTCGTCCACGGTGGGAATCTCCACCAGCTGCACCGAGCCCTCGCCCCATTCGCCCTTCGGCTCCACCCACAGGCACGGGCGCTTCTCGTAGAACACGCCGTCGTCCTGGTAATGGTCGAAATTGCGGTCGCGCTGCAGCAGGCCGAAGCCGCGCGGATTGCGGTCCACGAACATGTTGAAGCGCAGGTTGCGCGGGTTCAGCAGCGGCCGCCAGATCCATTCGCCAGCGCCGGTCCACAGCGACAGGCCATCGGTATCGTGGATCTCCGGGCGCCAGTCCCATGCCATGCGGCGGTCGTTCTCGCCCACCTGGTACATGCTGGTGCACGGTGCGATGCCGAGCCGCTCGATCGGCTTGCGCGGGTACAGCGCGCTGTCGATGTCCATCAGCAGCACGTCGCCATTGGTGATCGCGAAGCGATAGGCGCCAGCCACGCTGGGTGAATCCAGCAGGCCGTAGACCACGATCGTGTCCGAATCAGCCGATGGCTGTTCCAGGTAGTAGGCGATGAAATCCGGGAATTCCTCCGGCTTGCCCATCCCGGTGTCGATCGCCAGGCCGCGCGCGGACTGGCCGTACTGGCCTTCCTTGCCTACCGCGCGGAAGTAGCTGGCGCCGAGGAAGGCGGCGAAGTCGCGGTCAGTGTCCTTGCGGGTGTTCAGGCGGAAGCCGGCGAAGCCGAGGTCGGCCGGCAGCTCGCCATCCTTGATGCCGCTCTTGCCGTAGTTGAACGCCGCGCCGTCATAGGCCAGCTCCTGCGCCTTGCCGTCGACCACGTCGAACATGCGCACCGGCGAATGGAAGTACAGGCCCAGGTGGAAGAACTTGGCCTGGAACTTGCCGGGCTGGTCGGCCCACAGCGCATGGTCCTGGCGGTAGCCGATCGACTGGTATTGGTCCCAGTCCAGTCCTTCCAGACGGCCCGGCAGCACCCGCTTGTGGCTCTTGTAGGGCGCCTGCGCCAGCGCGCGCGCCTGGCCCTTCAGGGTGGCGAAGTCGAACGGTTGCGGCTGGCCGAGGCGGCGCAGCCCCATCTGGCCGCTCCTGCTGGCCGCGCACGCGGGCAGGGACGGCAGGCCGAATGCAGCCAGGGCGAGGGAGGCATTGCGGATGAAGTCGCGTCGTTGCATGCAGGCGCGTCAGGCACAGGGAGGAAGGTCGGCCATCATAGGCAGACAAACGTTAACGGGCAGCGGAGACGCGCCCTGCCCGTTCAGCTGCCGCTGGCTGCCGGCTCAGCGCTGGCAGTGGCTGCACCAGACGCTGGCGCGCTGGCCGATGGTGGCGTGCTTCAGCGCGCGGCCACAGTTCGGGCAGGGCAGCCCGTCACGGCCGTACACCAGCAGTTCCTGTTCGAAGTAGCCCGGCGCGCCATCGGGGCTGATGAAATCGCGCAGGGTCGTGCCGCCACGGGTGATGGCATAGCCCAGGATCTCCTTCACCGCGTCGGCCAGCCGCTGGTAGCGTTCGCGCGAGATCTTCCCAGCCTCGCGCAGCGGACTGATGCCGGCCTTGAACAGGCTCTCGGCGGCGTAGATGTTGCCCACGCCCACCACCACCGCCTGGTCCATCAGGAAGGTCTTCACCGGCGCACTGCGGCCACGGCTGCGCGCAAACAGGTAGTCGCCGTCGAATCCCTCGTCCAGTGGCTCCGGGCCCAGCCCCTGCAGCAGCGGGTGGATCTCACCGGCGGGCTGCCAGAGCAGGCTGCCGAATCGGCGCGGGTCGTTGAAGCGCAGCAGGCGGCCGTTGTCCAGACTGATATCCACATGGTCGTGGGCGCGCAGCGGTGTGTCACCGGGCAGCACGCGCAGGCTGCCGGACATGCCCAGGTGCAGCACCGCGCTGCCGATGGCGGTATCCAGCAGCAGGTACTTGGCGCGCCGGCGGATGTCCTCGATGCGCTGCCCCGGCAGCAGCTCGGCCACTTCCGGTGGAATCGGCCAGCGCAGGTCGGCGCGGCGCAGGATCACGCCATGCACGCGGCGGCCCTGCAGGTGCGGCGCCAGGCCGCGGCGGGTGGTTTCGACTTCGGGCAGTTCAGGCATGCAGGGATTCTATCCCCGCTCTGCGGCCGGCACCTGGCCGTCGATGCCGGGGAATGATCCCCGGCATCGACCGGTGTCAGGCGTCCTGCCCGGCGCGCGCAGGCTCCGCCGGAACCGGTGCCGCCGCGGCGGAACGGTCCGGGAACAGCGACGGCAGCGTTTCCACGAACCGGGCCAGGCACTGGTCGCTGTAGCGCTCGGCCGTCTGCTTGACCAACGCATAGTCGTCGGCCTGCCAGGCTTCCAGGGGTGCGGCCACCGGTGCGTCGACCTGGCACTGCACGCCTTCGCCACCGACCAGGCGCAACAGCTTGCGGGTATACGGGAAGCCGACGTGCTGGGTCTGGCGCAGCTCGTACTGGGTATCGGCATCGCCCAGTTCCTTGTAGATCAGGGTGAAGCCATCGGCGGTGATCTGCACCGGCCGTACCTCTGCCGGCACAGCGCCCGGATGCGCGGTGAAGTACTCGGCCAGGCGCATGCGCACCTGGTCCTGCAGGTAACCGAAGGCCGGGTTCGGAACGGTCTCCACCCGGGTTCCCTTCAGCTGGTCCTTCTTGAACGAGCTGCCGCCGAGCGTGCCGGAAAACAATGACACGGCAACCTGCGCGGCCACCAGCTTGCCGGTGGTGGAACGCTGCACCAGGCGCAGCGTCTTGTCGCCGACTGGCTGGCCATCCGCGCCCATCTGCAGCTTCACGCTCACCGGCACCCGGCTTTCCCAGGCAGGCAGCTCCGCCACGGCGGCGACAACGCCGGCATCAGCGGCGGGAACGTCTGCAGCCGTCGCCGTGTCGGACGGGGCGGTCGGGGGTGGCTCGTTGGCCAGCACAGGCGAGGCGATGACGAGGCTGCCGAGCAGCGCGGCCGCCAGCAGGGGTGGGTTCGATTTCATGGGGGATCCTTGGGTCGTGTCGGGCCAGTGCAGGCGATTCCGTTCGGCATCGATCATCGCAATGGCACCGCACTCCCTTCCATGTCCTTCCCCCTACCGCGATCCATCGCGGTCGACATGCCAGATCGCCTTACCCGTGCGGATCGACCGGTACCCGGGATCGCGTCGAACCCACCATCGGCAGCACGCCGGGAATCTTTAGCGCGGAGGCGCCGCCAGTTCGCGCGCATCCAGGAAACCATCACCGTTGGCATCCTGCTTGTGGAAGCGCTGCACGATCACCTGCCGCTGCTGCTCGCGGCTGATCGCCCTGCCCTTGCCACCGGGCAGCTCCTCGGCCGTCAGCACACCATCACCGTTGCGGTCCATGCGGTCGAAGGCATACAGCATCCACTGCACGTACTCGGCCTCGCTGACCCTGCCGTCGCCATCGCTGTCCATCCGCTGCAGATAGCTGGCGGTGTCGGTGACCTGGGCCAGCGCCGCGCCCGGCAGCAGTGCCGCCAGCAGAAGCCCGTACCCTGCCCTCACGCGCCCACCAGGCTGTAGCCCTTCAAGCGTGCGGCGTAGGCCTGCAACGCCGCGATACCGCTTTCCTCGGCCTCGCGGCACCACGCCTGCAACTGGTGCAGGCGCTCAGCGGCGTCGTGGCCTCGGGCTTCCAGCAACGCCGCCAGCCGCGCGCGGTACTCGACCAGGGTGCGGATGCGCGGGCGCTGTGCCACCCATGCGCTGAGCTGGGCACGGCTGTCCGGCTTCAGCCAGCGACCATCGTTGACCAGTCCACGGCGCAGCCGGCGCGGCAGCAGGCGGCGCAGCTTGGCTCCGGCCTGGGCGGCTTCCTCGCGCAGGGCCGGCATGAACACATTGCGCTGGTAGTCGGTCATCGCCTGGAAGCGATGCGACAGCAGCGCCTTAAGGGTCTCGGCATCGGGCACGGCAATGTTCGGACGCACGTCCATGGCCGGTGCCACCCGCAGCACCTTGGCCAGGCGCAGCGCCTGCAGCAGGCGGATCGCACTCCAGCCGATGTCGAATTCCCAGCGCCGCATCGCGAAGCGCGCCGAGCTGGGGAAGGCATGGTGGTTGTTATGCAGCTCCTCGCCACCGATCCAGAACCCCCACGGCGTGAGATTGGTGGAGGTATCGGCAGACTCGTAGTTGCGGTAGCCCCACCAGTGGCCCAGGCCGTTGACCACGCCGGCTGCCCAGAACGGGATCCATGCCATCTGGATCGCCCACAGGGCCACGCCGGGCAGGCCGAACAGCACGCTGTTGATCACCAGCAGCAGCACCGGGCCCAGCGTGGCGTGCGGGGTATACAGGTGGCGCTCGATCGCATCGTCCGGGGTACCGCGCCCGTACTGTTCGATGTCCGCGCGCATGCCGCGTGCCTCCCGGTACAGCTCCACGCCGTGCCAGAACACCCTGCCGATGCCGCGGGTGACCGGGCTGTGCGGGTCGTCCTCGGTCTCCACCTTGGCGTGGTGCTTGCGATGGATGGCCACCCACTCGCGGGTGATCATCGAGGTGGTCAGCCACAGCCAGAAACGGAACACGTGGGCCAGCGCCGAGTGGAAATCGACCCCGCGATGGGCCTGGCTGCGGTGCAGGTACAGGGTCACCGAGAAGATGGTGATCTGGGTGAAGACCAGCAGCACTGCCAGCATGGCCCACCACCCCAGGCCGAGCACACCACCGGTCAACAGGGACATCAGGGCATCAGGCATGACGGCTCTCCGGATCGACGCGGGGATGGCAGACATGATGGCCGCTTGCGTTGCAAACTGCATCCCTGCGGCGATGTATCGCATCGCCATCCGTGGCACCGTTCACAGTTGGGGACCTGAGTTGTCGAGCCTTGATCCACGCGCCAGCGCCATGACCGCCGCCCCGCCCGTCGCGGAGCTGCCCCCCTTGATCGAACTGGACCGCGCCACCGTGGTGCGCGGCCAGGTGAAGGTGCTGCACGGGCTCAGCCTGCGCATCGCGCAGGGCCAGCACACCGCCCTGCTCGGCCCCAACGGCTGCGGCAAATCCACCTTCATCAAGCTGATCACCCGCGAACTGTATCCACTGGCGCAGGGCGACGGCACGGTGGCGGTGAAGGTGCTGGGCCAGAACCGCTGGCAGGTGGACCGGCTGCGCTCGCAGCTGGGCATCGTCACCGGCGACCTCAGCAGCAACCTGGCCGACATGCCCGGCCTGACCGTGGAACAGGCGGTGCTGTCCGGCTTCTTCGCCAGCTACGTGGTGCCGGCCTTCCGCGAGGTGACCGCCGACATGCGTGCACGCGTCGGTGAAACGCTGGCGATGACCGGCGCCCTGACGCTGCGCGAGCGCGCCTATGCCGAGCTGTCGGCCGGCGAGACCCGCCGCGTGCTGATCGCCCGCGCGCTGGTCAATCGACCGCAGGCACTGCTGCTGGACGAACCCTCCACCGGGCTGGACCTGGTCGCCCGCGAGCAGCTGGTGGCGACCATGCGGGTGCTGGCGCAGCAGGGCATCACCCTGGTGCTGGTGACCCACCACATCGAAGAGATCATTCCCGAGATCGAGCGCGTGGTGCTGCTGCGCGATGGTCGCGTACTGGCCGACGGCACCCGCGCCGAGCTGCTGCGCAACGAACCGCTGTCGGCGGTGTTCGGCGGCGCGATCACCGTATGCGAGCAGGAAGGCCGGCTGACCGCGTACGCGGGGTGATCGACATGCCACTGTAGAGCCGAGCCGATGCTCGGCTGCTCCTGATCACGACAAACAGCAGCCGGGCATCGGCTCGGCTCTACAGGATGCAATGCAGCGGGCCGGATATCCCGGCCCGCCACCGCCGTGCTCAGAACCGCAACGCCAGCGCGCGCGACTCGATCGGTGCCATCCGGCTCTGGTCCTGCAGCTGCAGGTCGCGCAGTTCGTACGGCGCACCGAAACCGGCCGGCAATGCGGCCTGGTCGAACGGCAGCACCAGCTGGCCTGCACCGGGGCCATCGAACCACGCCGCCGCATGTGCCTGCGCGACCGGCTTCAACTGGCCATCGCGGGCCGTGGCGTACAGCGTGCCGCGTGCTTCGTAGCGGCCAGCGGCGGCCACCTGCAGCGGCAGTGCCACCTGGCGGCTGGACGGGTCCGGTGCCGCCTGGCCACTGAAGCGCGCGGTCGGCCGTGCCACCGCGAAAGCCACCTTGCCGTCGCGCAGCACGCCATCGGCCTGGGCGAACACCTGCAGTTCCCACAGCCCCTGCACGCTGCCGAGATCGGCGGGGATGCGCACCTGCGCGCGCAGGCTGCCGTCGGTGGTGCGCAGCAGGCGCTGCGGCCAGCTGCGGCCATCCGGTGCGACCAGCAGGGCTTCACCGCCCAGGCCGCCACGGCGCGATGCCAGCTGCGCGGTGGTGGCGCCGTCTTCCAGCAGGCGTGCCTGCAGCTGCACGTTGCCACCAGCCAGCACCTGCGCCTGGTTGGCCTGCACTTCCAGCCGCAGCGGGCTGTTCGGCTCAAGCACCTGCACCACATAGCGGCCCTGCGCCTGCGTGCTCTGCAGCGTGTACGCACCGGCCGAACTGGTCGCGCCGGTGCGCAGCATGCTGCTGCCATCACTCACCGGCATGCCGGCATCCTGCAGCGCGCGCGCATCGACACTGCGGGCCACGCTGCTGCGGCCGGCCGGGTCGCGCACCTGCAGGGTGTTGGCCGGCAGCGCGCGGGCACCTGCGGCCGGGCTCAGCTGGATCACCGCATCGGGCGCCGTCAGCGGCAGGTCCAGGCCGCGTTGCAGCTGCGTGCCATCGACCTGCTGCCAGTAGCTGCGGCTGACCGAGGCATACGGCGTGGCCGCCTGCAGCGGTTGTGCCGGGTCCAGCGCCCAGGCAAAGGACAGCGGCGCATGCTCGCTTTCATCGGCGGGCAGCGGCGCGGCCACCAGTGCGGCAGGCACCTGATCGCCCGCGCGGGCGGCCTGCAGCGGCTGCGCGGCCTGCGCTGCGGAAAGGGACAGCACGGCCAGCAAAGCACTGGCCAGCAGGGTGGAATGGTTCGTCATGGTCATCTCCCTCACTGGTTCAGGTCGTTGCGCAGCAGGGTGCCGAGGCCGAAGCACTCGCGCCGGCTCTGGTTGTGGCTGAGTGGTTCGGCGCCCTGGGTGCGTGCCTTGTCGGTGAACCAGGTGGTGCCGGCAGCCTTCTGGCTGCTGCACTCCAGGAAGCCATCGGAGCAGGACGACAGCCAGTTCTGGGTGAACTCCAGGCCGACATTGGCGGCGTAGCCACCGCAGTAACTGTTGCTGTCCCACACCGCCGATTCCACATCGCTGCCGACCACCGCACGGAACGGTTTGGGCAGCGCCGGGCGACCGGCCGTGCCGTACAGGTTCTGCGCGTTGTAGGTGGCCATGCTCGCCACCTGCTGCTGGCGTACCGCGTCGTTCTTGTAGCCCAGCAGCCAGCCCAGCGACGTTTCGAAGGTATTGCCGTTGAGCACCGCATCGGCCAGCGGCGTGCCCGCCGAGGACGGAGCCAGTGCATTGACCTTGCGCACCGTGCGGATGATCTTCGGATAGCGGCTGTCGTAGGTCGGGTTGGACAGGATCCAGCGCATCACATTGCCGCCGTTGGAGTGGGTGATCACCACCAGCTGGGTGATGCCACGGCTGTCGATGAAGCCGGTCAGCTGGTTGGCCAGGCAACCGGCCGCTTCCGGTTTCCACATGTACTGGGTGAAGTCACAGTTGATGACGACGTAGTTGCTGCTGTTCGGCAGGCCCTGGCGCACGGTGTCGATGATCGCCGGCTGCCAGTAGTCCTGGGTGGCATTGGTCTGCGCGCCGGTGCCATGCACGAAGGCCACGCCGACCACGTCGGCGGCCTGCGCCGGGGCGGTTGCCAGCCCGAGGAGCAGGGCCAGGGCGGTACTTCCTGTTGCGGTGCTGCGCATCGCTTCTCTCCCTCTGTCAGTGGATCCCCCCGACCCGGCTGGAACTGGACGGCCTCTCGACCCCGTTGTGTCGATGCTCGCGGCGCAGGCGCGTGAAAGTCCGTGCGCTGCGCCCGGATTCAGGAGACTGACGACACTCGATGACGTTTTTCATACTGCCCCGATGACCATGCCGGGTCTGGCCGTATGACCGATGGCCACTGCGGTGTCGCATACGGGCTGCGATCATGACGCGATGTTTTTCCTCTGGAGCCGTCCATGTCGCTGATTTCCCACACCCCCCGCCCACTGCTCGGTCTCACCGTTGTCGCGGTCCTGGCTGGCTGCGCAGCCACCGCCAGCAAGCCGACCGCCGTCGAAGCCAACATCACCACCAAGGCGGTGGGCTATCTGGACACGAGCGCGGTTCCGGCCAGCCTGGACCTGGTGCCGGCACCACCGGCGGCCGGTTCGGCCGCCCTCGCCCTGGACGAACAGGTCAGCCGTGAAGCCCGCGCGCTGCGTGGCAGCCCACGCTTCGCCCAGGCCGGCGTCGATGCGGAACTCGGCTTCCCCGAAGGCGCCAACCACTTCTCCTGCGCCGCCGACATCGACGTCGATGCAGTGAAGACCCCGGCGCTGTACCGACTGCTGGAGCGCAGCCGGATCGACGCCAGCGCCGCCACCAAGGCGGCCAAGAACCACTACCAGCGCCCGCGCCCGTTCATGGTCAACGGTGAGCCGACCTGCTCGCCGAAGGACGAGGACGGCCTGCGCAAGAACGGTTCCTATCCGTCCGGCCACACCTCGATCGGCTGGGCCTGGGCCCTGATCCTGTCGGAGATCGCGCCGGACCGCGCCGATGCCATCCAGGCCCGCGGCCGCAACTACGGCGAGAGCCGCCTGGTGTGCAACGTGCACTGGCAGAGCGACATCCTCGAAGGCCGCTTCATGGGCGCGGCCGCCGTGGCCCGCCTGCATGACAACGCTGCCTTCAACAAGGACCTGCTGGCCGCACGCAAGGAGATCGAGGCGGCGCGCAAGGCCGGTCGGCACTCCAGCCGCGACTGCGCCACCGAGAATGCGGTGCTGAAGGTGCGCCCGCAGAGCGCGCTGTAAGTGATGGTCCGGGGTCAGAGCCCTTCCCTGCGGAAAGGGATCTGACCCCGGCGCGGAATGCCGACCCCATCGGGGTCGGATCCCTTTCCGCAGGGAAGGGCTCTGACCCCGCACAGCAGAAGGGCCGGCATTGCGCCGGCCCTTCTGCATTGCATCAACGCAGCCACCGCATCAGAACTTCGCGGTGAACTCCACGCCCCAGGTACGCGGCTCGTTGAGGAAGCCGGTCAGGTTGTTGAAGTCGATCGCGCCGACCACGCGGGTCTGGTTGGTCAGGTTGCGACCGAACACCGCCACGTCGTACTGGCCGTAATCCCAGTTGTAGCCCAGGCGCAGGCCGCCTTCCAGCGAACTGCGGCCGCGGAATTCCGGCGACTCGTAGATGAAGAAGTTCACCGCACTGCGGTAGGCCCAGTCGGTGTAGGCGTACAGCTCGCTGCCATCGCTGAGCGGGAAGCCCACGCGCAGGGTCGCGTTGTGGATCCACTTCGGCGCCTGCGGCAGCGGGTTGCCGTTCACCAGCGCATAGGTCTGGCCGTTGATCACCGTGGTCGGGTCGGTGATGGTGCAGCCACCGCCGCAGATCGCCACCGCCAGGTTCTTGTCCTTGATCTCGGTGTCGTTGTAGCTGCTGCCGAAGGTCAGCAGGACGTTGTCGGCCAGGTAGGCCTCCAGGTCCAGCTCGACGCCCTGGCCGATGGTCTTGTCGGCGTTGAGCAGGGTGGCGGTGTTGTTGCTGCCGCCCACCGCGATCAGCTGCTGGCCATCGACGTTGTAGCGGAACACGCTCAGGCCCAGGCGCGCGCGGCGCTCGAACAGGTCGGCCTTGATGCCGGCCTCGTACGAGATCACCTTCTCCGAATCGGCCTGCGACAGGCCTGGCGCGAAGGCCAGGCGGCCCTGGATCGACGGCGCGCGGAAGCCCTTGGCCACGCGGGCATAGGCGTTGATGTCGTCGGTCAGCTTGTAGACGCCGCTGACATCCCAGCTGACGTCGTTGACGTCGGTGTTGGCCAGGTACGGGCCACTGACCGGGGTGCCGAACGGAACGGCCTGCAGCACGCTGGCGCTGAAGTCCTTCTTGTCCTGGGTGTAGCGCACGCCGGCACGCAGCTTGAAGCGGTCGGTGACATCGAAGTCACCCGAGGCGAACACCGCCCAGGCCTTGTTGCGCTGGTTCTGCACCACGTGGCCGGTCTGCGGATTGCCCGGGGCCAGCGAGTCGTAGTTGAAGTTGTTGATGGTCACGTCTTCATCGAAGTAGAAGACGCCGGCCTGCCAGTCGAAGCGGCCCCACTCGTTGGACTCGATGCGGACTTCCTGCGTCCACTGGCGGTGATGCGGCAGGCCGTCAGCCGACTCCGACGAGAACGGAATCAGGCCGGGGCCGTAGTTGCCGGCGCCAAGGAACGCCGCGCCGTAGCCACCGTCAATGTCACCGCGGTTGAGCGATTCGGCGGTTTCGTAGCCGGTGATCGAGTGCAGCGTCACCGAGCCGAGGTTCCACTGCAGGCGCGCGCTGCCACCCCAGGTCTTCAGGTCGGAGAAGTTGACGCCGTCGTTGGCCACCTTGTCGCGATCGAAGTTCTCGACCAGCGAGTTGCCACCCTTCTCGATGATGTTGGCGCGGAACAGGCGGGCGGTGCCATTGAGCTTGCGCTTGTGCAGGTTGAACAGCGCTTCGAAGTCATCGCCTTCGTACAGGAACTGCACGCGGCCTGCGGCTTCGTCATAGCCTTCGAAGCCACTGTTGGGAGCGCCGACGCGGGTGTTGTCGACCCAGTCATCGCGGCGTTGGTAGATCGCCGAGACGCGTGCCGACCAGCGATCGGTCAGCGGGCCGCCGTAGGCGCCCTGTACGTTCCAGCTGTTGTAGCTGCCGTAGCCGACGCGGATGTAGCCATCGGCATCCTGCGACGGACGCGCCGAATCGAACTTGACCACGCCGGCCGGGGTGTTGCGGCCGAACAGCGTGCCCTGCGGACCACGCAGCACTTCCACGTTGGCCAGGTCGAACAGCGGGAAGCCCTTCAGCAGAGGGCTTTCCTGCACCACGTCGTCGTACACCAGCGAAACCGGCTGCGACGCATTGAGGTCGAAGTCGGTGTTGCCCAGGCCGCGGATGTAGAAGCGCGGGAAGGCACGGCCGTAGGACGACTCGATGTTGAGGCTGGGCACGCGTGCGGCCAGGAAGCGGATGTCATCGCCGGCCGAACCGAGCACATCCAGCTTCTCGCCCTGGATCGCGGAGAGCGCGACCGGCACGTCCTTGGCGTTCTCGACACGGCGCTGCGCGGTCACCTGCAGGGCGTCGAGGGCAACCGGATCCTTGGCAGCGGGGGTTTCCTGGGCGGCTGCTACCAGCGGCAGCAGGGCGGAAAGAGCGGCAACGAGGGGGCGCGCGACCGGAAATCGGCCACGGGAAGTGCGGGTCGGGGACATGGCGGTAGGCTGTGTTTGGAGGGGTGGTAAAACGGCGCTACCAGATAATTGTTGCAATACAGCACCTACGCCGCAAATGCCCGCCGTTCATGGCCCCGTCGCCGGCACCCCCGGGCGCTCGCTAGACTCGGGGTTTCCACGCGACGGACCCGCCGCCATGACCCAGTGGTACTTCCATGCCTCCGCCCAGGCCGAGCGCATCGGCCCGCTTGATGACGGGGCCGCACGCCGCTACGCGCAGGCCAATCCACGCGCCCTGGCATGGTGCCAGGGCATGAGCGGGTGGACGCCGATCGCCGAGGTGGCCGAGCTGCAGGCTCCGGCCCCGGGCATGCCCAACACACCGCCGCCGGTCCCGGTCGCCGCCGGCGCCAGCGGCCGCGCCGACGACATCGAGTTCCGCATCGTCGGCCATGAAATGCAGTTCGTGGAGATTGAGCTCGACCCCGGCGAGAGCGCCATTGCCGAGGCCGGCGCCTTGATGTTCAAGGACGCCACGGTACAGATGGACACGGTGTTTGGCGCTGCCAACGGTGACCAGGGCGGCTTCATGGGCAAGGTGATGGCCGCCGGCCGCCGTGTGCTGACCGGCGAGAGCCTGTTCGCCACCGTCTACACCCAGAGCGGGCATGGCAAGGGCAAGGTCGCCTTCGCCGCGCCCTACCCCGGCACGGTGCTGGCGATGAAACTGGACCAGCACGGCGGCCGCCTGATCTGCCAGAAGGACAGCTTCCTGGCCGGCGCGCGCGGCGTGCAGATCGGCGTGCAGTTCCAGCGCAGGATCATGACCGGCCTGTTCGGCGGCGAGGGCTTCATCATGCAGAAGCTGGAAGGCGACGGCTGGGTGTTCATCCACGCCGGCGGCTGCGTGATCGAGCGCGAGCTGGCCGCCGGCGAGCGCCTGGACGTGGATACCGGCTGCGTGGTGGCCTACCACTCCAGCGTGGACATGGACGTGCGCCGGGTGGCCGGCATCAAGAGCATGCTGTTCGGCGGCGAAGGCGTGTTCCTGGCCACGCTGACCGGCCCCGGCAAGGTCTGGCTGCAGTCGCTGCCGTTCTCGCGCCTGGCCGGCCGCATGTGGATGGCCGCACCGCAGGGCGGCGGCCAGAGCCGCGGCGAAGGCTCGGTGCTGGGCGGCCTGGGCCGGATCCTGGATGGTGACAACCGGTTCTGACCCACTCATTTGGTAGGTGCCAACCTTGGTTGGCACATTCCTTCAGCGCGCGACCAGGCATTTGTGCGGACCAAGGTCCGCACCCACCAGAAGCGATTCACGTTTTTTTTGCTGAATAGGGAGTTCCCCCCACCCTGCCCGCCCCGCCACGGCTTCGGTATGCTGGCGCCCTTTCCTGAATCCAGCGCCGCGAGCGCACTGCCGATGAGCCTGTTCCGCCCCCGCATGCTGCTGTCCGTCGCCCTGATCGGCCTGCTGGCCGGCTGCGGTGGCGACCCGGTCCGCCCCACGCCGCCGCCGGCGCCGACCGTGGTGCCGCAGGCCAAGCCGATCAGGATCGGCATCGCCCTCGGTGGCGGCGCGGCCAAGGGCTTCGCGCACATCGGCGTGATCAAGATGCTGGAAGCCAACGGCTTCGAGCCGGCCGTGGTCTCCGGCACCAGCGCCGGCAGCGTGGTCGGTGCGCTGTATGCCAGCGGCATGGACGCCTTCCAGATGCAGAGCAAGGCAGTCGCGCTGGACGAAGCCAGCATCCGCGACGTGCGCCTGTTCTCCGGTGGCCTGGTGCAGGGCCAGAAGCTGCAGGACTACGTCAACGAGCAGGTCGCCAACCGTCCCGCCGAGCGCCTGAAGAAACCGTTCGCCGCCGTTGCCACCCAGCTGGAAACGGGCGAGCGCGCGATCTTCGTGCGCGGCAACGTCGGCCAGGCGGTGCGCGCGTCGAGCAGCATCCCCGGTGTGTTCGAGCCGGTGAAGATCGGCGGCCGCAACTATATCGACGGCGGCGTGGTCAGCCCGGTGCCGGTGGATGCCGCGCGCCAGCTCGGCGCCGACTTCGTGATCGCCGTGGACATCTCCAGCAAGGCCAGCGGCAAGGCACCGACGGACATGCTGGGCATCGTCAACCAGTCCATCTCGATCATGGGCCAGCGCCTGGGCGAGCAGGAGCTGGCGCGCGCCGACATCGTCATCCGTCCGAAGGTACTGGACATCGGCGCCGCCGATTTCAGCCAGCGCGGCACCGCGATCCTGGAAGGCGAGAAGGCCGCAATGGCGGCCATGCCGCAGATCCGCGCGAAGATCCAGCAGTTGCAGCGCGCGCGCGCCGCCGCAGCGGCACCCGCGCCGGTGGCCGCACCAAAGTGCGAGGAAGCCTCGCGCCTGGGCAAGCTGATGGGCCGCAAGGACAAGTGCTGATCCATTGATGCCAGGCCACCGGGCACGCCTGGTGGCTGCTCAGGGCTCCAGCTGCGACAACGGCAACGCCTGGAAACCCTTCACCGTTCGCAGCACGAAGCTGGAATTGGCATCGGCCACGCCGCCGGCGTTGAGCAGCCGGTCCAGCAGGAAGTGCGAGAAGTGCTCCAGGTCGCGCACGTAGACGTGCAGCAGGTAGTCCATGTCGCCGGTCAGCGCATGGCAGGCCACCACCTCGTCCCACGCTTGCACGCTGTCCACGAAGTGGCCGATGGCGGCCTGGTCATGCTTTTCCAGCTGCACGCGCACGAAGGCCTGCAGGCCCAGGCGCAGCTGGCGCGGTTCCAGCCGCGCGCCATAGCCGACGATCACGCCCTCGCTTTCCAGCCGCTGCAGGCGGCGCAGGCAGGCCGAGGGCGAGAGGTTCACCCGTGTCGCCAGCTCGGCGTTGGTGGCGCGCCCATCCCGCTGGATTTCAGCCAGTAGACGTATATCCGTGCGATCGAACTGGACTTCTCCGGCCATTGTTGCCCCGCAACATGGTGAGTACGCAAGGATATTGCGCCAACAAGGCCAATCGACGCAACTTTTGCAACCCTGTTGCGCGCGCCCTGCCCTAGCATCGTGGGTATCCCGTCAAGGAGTGCCCCATGGACCTCGCCCAGCCCCGCCGCGTCGAACACCAGCAGACCGACAAGGGCTACGTGCCGGTGTATACCACCGCGCTCGTCGAGCAACCGTGGGACACCTACAGCGCCGACGACCACGCCACCTGGAGCACGCTGTACCAGCGCCAGCGCGAACTGCTGGTCGGCCGCGCCTGCCAGGAGTTCCTGGACGCGCAGGACGAGATGGGCATGAGCGCACACATGATTCCGCGCTTCGACCAGCTCAACGAAGTACTGGGCGCCGCCACCGGCTGGACCCTGGTCGGCGTTGAAGGCCTGCTGCCGGAACTGGATTTCTTCGACCACCTGGCCAACCGCCGTTTCCCGGTGACCTGGTGGATCCGTCGCCCGGACCAGATCGATTACATCGCCGAACCGGACCTGTTCCACGATCTGTTTGGCCACGTGCCGCTGCTGATGAACCCGGTGTTCGCCGACTACATGGAGGCGTACGGCCGTGGCGGCGTCAAGGCCCACGCGATCGGCCCGGATGCACTGCAGAACCTGACCCGCCTGTACTGGTACACGGTGGAGTTCGGCCTGATCGATACGCCCGACGGCCTGCGCATCTACGGCGCCGGCATCGTGTCGTCGAAGGGCGAGTCACTGTACTCGCTGGAATCGCCCGCGCCCAACCGCATCGGTTTCGACCTGCAGCGGATCATGCGCACCAAGTACCGCATCGACACCTTCCAGAAGACCTACTTCGTCATCGACAGCTTCGAACAGCTGATGCAGGCGACGTCGCCGGACTTCACCCCGATCTACGCGGCACTGGCCGACCAGGCGCATCTGCCGGCGGGCGAGGTGCAGGGCGATGACCGCGTGTTCCAGAAGGGCACGGGTGAAGGCTGGGCCGACGGCGGCGACGTGTAAGCGCGTAACGCACACCGCTCCGCAGTGGAAACGGCGCACCCTGGTGCGCCGTTTTCGTTGTTGCCTGCACCGTTCTGTCGCGACGGCGCAGGCGAGGGCAGGACACTCAGCCGTCCACGGCCCGGCAGGAACCGCGCACCATCAGTTGCGGATGCACGCTGGCCGCAGCCGGCGCCTCCGGTACGTCGGTCTGCACCAGCATCGCGGCAGCCATGCGGCCGATGTCGGAGACGTGGCGGCGTACCGACGTCAGCGGCGGCCACAGCCGCGACGCCAGCGGGCTGTCGTCGTAGCTGACGATCGACAACTGCTGCGGCACCGCGATGCCCGCACGCAATGCCACCTGGTAGACGCCCGCGGCGATTTCGTCGTTGCCGGTGAAGATCGCACTGGGGCGTTGTCCGCCCATCAGCAGGCGTTCGGCGGCATGCACGCCGGACTCGAAGGTGTCGCCCGCTTCCAGCACGCGCTCGCCCGGCAGGGTCACGCCGACCTGGGCCAGCCGATCAAGGAAGCCGTGGGTCCGCTCGCGGGCAGCGCGCCGGTCACCGGGACCGGCAATCACCGCGATGTCGCGGTGGCCGAGCGAGAGCAGGTAGCCCGCAGCCGCCGCCGCACCATCGCGATCGTGGGTGACCACCGCCTGCACGTCTTCTTCCGACGCATGCGCGTTGATGCGGATGTGGCGGCAGTCGATCGCGTCGAGCATCTGCGCCAGCGCCATCGATTCGGAGGCGCGCGGGCCGAGGATCACGCCATGCAGTTTCTGCTGCTGCACGAAACGGCGCACGCCGTCCGCACAGTCCGGATCCTGGCTGTTGCACGGGTGCACCACCAGCTCATAGCCGGTGCCGCGCAGCGCTTCCAGCGCGCCGTGCTGCAGGTCGACAATGCATTGGGCGCCGGGGTCGTCATACACCAGGCCGATCAGGAAGGAGCGGCGGAACGCGAGTCCGCGCGCCAGCGGGTCGGGCACGTAACCGACCTCGCGCATCAACGCCTCGACCTTGTCGCGGGTGTCTTTGCGCACCAGCGGCGAGTTGTTGATGATTCTTGAAACCGTTTTCTTGGAAACTCCCGACAGTCGTGCGATGTCGTTGATCGTGGCAGCCTTGCCTTTCGATGCCGGCAACGCGGCATCGCTCATATTTCGCACTGACATGTATAGAACCAGGTAAGTCGGAGAATTCTAGCCTTGCACCCGTCGGATGCGAAGTTGCGGAACGTCGCAGCGGATCTGAATCGCGTCGTGTTCGACACGTTTTGCTGCGCGAGGTTCCCTTGTGATTGCTCTAGTGCCTCTGCATCTGAACCGTTCTTCTGCGCGTGTTCACCCTGAATGCGGACGCGTCGCGCGCGAACGCCAACATTCCCTTAACCATGCTCCGCTACAGTCAGGTGCATGGGCCTGCAGACCTCTCCGTTTCCGCTGTTCCGTGGCCGCGACCGGTTGATCGCTGCGGTCGACGCCGCGGTGACCGCCGGTGATGCCGGGCGCATCACCGCCGACCTGCAGCTGGCGCTGCAGGAAGCCATAACCGACAGCCGCATCGAATTGCCCGAGTGCGTGCATCGGCCGGTCAGTGATCATTACGCGCGACGTCCGCTGTACCACAGCCGCGAACACGGCTACAGCGTGATCGCCATGAGCTGGGGCCCAGGGCAGGGCACGCCGCTGCACGACCACGATGCCATGTGGTGTGTGGAGGGAGTGTGGTTGGGCGAACTGGAGATCACCCGTTACGAGCTGCTGGAGCGCGCCGGCGAGCGCTGGCGTTTCCACCGCCACGCCACGCTGCGCGGAGGCTGCGGCAGTGCCGGCAGCCTGATCCCGCCGCACGAGTACCACACCCTGCGCAACGCCAGCGACGACGCATTGGCGATTTCTGTGCACGTGTACGAGTCGCAGATGGAGCGCTCGGCGGTGTTCGACCCGCTCGGTGGCGACTGGTACCAGCGCCGCATCCAGGCACTGCAGGCCGACCCGGCCTGACCGGGGCAGGGCGGGGCGACGCTGCCAGCACCTTCGTGAGCCACGTGGCATCATGCGCCGCTGCGCTGCCGTACCCGGCGGCGATCCGCGATGCCCCGTCGGGCAAGGAGCAAGACCATGTCCAGCGCTGATCCGCGCCTGCGCGCGCTGTTGAAGCTGGCACCGGTGATCCCGGTGTACACCCCCGAAGATGTGAATGAAGCGGTCGACGTCGCCCAGGCACTGTTCCGCGGCGGCCTGCCGGTAATCGAGGTGACGCTGCGCACGCCGCAGGCGCTGGATGCGATCAAGGCGATGGTCGAGGCCGTGCCGGATGCGGTGATCGGTGCCGGCACCGTACTCGACGCCGCGCAGATGCACGCAGCGAAGCAGGCCGGCGCGCGATTCGCGGTGTCCCCGGGTGCCACGCCGGCGCTGTATGCGGCCGCGGGTGATGCCGACCTGCCATACCTGCCCGGTGCCGCCACCGCCTCGGATCTGATCCTGGGCCTGGAGCATGGCCAGGACACCTTCAAGTTCTTCCCGGCGGCGCAGGCCGGCGGCGCTGCACTGCTGGCGGCCTGGCACGGTCCGTTCGCCGATGTGCGCTTCTGCCCGACCGGCGGCATCAGTGCGCAGACCGCGCCGCAGTTCCTGCATCTGCCCAACGTGCTGTGCGTCGGCGGTTCGTGGCTGACCACCCCGGCACTGCTGCAGACCCGCGACTGGGAGGCGATCGAACGCCTGGCCCGCGAGGCGTCCGTGCTGGCCAGCTGAACCTGCTCCGCGAATCTTCAAAGGTTTGATCGTGATCAAAGCGCCGGCCTCGTGCCGGCGTCATTCTGTGGGCAAGCGCACTACGGAGATCCGAACATGAATTCGACCATGAAGGCCGCTGTCGTGCGTGAGTTCGGCAAGCCACTGGTGATCGAGGAAGTCTCGGTACCACGCCCGGGGGCGGGCGAGGTACTGGTCAGGATCGAGGCCTGTGGCGTCTGCCACACCGACCTGCACGCCGCCGAGGGCGACTGGCCGGTGAAACCGAACCCGCCGTTCATCCCCGGCCACGAGGGCGTGGGGCACGTCGTGGCCGTGGGAGGCGGGGTAGGGCACGTCAAGGAAGGCGACAGGGTCGGCATCCCCTGGTTGTACTCGGCGTGTGGCCATTGCGAACACTGCCTGGGTGGCTGGGAAACGCTGTGCGAGACACAGCGCAATACCGGTTACTCGGTCAACGGCGGCTTCGCCGAGTACGCACTGGCCGATGCCAACTATGTCGGCCTGCTTCCGAAGGACGTGGGCTTCGTCGAGATCGCACCGGTGCTGTGCGCCGGCGTGACCGTCTACAAGGGCCTGAAGGTCACCGACACCAAGCCCGGCGACTGGGTGGCGATTTCCGGCATCGGTGGCCTGGGCCACATGGCGGTGCAGTACGCCCGTGCGATGGGCCTGAACGTGGCTGCGGTGGACGTGGACGACAACAAGCTGGCATTGGCCCGGCAGCTCGGCGCGCAGATCACCGTGAACGCGCGTACCACCGATCCGGCCGCCTTCCTCAGGAAGGAGATCGGCGGCGCGCACGGCGCCCTGGTCACGGCGGTCTCACCGAAGGCGTTCGAGCAGGCGCTGGGCATGGTCCGCCGTGGCGGCACCGTCTCGCTCAACGGCCTGCCGCCCGGCAATTTCCCGCTGGATATCTTCGGCATGGTGCTCAACGGCATCACCGTGCGCGGCTCGATCGTCGGCACCCGGCTGGACCTGCAGGAGTCGCTGCAGTTCGCCGCCGAAGGCAAGGTCGCGGCCACCGTCAGCACCGACCGCCTGGAGAACATCAACGACGTGTTCGCGCGCATGCACGCGGGCACCATTGAGGGCCGCGTGGTACTCGACTTCGCTGCCTGACCGCCTGTGCATGGCCGCCGTCGCTCCGTCCCCCTCTCCCACGGACGCGGCGGCCATGCCGATTCATCGGTAGTGCCGGCCGCTGGCCGGCAACGCGGGCACTCTGTGGCCGCCGTACAATGCGCGCATGCCCGGCCTGCTCAAGACCCTGTTCCTGTCCATCGTCGCCCTGATCGGCGGCGTCCTGTCGCTTGCGCTGGTCAGCAGCGTCGCCAGCTGGCTGCCCCCGTTGCTGGGCCTGTCGCCGGACAACAACAGCGTGCAGCTGGGCTGGGACCTCACCTTCAGCGTTCTTGGTGGCATCGCGGGCGTTTCCTTTGCCACCTATTACGCCCCCTGCTGGCCGCGTTCGCATGGCTTCTCGATCTGGTCGCTGATCGCGCTGGGCTGTGGCTACGCGATGTGGACGGCCGGTGCGGATTTCCCGTTCTGGTTCGTCATTTCGCTGCTGGCATCGCTGCCGCTGCAACTGCTGGCCGGTTGGTGGTTCGGCCGGCGCGCCTCGCGCGACGCAGGGTAACGCCGCCTTTGTAGAGCCGAGCCCATGCTCGGCTTTCATGCACATCGACACAGGCAGCCGAGCATGGGCTCGGCTCTACAGGTCCATGCGCGGCAGCGTCTGCTTCAACTGCGCGATGCCCTGCCATGGGTCACTCTTCAGGCGTTGCGCCCTCGCCAGCGCCTTGCCCATGGGAAAGGCGTCGGCAGCACTGATACGCGCCAGTTCCTCCCAGCGCAGCGGCACTGCCACACCGGCGGAATCGCGCGCGCGCAGCGACCACGAGCACACGCTGGTGGCCCCTCGGGTGTTGCGCAACCAGTCGATGAAGATGACGCCACTGCGCTTGGCCTTGCTCATCGTCGCCACATAGCGATCAGGTTGCTCCTTTGCCATTGCCTGCGCAAAGGCCTCGCAGAACGCCTTCGCCTCGTCCCAGCCAGCCTTGGGCTGCAGCGGTACCACCACATGCAGCCCCTTGCCGCCAGACAGCCGCACGAAGCTCTCCAGGCCCACCTGCTGCAGACGATCACGCACATCACGTGCACCCGATTTCACCTGTGCCCAGCTGACGCCGTCGCCAGGATCGAGATCGAATACCAGTCGATCCGGATGCTCGGTGTCTGCTACGGTCGCACCCCACGGATGCAGCTCCAGCGTGTTCATCTGCACCAGCTGAAGCAGGCCCCGTGCGTCGTCGATATAGACATAGTCCTCGCGGCCGCTCTTCTGCTGCAGGGGCACCGCGTGCACCGCGTCGCCCAGGCCGGGGCCATGATGCTTCTGGAAGAAACAGGCCTTGCCCACCCCATCGGGGCAGCGCAGCAATGACAGCGGCCGTCCGGCAATTTCGGGCAGGATCCAGCGCGCCATGCGCCGGTAATAGTCGGCCACGTCGCCTTTGCCCAGTCCCTGACTGGGAAACACCACCCGCTCCGGATGCGTGATCTGGACCTCACCCCCGGCTTCAGCAACTGCTGTTGCGTTGCTCATTCCCAGGTCCTCCTTCTGCTTGTCGCTGCGCAGCCGCTTGAAACTGGCCTGGCGCAGCAGGCCTTCCTTGCCCCAGCCACGGAACGCCACTTCCGCCACCGTCACCGGCTTCACCCAGCGCACGCTGGCGGCGCGGAACGGCACATGCGCCGGAAGCTGCAGCACGGGCGTCTTTACTGCCAGTGGCTGCAATGCCTTGAGCAGCGCGCGCAGGTTCTCGTCGTCGAAGCCGGTACCGACGCGGCCCACATAGCGCAGACCCTCCTTGTCCGGCGTTGCCAGCAACAATGATCCGAAACCCACCCGCGAGCCCCTGGGGGCCGTGTAGCCGACAATCACGAACTCGTCGGTGTCTTCGTGCTTCACCTTCACCCAGCTGCGCGCGCGGGTATTCACGTACGGGGCATCCACCTGCTTGCTGACGATGCCTTCGAATCCGGCCTGGCCACTGGCATCGAACGCCTGCGGGCCCTGGTCGATCACATGTTCGCTGAAGGCCAGGATGCCGGGCACCGGTCCGATGAGATCCTTCAGCAGCGCTTTGCGTTCCAGCAATGGCGCACGACTGATGTCCGCGTTGGCCACACCCGGAAGATCGAACACGATGTAGCGCAGCGGTTGCTTCGAGCTTCCATCGATCACGCGCTGCAACGCTGCGAAATCGCTGCGCCCTTCCTTGTCCAGCACCACCAGCTCACCGTCCAGGCGCGCATCGCGCACCGGCAGCGCCTGCACGGCCTGCACGACCTCGGGGAAGTCATCGGTCCAATCCAGGCCATTGCGGGAGCGGAGCTTCACCTCGCCGTCGTGCAGATCGGCCAGCAGGCGATAGCCGTCCCACTTGATCTCGTGCAGCCAACGCGCGCCGTCCGGCGCGCTGTCGCGATGATCGGTCAATTGCGGTTTGAACCCATGCGGGTAGGGCGTGTCACGTGCGCCGTCCAGTTTCAGCGCGCGCGCATGCCAGCGTGCATCGGCCTTGCGGGTAGCCGTGCGTGCGGCGGGCACAGCACGCCCTGCCTTCCCCCCAGTGCGCTTCATCACGGTGGATGCGCGCTTGGGCACGTGCGCGTCCAGCAGATCGTCTGCTTCGGCATCGCGCGCCTGCTCGTCGTCGCGCTTGATCAGCAGCCACTGCACCTGGCGTCCCTTCATTACCGTGCGCACCAGCTTCCAGCCACCGGCCAGGCGTTGTCCATGCAGTACGAAGTCGATCTTTCCAGCTGCCAGCGCCTGCAGTGGATCGCCTTCGCAGGCCCAGGTGCCCTGATCGAACACCTCCACGTGCCCCGCGCCGTAGTGGCCTTCGGGAATGTCGCCCTCGAAGCCAGCGTAGGACAACGGGTGATCTTCCACTTCCACGGCCAGCCGCTTCTCGCCGACGCGAAGCGAAGGACCTTTCGGCACCGCCCAGCTCTTCAGCACGCCGTCCATCTCAAGGCGGAAGTCATAGTGGCGCGAACTGGCATGATGCAGCTGGATGACGAAGGTTGGCCGCCGCTGCGGATCACCGCGTGCGGGTGTGTCGTCAGGCTCCGGCGTCTGCCCTGTGCCTCCGCCAAGCCGGCGCTTGCGCCGGTACTGGTGCAGCGACATGGTTCAACCTGCCTTGCGCCGTGGTGCGGCCTTCTTCGCAGCCTTCTTCGTTGTCTTCTTTGCGGCCTTCTTCACCGTCGACTTTGCAGCTGCCTTGCGCGTTGCGGCCTTCTTCGCCGGCGTGCGCTTGTTCGCATCCAGGCTCTTCTGCAGCAACGCCATGAAGTCGACAACGTTCGTTGTCGCATCCTCGTGTGGTGCGGGCTCATCTTCCAGCCGCGTGGTGCCGCCCTTGGACTTGATGCGCTTGTTCAGCACCTGCTGCAGGCGCTCGCGGAATTCATCGTGGTAGTGCGATGGGTCCCAATCGCCGGACATCGACTCGATCAACTGCTCGGCCATCGCCGTTTCCTTGCTGGTGATGCGGTAGTCGGACAGCTTGCCGGCAGGCAGCTTGTAGTCCTCGGGATCCACCAGTTCCTGCGGATAGCGCAGGATCATCAGCACCAGCGCGTCCGCATGCGGCATCACCGCACACAGGTACTCGCGCGTGCGCACCACCACCCGGGCAATGCCTACCTTGCCGGTACTGCGCAGCGTTTCGCGCAGGAGCACGTAGCCCTTTTCGGCCTTCTTGCCGGGCACCAGCAGGTACGGCTTCTCGTAGTAGCGCGGGTCGATCTGCGCTGCGTCCACGAAGGATTCCACCTCCACCGCTTCGTGGCTTTCCGGCGCCGCCGAGCGGATGTCGCCTTCCTCCAGCACAACATAACTGCCCTTGTCGTACTCATAGGCTTTGACGATGTCCTTCCAGGGCACTTCCTCGCCGGTGTCGGCGTTGACCCTTTCGAAACGGATCGGCTTGCGATCGCGCGAGTCGAGCATGCGGAACTGCAGGTCAACCTTGCGTTCGCCGGACATCAGCGACACCGGCACATTGAGCAGTCCGAAGGACAGCGTACCGGTCCAGATCGGGCGGGCCATGGACGCACCTCTGATGGGGCAGGGCACCCAGCTTCAGATGGGCGGTGTAAACCACCCGTGTCGATACCGTGCACGTGGGTTCCACGCAGGTGCGATAGTGCCGGCCGCCGGCCGGCAGAGCTCGCGGCCTCAAGTGTCCTGGGGTTGCCGGCCAGCGGCCGGCACTACTGCAGCAACGGCCTCACCGCCGCCGCCGGAATATGGTCCAGCGCGCGCCAGGCGTCCTCCACCACCGGTCGCGCCTGCGACCAGCCCAGCCGCGACTGCCCGCGCATCTGTTCCCAGTGCTCGGCCAATTCCTCGCAGGTATCGGCAGCGTCACCGCGCGGCCAGTCGGCAGCATGGGTGGTCAACGCGAAGGCATAGACCGGGCACAGGTCACGCCAGTTGCGATGACTTTGCCCGCGACGTTCCTCGTAGTCACTGAGCATGTACTGCAGATAGTCCTGGGCCACCGCCTGCGGATCCTCATGGCGGCGCGTGCGGCGCTGCGCGGTACGTTGGCCGAGCGGATCGAGCAGGGCGTTGAACACGGACGGTGCGGGTCGTTCAAGACGGGGCATGGCCGGCTCCTGCAGCGGGGCGGGTGGGCAGGAATACGCGCGGTGCCGTTACCAGCGGGTGAGCGAGATGTTCATGACGCCAGGTTCGCGGCGGCTTTACCTGCGTCGCGGTGTAGTGGGAACCCCGAGCGCAGGTAGCCAGACCATGAGCCGAGAGACCTCCCGCGACCCGCTGCGCGCAATCCACCCGCCCATTCCGGGCGAGCAGCGCGGCAAACGCGATGCCGACAACGCCGACTACCGTGGCACCGGCGCACCGTTCTTCGATGCCGAGCACGGGAGCGACCATCTGCCGGTGAAGCACGAGGCTGAACAGGCGGCGCAGGACCGCAAGGATGGCGGTGACCGCCATCGCGGTGGCCAGGAAAGCCCGCTCAAGCGCCGCGAACGCAAGCAGCGCGCCAGCGACAACCAGGACGAAGCGCTGGAGGAGACCTTCCCGGCCAGCGACCCGACATCGCCGTTCGTGCCAGCCAAGGCCCCCGACTGACGGGTAGTGCCGGCCGCTGGCCGGCAACCTCCTGACGTCCTGCACGGCGCGATGCCGGCCAGCGGCCGGCACTACCCCTTCAACGCCACGACCATTGCAGGCCGACGTTGGCCCGCCGTCCCGGTCCCGGTTCGTAGAAGCGCCCGTTGCCATCGTTGACGATCACCGAGCCTATGTAGGCCTGGTCCAGCACGTTCTCCATCCGGGCGAAGGCGCGCAGCTCGCCACCCGGCAGGGCCCAGCGACGGCCGCCTTCCAGATGCAGCAGGGCGAAGCCGGGCGCGCGTTCGGTCGCCACGTCGTTGACTACGGTATCACTGCTGGCGGAGGCCTCCAGCGCCCACTGCCACTGGCCGGGCGACCATTGCAGCCGGGCAGAGGCCTGCTGGCGCGGTACCCCGGGCAGGCGGCTGCCGGCGGCAACCAGGGTGTTGGAGGTGAGGTACGGCGAACGCGCCTGCGCCTGCAGCCAGGTCCACGCCAGCTGCAGCTCCAGCTGCTCGGCCAGCGGCTGGCGATACTGCAGTTCCACACCCTGGCGGCGGGTGCGGCCGATGTTGCGATAGGTGCTGCGACCGCCGATGTTGCTGGCAACTGCCAGCTCATCGTCGGTATCTGCACGGAACAGGCTGACATCGAGCTGGGTTCCATCCTGTGCGTGCCACTTGCTGCCTAGCTCCAGGCTGCGGCTGCGGGCGGCCGCCAGATCCAGCGCCAGACCCGCCTGACCATCGGCGCGATACCCCAGCTCGTTGAAGGTGGGGGTCTCGAATCCACGCCCCACGGCGGCATGCAGGCGCCACTGCGGGCTGGCCTCGAAGCTGACGCCTGCCACCGGCGTGGTCGCCTGGTAGCGCCGGTGGCCACTGTCATCCGGGTTGCGGGTGGTGATGTAGCGATCGTCCGAGTCGAAACGCACCGCGCTGTGGCGCACCCCGGCCAGCAGCGACCAGCGCGGACTCCATTGCCACCAGGCCTGGGCGAACTGGTCCACGTTCTGCACGGTATCGATCTGGTCACGGCGCAGGCGCCCGCGCACCCCGAGGGCGCTGCCCACGAAGTTCTCGTAGCCGGTGCGGTGCTGGCGCTGGCGGTCGGCGCTGAGCCCGGCCACCAGGTCCAGCGGCCGGCCGGCGAGGTCGCCGTGCCAGCCCCAGCGCGCGTCCAGCCCGCCATACCTGCCCTGCAGATCGATCACGCCGCCGGCATGCAGCGGGCTGTTGGTCTGGGGTGCCGGCGGAATCGGCAGGTATTGGGTCACCGTGCGTTGGCCGGCATAGCCCATCAATTGCCAGCGCTGTGCCCCGGTCTCCCGGGTCCAGCGCAGGCCAGCCTGCTGCTGGCGCACCGATTTGCGGGTGTTGTACTGGTGCGCGACTGCCGTGGCCTGGCGCGGATCAGCCGCCACCTGGGCACGGCTCAGGCCCAGCGGATCCTGCGCATCGGGGGCATCCAGCGCATTGAGCAGCAGCTCCAGCCGCCCACCGCCCAGATCACCACCAATGCGTGCGTTGAGCGATTCGCGGCGCGCACGGCTGTGGTCCCGCCAGCCATCGGTGCGGAAGTGGTTGGCCGCGATGTTGTAGTCCAGCGCTGGGCCGGCACCCTTGAGCTGTGCGCCGACACTGAGGGCGTTGTCGGCGCCGGCATTCACGCGCAACCGCCACGGGTCACCAGCCTGGCCCTGCGCGCTCCAGACCTGCAGCACGCCGCCGGAGGAATTGCCGTACAGCGCCGAGAACGGCCCGCGCAGCACCTCGATGCGCTCGGCGCCCAACAGGCTGGCATGCGACAGCTGGCCCTGGCCGTCAGGCATGGTGGCCGGCACGCCGTCGATCAGCACCCGCACCCCGCGCACGCCGAAGGTCGAGCGTGCGCCGAAGCCACGAATCGACAGCTGCGTGTCCTGGGCGAAGTTCTGCCGGTCACGTGCCAGCAGTCCGGGGACCCCGGCCAACGCCTCAGACAGCTGCGCACCGGTGCCCGCGCGGCTGGCGTCGATCCAGACCGTGTCCTGGCTGGCCGGCAGCGCGAACGGATCGATGCCCGGCACCCGGGCGGCCTGTACCTGCACCGCAGGCAGGGCGGTGGGCGCAGGCTCGGCCACCGCCGTCCAAGGCGACAGCAGCAGGGCGGACAGCGGCAGGCAACGGCGTCGTGCGGCGGGATTCATGATTCAGGTTGATGGATCGGGCGGCAACGCACGCCATGGTACGGGGCCGCGGATGACGATGGCGGCGGCCAGCCCCGGCAGGCTTTGTTACGATGGGCTGTTTCCGGCCGAAAAGCCGCGGACCGCGTAGCGCACTTCCTCCCCCTTTCCGTCTACCGAACGAGTACCGCCGTGTCCTTCTTTGCAAACGTGGAACTGGTCCCAGGCGACCCGATCCTGGGCCTGACCGAGGCGTACAACGCCGACAGCCGCCCGACCAAGGTCAACCTGGGTGTGGGCATCTACTACGACGAGAGCGGCCGCATTCCGCTGCTGCGCGCCGTCAAGCAGATCGAGCAGCAGCTCGCCGCTGAAGCCAAACCGCGCGGCTACCTGCCGATCGATGGCCTGCCGGCGTACACGCAGGCGACGCGTGAGCTGGTGTTCGGCAAGGATTCGCCGCTGCTGGCCGCCGGCCGCGTGACCACCGCGCAGACCGTTGGTGGCAGCGGTGCGCTGCGCGTCGGCGCCGACGTGCTGAAGAAGCTGCTGCCGCACGCCACCGTTGCGCTGAGCAACCCGAGCTGGGAAAACCACCGTGCGGTGTTCAGCGCCGCCGGTTTCGAGGTGCTGGATTACACCTACTTCGACCCGGGCACCCATGGCGTCGATTTCGACGGCATGCTGGCCGACCTGGGCAAGCTGGAAGCCGGCACCGTGGTGCTGCTGCACGCCTGCTGCCACAACCCCACCGGCGCTGACCTCACGGTCACCCAGTGGAAGCAGGTCGCGCAACTGCTGAAGGACAAGCAGCTGTTCCCCTTCATCGACATGGCCTACCAGGGCTTCGACAAGGGCATCGAGCAGGACGGCGCAGCGGTGCGCATCATCGCCGAAGCTGGCATCGACAGCTTCATCGTCGCCAACTCGTACTCCAAGTCGTTCTCGCTGTATGGCGAGCGCGTGGGTGCGCTGTCGATGGTGGCGCCGACCGCCGCTGACGCCAAGGCCGTGCAATCGCAGGTCAAGCGCGTGATCCGCACCATCTACTCCAGCCCATCCACCCACGGCGCTGCACTGGTGGCCGGCGTGCTGACCAACCCGGAACTGCGTGCGATGTGGGAGCAGGAGCTGACCGAGATGCGCGAGCGCATCCACGCCCTGCGCCACGGCCTGGTCGAGAAGCTGGCCGCTGCCGGTGCACCGCAGTTCGGTTTCATCAACGAGCAGGCCGGCATGTTCTCCTACTCCGGCCTGAGCCGTGAGCAGGTCGAGCGCCTGCGCGACGAGTTCGGCATCTACGCCGTCGGCACCGGCCGTATCTGCGTGGCCGCGCTGAACCAGAACAACCTTGAATACGTCGCCAAGGCCGTGGCCACCGTCGCCAAGGGCTGAAGCAACGCTCCAGTAGCTTGAGGACAAAGGCGCCGAAAGGCGCCTTTGTTTTTTGCGCCCTGGTCTCTGTAGAGCCGAGCCTACGCTCGGCTTGTGCGGCATGAAGGACGAAGAGCAGCCGAGCGCGGGCTCGGCTCTACAGAAGGAAGGCGCCACGAGCGCAACGCATCTGGAAACGATTACGCCTTCCCGCGCTCACGCACGCCCCCGCCAGACGGGCGACAATAGGCGTTTTCCCGCTGCCGAGACCTGCCCGCTCATGTCCCGTACTTCGTTGACCCGCTTCCTGATCCAGGAACAGCACGCCGGCCGCATCAATGCCGACCTGCGCCAGCTGATCGCGGTCGTCGCCCGCGCCTGCACCAGCATCTCCATCGCCGTCAGCAAGGGCGCCCTCGGTGGCGTGCTCGGCGACGCCGGTACCGGCAACGTGCAGGGTGAAGCGCAGAAGAAGCTCGACGTCATCAGCAACGAGATCCTGCTCGAAGCCAACGCCTGGGGTGGCCACCTCGCCGCCTGCGCCTCGGAGGAAATGGACCACAGCCAGCCGGTGCCGGACATCTATCCCCGCGGTGATTTCCTGCTGCTGTTCGATCCCCTCGATGGCAGCTCCAACATCGACGTCAACGTCTCCGTCGGCACCATCTTCTCCGTGCTGCGCTGCCCGACCAATGTCGAGCTGCCGGGCGACGACGCCTTCCTGCAGCCGGGCAGCAAGCAGATCGCCGCCGGCTACTGCATCTACGGGCCCAGCACCCAGCTGGTGCTGACCGTCGGCCATGGCACCCACGCCTTCACCCTGGACCGCGAGAAGGGCGAGTTCGTGCTGACCACCGAGAACATGCAGATCCCGGCGGCCACCCAGGAATTCGCGATCAACATGTCCAACCAGCGCCACTGGGAAGCGCCGATGCAGGCCTACGTCGGCGACCTGCTGGCAGGCAAGGAAGGCGCGCGCGGCAAGAACTTCAACATGCGCTGGATCGCCAGCATGGTGGCCGACGTGCATCGCATCCTTACCCGCGGCGGCATCTTCATCTACCCGTGGGACAAGAAGGACCCGTCCAAGGCCGGCAAGCTGCGCCTGATGTACGAAGCCAACCCGATGGGCCTGCTGGTCGAGCAGGCCGGCGGTGCCGCCTGGACCGGCCGCGAGCGCATCCTCGACATCCAGCCCGACCAGCTGCACCAGCGCGTGCCGGTGTTCCTCGGTTCGCGCGAGGAAGTGGCCGAGGCCGTGCGCTACCACCACGCACACGACGACGCACAGGGCTGACAACCGATCGCCTGACAGCGGTCATGGCAGATCGATGACATGACCGTGGGGTGACACCGAGGGCGGCAAACGGCACCATCAAGCCGTTGCCGCCTAAGGAATGCACGCATGCACGAGCAGGGCCCGGTCGATTTCATCGAAGTCATCCACAACGCCGTCCCCAGCGAGGTCTGCGCGGCGATCGTCGAGCGCATGCGTGCGACGCGTGGCCTGCTGCCCGGTGCGGTGGGCAGTGGCGTGTTCCCGGAACTCAAGCACAGCAAGGATCTGCGCATCAGTGGCCTGGACGGCTGGCGGGATGTTGATCAGCAGCTGCAGATTGCGGTGTTCAACGGCCTGCTGACTTATCTACGCCGTTATCCACAGGCGTTGATCGCCCCACTGATGTTGCAGATCCAGGACAGCAACGGCCAACCGCGACGCCTGTCTGCCGAGGACTTCCCCGACATGCCGCAGCAGCAGCTGGCCGACCTGGCCCGCACCTGCCTGCGCCCGGGTGCGATCAACCTGCAGTGGTATGCGGCGGGCGAGGGCGGCTACCCGTACTGGCACTGCGAGCTGTACCCGAAGGATGCGCAGGCCGAGACCCTGCACCGGCATGTGCTGTGGACGCTGTACCTCAACGACGAATTCGAAGAGGGCGAAACCGAGTTCATGTTCCAGGGCCGCAAGATCGCGCCACGTACCGGCAGCCTGTTGATCGCCCCGACGGCGTTCACCCACACCCATCGCGGGAATCGGCCACAGGGCGGCGACAAGTTCATCGCGACCAGTTGGATCCTGTTCCAGAGTGCGCAGAAGTTGTTTGGAGGAGGGTGAAGCAAACTGGTCACTCGATGTTCTCAGCATCTTGTCCGGATCAAGAAGCGGGCCCCCGAGATCCTGTGCTGTCGTGCGGGCAGTTGGTGCTATCTCCTAAGGCAATCCGCTACTCGGGCTGCCCTCGCTGATAAGAGAATCTCCAGGGGCGTGCACGCCTTCCCAGGCGCCCACCTGACCCAGCGGTCTCCGGATGGCATTCAGTTCATAGCTGAGCTCGCGCATCTTGCAGTGGTCCTTCCAGCCCGCGGGGCTATCGAGATCAAAGCGCGCGTTGATGCGAAGCTGCATCAGATCATTGGATTTCCTGAGGATTTCGACGCTGCCTGAAACGGCCTTTCCGTAGCATCCAGTGCTGCCAGGTCTCAGGCTAAGGCCAGTGCTGTAGAACGCCCTGATATCACCCTCCGTCAAACTGAAGACATCGCCCTCCGCCAGATTCGGGGGAAGGATCAATGTCAGCTTCCTGTATCTTTCATTCTCAATCTTGGTCGCTGTGTACTCGCGCAATGCCACTACGACATTGTCGCCATCAACAATCCGATGGCACGCAAGTGAAATTTCCCTGTAGTCAGACCTTTCGCAGCCGGTCACATCAGAGTTGGCGTTAGACACGTAGAAGGCGCTGATCTTATGGCTACCAGGAAGCAGCGACGCGCACGCGCTGCAGCTCAAGCCTAGAACAAGCGCAATCAACAATCTCGTTCGCACAGTCGCGCTCCCCAGAAACATCTACTTGTACGGTGCGAATTTTTTATATCGCTCGCGTCGTAACCACGGCGGTCGACACCGACCAGCTCGCCCGGAACCACCGGCTCAGAATCAGGGTCTCGGCTTCCTACCTGGCCTGATCAAGGTCTTGTGCATGACCCAGGCGATCCAGCCGCAGACCAATCCGATCCCCGCGACAATGATTTCCTCTTCCTCGAAGGCAGTTCCATTTAGCCCTTGATAGGCGACGAACGCGATTGCTCTCAATGACAGCAAAGCAAATAAACCAACAGGTACCCAAAGTAGAATCTTCATCACTCTCCAGATCGCGATCGCACAAACTGAATCGCCCAGGGTTCCGTAGACACCTCGCAGCCATAAACTATGGCTTAGGCGGAGGTGGTTATGAGCACGAAGCGGTACACCGATGAGTTCAAGATCGAGGCGGTCCGACAGATCGTTGAGTACGGCCGTCCGGTAGCGGAGGTTGCCGAGCGACTGGGCGTGTCGATCCATAGTCTTTACGGCTGGAAGCGGCAACAAGGCAAAGGCGATGTTGGCCGGCGTGTCGAGCAGGACCAGAACGCGGAAGTGCGCCGCCTCAAGGCTGAGCTACGCAGGGTCACTGAAGAGCGAGACATCCTAAAAAAAGCCGCCGCGTACTTTGCAAAGGGGTAAGAGCAAAGTACGCCTTCATGAAGCAACACGCAGATGAGTTCGGCCTCGCGGCGATGTGTCGGATGCTTGGCGTCCATCGCAGTGGCTACTACGCCTGGCTAAAAGAGCCGGCAAGCGCTCGCGACAAGGACGATCAGCGGTTGCTCGGCCTAATCAAGCACAGCTGGCTGGAAAGCGGCTCTGTGTATGGCCACCGCAAAGTGACCACAGATCTGCGCGAGCTTGGCGAGACGTGTAGTCGTCATCGCGTGGCACGCTTGATGAAGAGCGAGGGGCTGCGGGCAATGGTCGGCTACGGTCGGCGACCACGCCCATTGAGCGGCCCTGTTGGATCAGTCGCCAAGAACGTTCTGGCTCGCGGCTTCAAAGTCAGTGAGCCAAATCGCGCGTGGGTCACGGACATCACCTACATCCGCACGTACGACGGCTTCCTGTACTTGGCGGTAGTGCTTGATCTGTTTTCGCGTCAGGTCGTTGGATGGGCAACCCGACCAACTCAACATACGGACCTGGTTTTGCAGGCGCTATTGGCTGCAGTGTGGCGGCGCAAGCCAAGCCCCGGGCTTCTGCTTCACTCCGACCAGGGAACCCAGTTCACCAGCGAAGACTGGCAGAGCTTCCTGCGCGAGCACGACATCGTGTGCAGCATGAGTCGACGAGGAAACTGCCATGACAACGCAGCGATGGAGAGCTTCTTCCAGCTACTGAAGCGGGAGCGTATTAAGCGGAGGATCTACAGCAATCACGACGAGGCACGGGCCGACGTCTTCCAGTACATCGAGATGTTCTACAACCCAAAACGGCGGCACAGTTCCAACGACGGGCTGTCCCCGGTAGAGTTCGAGAAGCAGTACGCACTAAACGGCTGACGACTGTCTAGAAAACCCTGGGCGATTCAGAACGCGATGCCGAGCCGGTGGATGATCTTCATTTCAGTTATCGCATTGTTCCAGATACATCGAAATAAGCCAGTATTGGGTAAAGGTTGATCCGCTCGATTATCTGGCAGGTCCAAAGGATCCCAAGAGGTTGCCGTTGCCGCCTTGCCAGGCACTGAGCTTCTCGACGGGGATCTCCTCGAGTTGACAGGTGAACTGGAGATAGAAGGAACGGTCCTCCTTTCGATAGCTGTTCCATCCAACAGCCGTCACTTTGACTTCGATCCGACTGTCGCCCTTGTGCGGCCGATGTAGTTCGATATCCGCTGAATCGGACAACCAGTAGTCTCCCTTGTGCGCGAAGCCCGCGCTGCCACTGCTCAGGCGTGCGCCGAGCACGGCCGGAATCCCTTCAGAGGACGGAGTGTATCCAGACAGGGTGCCGGTGACCTTGGTGAACTCTTGGGAATCCATCACGCCCGGTGATTCCGAGAACAGGCGAAGCAGAAGAAGGGTGTCGGTGCCCTTGCTGACCACCTGACCTGCATTTGCTGTCCACAAACGTTGTTCGAACTCGTCCAGGCCAGCCGGCATTTCAGTGACGACCGCGGCCTGCGGAACGACGATGCATTCGTGCAGGGCGCGGGCCTGGACTTGCAGGGTCGCAAGGCAGAGAAGAAGACCACTGGCACGGAAGCAGTGACTGCATTTCATCGTGTACAACACCAGGCGATGCGGCAGGGTGTGGATTGTTACCGGTGGATCGCGCTGCGGTCCAGAGCCCTAGAACAGACTGCCCTGCGGCGACTCCTTCTTCGGCGGCAGCGGCTTCTGGAACCGGCTGCAATCCAGCTTCGGCCAATGGCTGTTCTGTGCATTGAAGCCCAGACGCTTGCGTGCCAGCTTGAACCGGTTGTTCAACAGATCGGCATACACGCCCTGGCCACGCATACGCGTGCCGAACTGGCTGTCGTAGTCCTTGCCGCCGCGCAGCTGCTGGATGGTGCTCATCACGTGCGCAGCGCGATCGGGATGGTGCGTATCCAGCCAGTCGCGGAACAGCGATGCCACTTCCAGCGGCAGGCGCAGCAGCACGTAACCGGCGGTGCTCGCACCTGCGCCGTGCGCAGCCTCCAGCACGGCTTCCAGCTCGCTGTCGTTGATCCAGGGAATCACCGGCGCCACCATCACACCGACCGGAATGCCGGCGTCATGCAGGCGCTTCATCGCGCGCAGCCGTGCATGTGGCGCTGATGCACGCGGTTCCAGCTTCGCGGAAAGATGCGGGTCCAGCGAGGTCACCGAGAAGTGCACGCTGACCAGGTTCTCCGCGGCCAGCGGCGCGAGCAGATCGATGTCGCGCTCGACCAGCGCGTTCTTGGTGATCAGCGAGAACGGATGCCGGGTCTCCAGCATCACTTCAATCAGCTGGCGGGTCAGCTTGAACTTGCGTTCGATCGGCTGGTACGCATCGGTGTTGATGCCCAGTGCGATCGGCTGCGGCACATAGCCCGGTTTCGACAGTTCCTTGCGCAGCAGCTGCGGCGCATTGGTCTTGGCGAACAGCTTGGTCTCGAAGTCCAGCCCCGGCGACAGGTTCAGATAGGCATGCGAAGGGCGGGCGAAGCAGTACGAGCAGCCGTGCTCGCAACCGCGGTAGGGATTCACCGATTGACTGAAGCCGACGTCGGGCGAGTTGTTGCGGGTGATGATGCTGCGCGCGGTTTCGGCGCGTACTTCGGTGCGCAGGCGCGGGGCGAGGAATTCTTCGCTTTCGTCGACCGCCCAGCCGTCGTCCACCGCCTCGCTGACGGTGCTTTCAAAGCGCCCGGCAAGGTGGGACGTGGAACCTCGGCCCTTGATCACAATACCCATTGCGGCAGGGTACGTCGTGGCCGTCTCAATGGCTGCGACGGCCGCCTGAAGGGTTCAGGGCGAGGCTGAGCCGAGCATGGACTCGGCTCTACAGTTGATGCAGAGACCTTGTGGAGCCGAGCCTACGCTCGGCTGCAATGCATCAAAGCAGCGCCAGGTACCCGCGCACGGTGGCATCCAGCCCGTCATACAGTGCCTCGCCGATCAGCGCGTGACCGATCGACACCTCCAGCACCTCCGGCACGTGGGCCAGGAAGTCGCGCAGGTTGTCCTGCGACAGGTCGTGGCCAGCATTGACACCCAGGCCGACGGCCTGCGCTCGTCGGGCAGCAGTGGCGAACAGCGCCAGCATCGCATCGGCATCGCCCGCCGCATGCGCCTCTGCATAGGGCCCGGTATACAGCTCGATGCGGTCCGCCCCCACCTCAGCTGCCTGCTCCAGCAATGGGTTGCCCGCGTCAACAAACAGGCTGACCCGACACCCCATGGCCTTCAGCGCAGCCACCAGCGGACGCAGGCGCTCGGCATCTCGTTCGAAGTCGAAACCGTGGTCGGAGGTGATCTGGCCGTCATCATCGGGGACCAGGGTGGCCTGCGCCGGACGGGTCTGTTCGCACAGCGGCAGCAGCCCCGGGTAGCCCTCGCGCGGCGGCGCGAACGGGTTGCCTTCGATGTTGAATTCAACGCCACGCGCGCGGGTCAGCGTGGACAGGGCCAGCACGTCCTCGGCGGTGATATGCCGGCGGTCCGGCCGTGGATGCACGGTGATGCCATGCGCGCCGGCATCCAGGCAGGCCTGGGCGGCACGCACCACGTCCGGTTCGGCGCCGCCGCGCGAATTGCGCAGGACGGCGATCTTGTTGACGTTGACGCTGAGCTGGGTCATGGAACGGAACTACTTGGAAAGAGGGGACGGGTCGTGGTCGTTGTGGTCGTCAGTGCGGCGGGCCTGGGCCTGTTCGCGCAGGCGGCGCAGCTCCTCGGCATCGATCAGCGTGGCCGGGTCGCGCTGCAGGTCACCGAAGCGGGCCACGTAGCGGCCGCGCACCCAGGCCAGCAGGAAGCCGAGCGCCGCCAGCAGGCACAGGGTCATCAACCCCGCGCTCGGGGTCTTCAGGGCGAAGGCAAAGCAGCCCAGCGCCAGCAGCAGGTACAACCAGTACATAGTCGGGCTCCCCGGATGATCGCCGCAGTGTAGCGCTGCGTCAGAGCAGCGGCGAGGCCAGCCGGGCGAAGGCCTCGGGCAGGCGGTGCAGCCACAGCGAGCGGCCGGCCTGGTCGTGCACCCGCGTGGAACGGTCGAATTCGCCCTGCAGCAGTTCGGCCAGTGCAGCGACGCGGTCACGGTCGCTGATCATCATCGACAGTTCGAAGTTCAGCCGGAAGCTGCGGTGGTCGAAGTTGGCGCTGCCGACGATGCAGACATCGTCGTCGGCGATGAACGCCTTGGTATGCAGCATGCGCGGGCCGTACTCGTAGATCTTCACGCCCGCGTGCAGCAGTTCGTCGAAGTAGGACCGTGCGGCCTGGGTGACGAACCAGGAGTCGCTCATCTTCGGCACCAGCAGGCGCACGTCCAGGCCGCCCAGCGCGGCCGAAGTCAGCGCCATCCTCGCTGCTTCACCGGGCACGAAATAGGGCGTCACCAGCCACACGCGCTCGTGTGCTTCCTGGATCGCCGCCACGTGCAGGCGGTGGATGGTCTCCCAGCCCGAGTCGGGCCCGGACACCAGCACCTGGGCGCTGATCGGTCCATCCGCACGCAGCGGCATGTCGGCCGGCCACAGGCGGGCGATGTCGAAACGCGAGTGGTCCTGGCCACTGGCATAGAGCCAGTCCTCGGCGAACACCAGCTGCAGGCTGCGCACCACGTGGCCGCGGATACGCATGTGCAGGTCGCGATAAGCGTCGGGCCTGCGGCTCTCGTCTTCCTCGTCAGTGATGTTGATGCCGCCGGTGAAGGCGAGGCGACCGTCGACGATCACCAGCTTGCGGTGGGTGCGCAGGTTCAGCCACGGGCGCTTGAACGGCTTCAGCAGCTGTCGCGGATGGAACCAGATCGCTTCGCCGCCGGCGTCCAGCAGTGGCTGCAGGAAGCGCCGGGGCAGGGCGGAAGAGCCCACCGCATCCAGCAGCAGGCGCACCTGCACACCGGCCTGCGCACGTTCGACCAGGGCATCGCGCAGTGCGGTGCCGGCATGGTCGGGGTTGAAGATGTAGTACTCCAGGTGCACGTGGTCGCGCGCCTGCGCGATCGCGTCGAGCAGCGCGGCATAGGTGGCTGCGCCGTCGACCAGCCAGGTCACCTCGGTGGCACTGCTGGGCGCCAGTCCGGTGGTGGCCTGGGCAACCTTGGCCAGCTCGGTGCAGTCCGAATCGGGCGGGCAGACATCGCTGTAGTGCTCCATGCCCGAGCGTGCACGGCCACGACGCAGCCGTTGCCGCTTCACCTTCTGCGGCCCCAGCAGGTAGTAGATGAAGAGCCCGAGGTAGGGCAGCAGTGCCAGCGAAAGGATCCAGCTCAGCGTGGCCACCGGCTCGCGCTTCTGCAGCATGATCCAGCCCGCCAGCGCGAACAGGTAGAGCAGGTAGGCCACCGCCAGGATCGTGCCGAGGTGGGCGATGCCGTCGAGCCAATGGCGCAGGGAGTCGAAGAGGGCGAGCATCCGCCGATCATAGCGGCGCCTGCTGCCGGATGGGGTCGGATGGGCTCAGATCCCTTTCCTCAGGAAAAGGGATCTGAGCCCAACCCGTGCGCCACGACGAGAACACAAAAAAACGCCCCTGTTTCCAGGGGCGTCTGCAGTCGCGTCATGACTGTTGTATTGCGGTGTAGCGTTTACTGCTGCACAAATCCGATCTTCTTCATCTGAGCATTCTTCGCGGCGGCCAGAACCTTGGCCATCACGTCGTACTCGGAATCCGGGCTGGCGTCGATGCGCAGTTCCGGCTGGTTGGTCGGGTCACGCTGGACCTCCTGCTCCATCCGCTGCTGCAGCTCGCTGGTATTGATCGGGCTGTTGTTCCACGAGACCTGGTTGCTGGCGTCGATCTTCAATTCGATCGGCGGCGGCGGTTCGACCAGCTGCGGCGGTGGGTTGAGCACGCGCTGCGGCAGGTCCACGGCGATCGGGTACGTCATGATCGGCGCGGTCACGATGAAGATGATCAGCAGAACCAGCATCACGTCCACGAGGGGCGTGACGTTGATGTCTGCCATGGGGCCCTTGCCACCACCACTACTGAATGCCATGGCTTATTGCCCCTTTTCTTTGGTCGCAACGAAGCCGACGTCCAGCATGCCCTGTTCCTGCGCGACCTTGGTCAGGTCGTTGATGACGCGCATCTTGGTGGTGCGGTCACCACGCAGGTTCAGCGGCGGCTGCGGGGTCTGCTGTGCGGCGGTCGCCAAGCGGGACTCGAGAGTCTGCTTGTTGATTTCTTCGTCGTTCCAGTAGATCGAGCCGTCTTCCTTGACTGCCAGCGTGATCGGGTTCGGACGCTTTTCAGCATCTTCCGGCTTCTGGATCAGGTTGGCTTCCGGCAGATCCACCTTGACCTTGTGGGACATCAGGGGCGCCGTGATGATGAAGATGATCAGCAGCACCAGCATCACGTCCACGAGGGGCGTAACGTTGATGTCGGCCATGGGGCCGCCGCTGTTACCACTACTGAAAGCCATAACGGGCTCCGTCTAGATCTTGGTGACTACTTACTTCGTCGCTGGGTGACGCGCGCCGCAATTAGCGGACGCGCGAACCGGTGGCGAAGAAGTCGTGCAGGTCGTGCGCGAAGGTATCGAACTTGCTGATGGTCGCGCTGTTGATCTTGCTGAAGAAGTTGAAGGCGAACACGGCCGGGATTGCGACGAACAGACCGATCGCGGTCATGATCAGCGCTTCACCCACCGGGCCGGCAACGGCGTCGATCGAAGCGGAGCCGGTGGCACCGATCTTGATCAGCGCGCCGTAGATGCCCCACACGGTACCCAGCAGACCGACGAACGGAGCGGTCGCGCCGACGGTGGCCAGCAGGGTCATGCCCGACTGCAGCTTGTTGCTTTCGCGGGTGACGGCCTGGCGCAGAGCGCGGTCGACGAACTCCGAACGGCTCAGGTTCTCACCGACGCCGCCGGTAGCACCGCCTTCAGCGCGCTGGTGGTGGGCAGCGGCCTGGGCAGCGTCCAGGGCGATCTTCGAGAACGGCTCCGAAGCCGGCTGCTCTTCCATCGCACGGATGGCGTCCTGCGCGTTCGGGGTGTCCCAGAACAGGCTGACGACGCGGTCAGCGGCGCTCTTCAGGCGGGTGGCACGGAAGATGTTGATGACGGTCCAGTACCAGGACATGGCCGACATGGCGATCAGGGTCAGCAGCACGACCCAGGAAACCGCGAAATCACCCGGCTTGGTGGTCATTTCGTGGATCAGGTGCTCGAAGCCCATCTGCGACAGGGCGTTGGACGGATTGCCCCCGGCAGCAGCGGCGATGAAAATTTCCTGCAGCATGACGCTTACCTTTGTTGTGTGTGGTGATAAAGGGTGTAGCTAAGCTAAACAATCGAACCGGGAGCGGGGGTGGCCGGAGGGCCACCCGGACGCATCAGTTCAGCGCAAAGTTGACCGGGACGCGAACGCGACCTGCCGCCTTCTTACCGCCAGATTCAGCGGCGTTGAAGCGCCACTTGCGAGCTGCTTCCATCGCAGCACGGTCCAGGTCGCGGTTACGGCTGGACTTTTCCACCGTGACATTGGTGACGTTGCCGTTGGCATCGACATCAATGATCAGGATCACTTCGCCCTGGATGCCCGCGCGGAAGGCGGCCGGCGGATAGCGCGGCGGATTCATGGCCTTCGACGAGATGTCCACGCTGGCCTCGATCGAGGTCGGCGGAGCCGGCGGCGACGGGGGCGACGGCGGGGTGACGATATCGTTCGGGCGCGGCTCCGGCACGTCCACGACCGGCGCCTGCGGCGGCGGCGGTACGGGCGACGGCTTCGGCGGCGACAGATTCTTCACCGGCGGTGGCGGAGTATCCTGCGGCGGCGGCGGCGGTGGGGGCGGCGGCGGCGCGTCGACGATGGTCACCATGACGTTGCGCTCCTTCTCCGCGACGGCCTTGGGAGCCACGGCGGGAATGAGGAGCATCATGAAGGCGGCCAGATGCAGGGCAATTACAAACGCGATGCCGACGATGCGAGGCCAGCTCAGCCCCTTGTCATCGGGTTGTTCGTACCGGTGAACGACTAGTTGTTCCGTCATGCGCCAAGAGCTCAATAGTGGGGCCGGAATCCCGGGGGCGGGATCCCTGATCAGCGGTGCATGACACCGCAGGAACCTCCAAGCTTATACCAATCCTGAGCGCCTGCGCATCAACTGAGCAGGCATTCAGGCGTTATTCCTACTTACTTCAGGTTGATGATTTTTTTGGCATCCGCCTGGTTCTTCACGCCCTTCGCCAGCGCCTGCTGGGCGGCCTGCTTGGCCTCGGGGACGCGACCTTCGGCATGCAGGACGCGTGCCAGGTTCAGGTAGGTCTCACCGTCCTTGGAGAGCGGGGCAGCCTTCTGCCACGCATCGATCGCCTGCGGCACCTGGTCGGAGTAGTAGTAGGACTGGGCCAGCGCCAGGTAGACCTGGTAATCCGGCTTCAGGATGCCCTTCTGCAACCCTTCGTTGATGACCGCGATGACGTCCTTTTCCTTGTTCTCGGTGTTGGCATAGATCGAGTACAGCTGCTTGTACTCGCGCTCTTCGGTGAGCTGGCCGCTGCTGCGCAGCTTGTCCATCACCGCGGCGGCCTTCGGCATCTGGTCAGCCTGCATGTACATGTTGGCCAGATTCAGCTGGGCCTTCTTGTCCGTCGGGTTCTTGGCCGCCAGCGCTTCTGCGGCCTGCACGGCCTCACCGGTCTGGCCGGCTTCGGACAGGGCCGCCATCAGCAGCTGGTTCCAGTTGTCCTTCGGCTCGGCGGCGCCGGCGATGGCCTGCTTCAGCACCGGGATCGCTTCCTGGTAGCGCTCCAGCTGGTACAGCGCCTGGCCCTTGGCGATCAGCTCTTCCGGCTTGGTCGACTTGCTCTCTGCGAAGTACTTGTCCAGGGTGGCCAGGCCTTCGGCGGTCTTGTCTTCCTGCAGCTGCAGCTGGCCCAGCATCAGCATCGACTGGAAGTGGCCGTTGTTGTCCAGGCCGTTGAACTGGATCACCTGCTTCAGATACGCGATGGCGCCCGGCACGTCGTCGGTCTGGTAGGCGGCCTGCGAGGCCAGCTGCGCGGCCAGCGACTTGTCGTACTCGTTGGAAGCGCTGTCGGCCAGGATCGCGTCAGCCTGTTCGCGCGTCTCCGGGAACTTTTCCTTGTTGTAGCTGTCGATCATTTTCTGCAGCTTGCTGCCCATCTTGGCCGAGGCCTTGGCGGTCGGCTCCTGGCGGGTCGCATTCGGGTACAGCGGTTCGGCCTTGGCCTGCTTGCTGCTACCGCCGCGGCTGCCACGGTCGGAGGAACGCGAGGACTGCGCAAAGGCATCGGTGACCACGGCGCCGGTCAGGGCGGTCGCGACGAGGACGGAAAGCACAGCTTTGTGGTTACGGAAAATCATCGTTCACCTCGATCGAACCGCCGGATAGCGGCAAAGTCGGACTGTCAGAAAAATCTGAGCCGCCAAACGTATCAGAAACAGATGGCGTGAGAAATCGTTTTATGTGCTGCAATACAGCATAGAACTGCGCACTCATCCGCACTTTGGCCGCAGCCCGGCCGCCTGCGCCTGCTGGTAGACCGGCGTCAGGCCCGGTGCATCACGTCGCAGCTCCTGGATCCGGTTGGCCGGATCGGGGTGGGTGGACAGCCATTGCGGGCTGCGACCGCCGCTGGCGGCCATCATGTTCTGCCACAGGTCCACGGCCTGGGCCGGGTTGAATCCAGCCTGCGCCATCAGCCGCTGGCCAATCACGTCTGCCTCGCTTTCCTGCGTGCGCGAACCCGGCAGCAGGAAGGCCGCCTGCGCGCCCATCCCACCCAGTTGGTTGACCGTGCTGGCGGCGCCATCGCCATAGGCGGCACCGGCCAGCGCGCCCAGCACGGCCAGGCCGGTCTGCGCGCCCATCTGCCGGGTGATGCGTTCTTCGTGGTGACGCGCGATGACATGGCCGATCTCATGGCCGATCACGGCAGCCAACTGGTCCTGGTTCTTGGCGACGGTGAAAATGCCGGTGTTCACGCCCACTTTTCCGCCGGGCAGGGCAAAGGCGTTCGGTTCCTTGTCGACGAACACGGCGGTCTCCCACCGTACGCCACGGTACTGAGGCGGCAACTGCGCGACCAACGCGTTGACCACGCACTGCACGTAGCCGTTCTGGCGGCCATCGGTGCTGATCTTCTCTTTCTGCTTGGTCTCGGCAAACGCCTGCGCGCCGAGCTGGTCAAGCTGTGCCTGCGATACGCCGCCCACCATCTGCCGTCTTCCGGTTGGCGAGGTGGTGGTCGCACAGGCACTGACCACGGTGGTGATGACTAGAGCCAGCAGCAGTTGTTTCATGGGTCCGCCCCCGTGTTCATGTGCGCAGTGTGTAGCGTACCTGCTTAATCTTTCGTCAAGCGGGCACGGCGTTACGTTGACCCCAGGAACACCATTGCGGCGAGCGCCACCGCGTTGTTCAGCGCATGCGCCGTGATCGCCGCCCACAGGGTGCCGGTGCGGCGGTACAGCCAGCAGAAGGCGGCACCCATGCCGCCGTAGACCAGCCACAGCTGCGCCATGCCCAGCAGCGAGTTCTTGCTGACACCGGGCACTTCATGGACCAGGGCGAACGCCAGGCTGCTGAGGATGAGGCCCAGCCAGGGGCGGCCGGCCTGCCACAGGCGCCCGAACAGGACACGACGGAACAGCAGCTCTTCGTAGGCGGGGGCGAGGACGACCGCAAACAGCACCAGGAACAACGGGAAGCGCGCGATCGCGCTCTGCATCAGTTCCACGTTGGTCGGCACCGGCTCGATGCCGAACTGCTTGGAAAGGAAGGCGACGCCGTTGCTGCCAACCACGATCAGCGTGGCCACCAGCAGGGTCCAGCCCCAGGTGGAAGGACGCTGCAGCGCCTGTCGCGAGGCCAGGCGTTCGCCGGCGTTCGCCGGGCGCCGCCAGAAGTACAGCAGCAGCGCGGCACCACCGGTGGCGATCAGGGCCATCAGGATCTGGGCCAGGGCCCCGGGCTGGCCCACTGCCGCGCCGGCGCTGTCAGGTGTGAGTGCACCGCCATTGGCCGCGACGTTGGCGCGGCTGACCACGATCGCACGGTAGAAGCCCCAGAACAGTCCGGTGACCATGCTCAGGCCGACCAGGGTGACGGCGGCGATGCCCAGGTCGATGAAGAAACCTGCCAACGGTGCCACGGCGCGCGGCGGGGTAGACGGCGGCGGAACCGGAGGCGGAGCGGCGGAGACCGGGGCGGATGCGGACATCAGGTACCTGCGTTCAAGGGACGAAGGCCGGTGCAGCTCCCCGCGCACCGGCCAGGTCCCGATTGTGTCAGATATCCAGGTTGGCGACCTTCAGCGCATTGTCTTCGATGAAGTCACGACGCGGTTCGACCACATCGCCCATCAGGGTGCTGAAGATCTGGTCGGCAGCGACCGCATCCTCGATGCGCACCTGCAGCAGGCGACGGGTCTCCGGGTTCACCGTGGTATCCCACAACTGCTCCGGATTCATTTCACCCAGACCCTTGAATCGCTGGATCTGGCGGCCGCGCTTGGCCTCCTCGAGCAGCCAGTTCTGCGCCTTCGCGAAGCTGTCGACTTCGATCGACTTGGCGCCGCGGGAAATCGTTGCACCTTCGCGCACCAGCCCGTGCAGCAGCTTGGAGGCCTGGTGGATCGCACGCAGTTCGCCACTTTCGAACGCCGACAGCGGCAGCACCTGGATGTGCTCCTCGCCCATGTGGCGACGGGTCACCAGCACGGCGGCGGGGCGCTCCTCGTTGGCCTCCTGCAGTTCCAGGCTGAAACGCGGGCTGCCCAGGCTGCCCTGGTTGAGGCGCTTGGCCAGCGCATCCAGGCCTTCGCCTTCGCCCGCATTGCGCAGGCTGTCCATGTCCATCGGCACGAAATCGACCAGCGCTTCGAGCAGGTTGCGGTCATAGCGGTGGGCATTGCGTTCGATGGAATCGAGCGCGGCGGCATAGGCCAGCAGCAGCTTTTCCAGCGCCAGGCCTTCGATGCCCGGTTCGCCGGTGGCCGGCACCAGCGCGGCGTTTTCCACCGCACTGCTGGCCAGGTAACTGTCCAGCGCCGGGTCGTCCTTCAGGTACAGCTCCTGCTTGCCCTGCTTGATCTTGTACAGCGGCGGCAGGCCGATGTAGACGTAACCGCGCTCGATCAGCTCCGGCATCTGACGGTAGAAGAAGGTCAGCAGCAGGGTGCGGATATGGGCGCCGTCGACGTCGGCGTCGGTCATGATGATGATCTTGTGGTACCGCAGCTTGTCCGGGTTGTACTCGTCACGGCCGATGCCGGTGCCCAAGGCCGTGATCAGCGTACCCACCTGGTCGGAGGACAGCATGCGGTCGAAGCGTGCGCGTTCCACGTTGAGGATCTTGCCGCGCAGCGGCAGCACCGCCTGGTTCTTGCGGTTGCGGCCCTGCTTGGCCGAGCCACCTGCCGAGTCACCCTCGACGATGAACAGTTCGGACAGCGCCGGGTCCTTTTCCTGGCAGTCGGCCAGCTTGCCCGGCAGGCCGGCGATATCCAGCGCGCCCTTGCGGCGCGTCAGGTCGCGGGCCTTGCGCGCCGCTTCGCGTGCACGCGCAGCGTCGACGATCTTGCCGGCGATCGCCTTGGCTTCGTTCGGGTTTTCCTGCAGGAACTCTTCCAGGCGCGCGCCGAAGGCGTTTTCCACCGCCGGGCGCACGTCGGAGCTGACCAGCTTTTCCTTGGTCTGGCTGGAGAAGCTCGGGTCCGGCACCTTCACCGACAGCACCGCGATCATGCCTTCGCGCATGTCATCGCCGGTCAGGTTGATCTTGGCCTGCTTGGCGATGCCGTTCTGCTCGATGTAGTTGTTGAGCACACGGGTCAGCGCACCGCGGAAGCCGGCAAGGTGGGTGCCGCCGTCCTTCTGCGGAATGTTGTTGGTGAAGCAGTACATCGTCTCCTGGTAGGAGTCGGTCCACTGCAACGCCACATCCACGACGATGCCGTTGTGCTCGCCGGTGACCGAGATGACGTTCGGGTGCAGCGGGGTCTTCAGCTGGGCCAGATGCTCCACGAAGCTGCGGATGCCGCCTTCGTAGTGGAAGTCATCACGACGGCCATCGCCACGTTCGTCGGCAAGGACGATCTTGACGCCGGAGTTCAGGAACGACAGCTCGCGCAGGCGGCGAGCCAGGATGTCGTAGTGGAATTCCACGTTGTCGTGGAAGGCGACCGTCGACGGCCAGAAGCGCACGGTGGTGCCGCGCTTGGTGGTGGTTTCCAGCTTGGCCAGCGCGGTCACGGCGGCGCCGTTGCTGAATTCCTGCTGGTAGTGGAAGCCGTTCTGGAACACGTCCACCAGCAGCTTCTGCGACAGCGCGTTGACCACGCTGACGCCGACGCCGTGCAGGCCGCCGGACACCTTGTAGCTGTTGTCGTCGAACTTGCCGCCTGCGTGCAGGACGGTCATCACCACTTCGGCGGCCGACACTTCGCGACCGAGCTTGGCGCTCATCTGCTCGTGCTTGCCGGTCGGAATGCCGCGACCGTTGTCGGACACCGAGACCGAGCCGTCAGCATGGATCGTCACTGCAACGTGATCGGCGTGGCCAGCCAGGGCTTCGTCGATCGAGTTGTCGACAACCTCGAACACCATGTGGTGCAGACCGGTGCCGTCATGCACGTCGCCGATGTACATGCCGGGTCGCTTGCGGACAGCCTCCAGGCCTTCCAGGGCGGTGATGCTGTTGGCGTCGTAATTGCCGTTGTTTGCCGGGGTGTTCTGTTCGTCGCTCATTGCGCTTGCCGTAGGCTCCGCAGGTCGGCCACCGCTTGGAGCGATGCGCCGAGAATGAAAGGATTTCAACCCGAATTATACCAGCCGGGGTCGAGCGGCCCTGGTGTGCCCACTATGGCACAGCCACGATCTGTGCATGTTCCACGTGGAACCGGGCGATGTGGGTCAGTTCCTGCAGCGCCGCCGGCGTTTCGGTGGCGGTGATGAAGATCTGCGCCGGCCCACCGAGCAGGCGCTGCAGAACCCGCGTCTGGTGGGTGCGATCCAGCTCCGAGCCCAGATCGTCCAATGCGATCACCGGCCATTCGCCGCGCTGTTCCGCGTAGTCCTCGGCCTGCGCCAGCAGGCAGGCCAATGCCGTCAGCTTGGCCTGGCCGCGGGACAGCGCATCGCGACCCGGAATGCTGTGGAAATCCACGCTCCAGTCTGCCCGGTGCGGACCGACCGAGGTGTATCCGGCCTGGCGGTCACGTTCCCGGGCCAGAAGCAGCGCATCGGCCAGAGGGAGCTCGTGCCGACGCCAGCCCGGGCTGAGTTCCAGCGCCTGGATGCCGAGCTGCGGGGCCAGGCTGGAAGCCAGCGCCACGGTGCGCTGCTGCAGACGCTCCAGGTAGTGCTGCCGACGGCTGGTCAACGGTTCGCCGGCTTCAGCCAGTTCGTGATCCCAGGTATCCAGCATCCGCGACGGGCCACCTTGCTTGAGCAGGGCATTGCGCTGTTTCAGTGCCCGCGAATACCGGCGCCACAGGGACAGGAAATCAGGTTCCACGTGGAACAAGCCCCAATCGAGGAATCGGCGGCGAGGTTCACCACCACCGCTGACCAACGCATGGCTGCCTGGCTCGAATGTGACTACCGCAAGCGCTGCGCACAGATTGCCGAGCTGGGCCACGTCTTCGCCGTCCAGGCGCCCCTTCCAATCCTGGCCACTGTGCCGCAGGCCGGCCTTTCGGCGGTGCGGCGGGTGATTGGCACGTTGTTCGTCCCATTCCACGAAGATTTCCAGCGCTTCCTGGCCCTGGCGCACCAATCCATCGCGGACACGACCACGGAAGCTGCGCCCATAGGCCATCAGGTGCAGGGCCTCGAGCACGCTGGTCTTGCCGGCACCGTTGTCGCCGGTCAGCAGGTTCAATCCCGGCTGGGGCGACAGCTCCACCGCATTGAAGCGACGCAGTTGGTGCAGGGCGAGGCGGCGGATAAGCATGGGGCGCGAAAGACCATCCGCACGGGGCGGCAGAGGGGCAGGGAATTCATCAGCTTACTGCATCGGTCAAGCCGGACGTGCCCGGCCAGCTATCCGGCCAGCTATGGAGCAGTTACCGCAGGTCTGCCTGCGCCCTGACCGCTGGTTCCACGTGGCGCTGTTTCCTCATCCCAGCAGATGCGGGTCTCGGCAAGCCCGGAAATCCTTCGATTCTGCGAAGGGTAGCGGGGGTGTGAGCCTTGGATTTCGCCGATTTCAGGCGATGCCGTGGACAGCGCTTGCCTCGTCGCCGGCGAGTACCAGCGGATGAACCTGCAGATTCCTTGAAATCTACGGTCCCATGCCCTGGGCGGTTCCACAGATTTCAAAGAATTCAGACCGATCGTTCCACGCTGTCCACAGCTGCCCTGTATGACTTATACACAAGGTATGGGCAATCTGTGGATAAAAAAGCCCTTTTGCCATGCCTTCAAAACTATCCACAGGTTCCCCCCCAGGCTGGGAGGCCGATATACAGGGGGTTTCAGGTGCATAAATTTCTTTTAAATCAGTCAGATAAGGTGTTTTTCCACGAGATCTGGCTCTACCATCACCACCATGCTTTAGATTTATACCCAGATTTAGAAGCTAGGCTTGCCCCAATCTGCATCGAATCTTCCCTGTGGACAGCGGCGTTTGCAGAGGGAAGTCCATCGCGCCGCGATGCAGGATCATCGGTCCCTGTCTGGCCAGATCTGGGGACAGGCGACGAGTATCGGTTCCTGCACCTGGACTTTCGATCAATCGCGACTCGTCATTGCTACGATCCAGCGATCCTGTTTTCAACGATCGAGACGAACATCCCGGAAAGGCAACGGATTTCAACCGAGCCTATCGACGGAAGTGACGTCGTCCGGAGAACTGCGTCTTCTCGATGCTCCACGTGGAACCTGCAAAAAAAACGCCCGGGAAGATCCCGGGCGTCGTTCGGTTCCACGTGGAACAGCAGCTGTCAGAGACGCAGCGGCATCACCACGTGGCGCGACTTCTCGCTGCTGGACTCACGTACAAGCGCCGAGGAGTTGGAATCGCGCAGCTGGATGATGACTTCCTCATCGCGCAGGGCGGAGAGAGCATCCAGCAGGTAGTTCACGTTGAAGCCAATGGCCAGATCGCTGACCGTGGTATCGGCTTCGATCTCTTCCTGGGCTTCTTCCTGTTCCGGGTTGTGCGCGCTGATCTTCAGGTTGCCCGGCGAGACTTCCACGCGGATGCCGCGGTACTTCTCGTTGGACAGGATCGCGGCGCGCTGAAGCGAGGCTCGCAGCGCTTCGCGATCAACCTTCACTTCACGATCGGCACCGATCGGAATCACCGCTTCGTAGTCCGGGAAGCGGCCGTCGATCAGCTTCGAGGTAAAGGTGACATCGTCGCGCTTGACGCGCACGTGGCTGCGGCCGACTTCCAGCTCGATCTCGCGATCGCCGCTTTCCAGCAGTCGCTGCAGTTCGGTCACACCCTTGCGCGGCACGATGATCTGGCGCTTGGACCCGCTGGGCTTGGCCAGATCGGTTTCACACAGCGCCAGGCGGTGGCCGTCGGTGGCAACGGTACGCAGGGCATCGCCGCGCAGGTCGAACAGCAGGCCGTTGAGGTAGTAGCGCACGTCCTGCTGGGCCATCGCGAACGCGGTGCGCTCGATCAGCTCCTTCAGGGTCGCCTCACCGATGGCTACGCGCTCGGTGGCTTCCACTTCATCCACCGACGGGAAGTCGTTCGAAGGCAGCGTGGCCAGGGTGAAACGGCTGCGACCGGCCTGCACGGTGATCTTGTCTCCGGTCTGCGAGACGGTGATCCGGCTGCCGTCGGGCAGGGCGCGGATGATCTCGAACAGCTTGCGGGCGGGAATGGTGGTTTCGCCGTCCTGGGCATCTTCAACCGCGATCCGCGACACCATCTCCACTTCCAGGTCGGTACCGGTCAGCGACAGCTGGCCGTTCTGCACCTGGACCAGGAAATTGGCCAGAACCGGAAGGGTCTGGCGGCGTTCGACCACGTTGACGACCTGTGCCAACGGCTTGAGAAAGGCTTCGCGCTGCAGTGTGAAACGCATGTGGTTCCGTGCCCCTATGCTTTAAAAAATGTGGAATAAATCAAAAGCTTGGTGGTGCTGGTAGAGACAGAATCGCTGGAAAACAATGCTAAGTCTTTGTAATTAAAGGTATTTCAGACCTCGAAACCCTCTGCATTACCGACCCCCAGGGGGTGGGGAAAGCTGTGGATAAATCTGGCGCGATTTCAAACGGCATTTTTATCCACAACGTGTCCCGCGCTTGCTACCGGATTCTGCACCGTTTTGTGCGATGACGCCTCATCGGCATCCGTGCATCATTCGCTCAGCTTCCGGATCAGCTTGTCCCAGTCCTCACGGAGCTTGCCGTCGGTCTCCATCAGGGTCCGGATCTGGCGGCAGGCATGCAGCACCGTGGTGTGATCGCGACCGGCAAAGGCGTCGCCGATCTCGGGCAGGCTGTGCTCGGTCAGTTCCTTGGTCAGGGCCATGGCGACCTGGCGGGGACGGGCCAGCGAGCGGGTCCGACGCTTCGACAGCAGATCCTTGATCTGCAGGCCGTAGTAGTCGGCAACGGTTTTCTGGATGTTGGGAATGCTGATCGCCTGCTGCTGGGCGCGCAGCAGGTCACGCAGGGTTTCCTGGGCGAATTCGGTGGTGATCGCGCGGCCGGTGAAGTTGGCGCGGGCGGTCAGGGTATTCAGCGCGCCCTCGAGGTCGCGCACGTTGGAGCGCATCTTCTTGGCGATCAGGAACGCAACATCATCGGGAATCTCGGCACCGCGTTCGCGCGCCTTGGCCAGCACGATCGCGGCGCGGGTCTCGAAGTCCGGCGGTTCGATCGCGACCGACAGGCCCCAGGCAAGCCGCGACTTCAGGCGCGCTTCCAGGCCCTCGACTTCGCGCGGATAGCGGTCGCAGGTCAGGATGATCTGCTGCTTGCCATCGAACAACGCGTTGAAGGTGTGGAAGAACTCTTCCTGGGTGCGGTCCTTGCCGGCGAAGAACTGGATGTCATCGATCAGCAGCGCATCCACCTGCTGGAACTGGCGCTTGAACTGATCCATGGTCTTTTCCTGCAGGGCCCGGATCATCGCGCTGAAGAACTGTTCCGAACGCAGGTACAACACCTTTGCACCTGGATTGGCCTGGCGCATGGCGTTGCCGGCGGCGAACATCAGGTGGGTCTTGCCCAGGCCCGTGCCTCCGTACAGCAGCAGCGGGTTGTGCGCCCGGTCGCCCGGCTTCTGCGCTGCCTGGAAGGCGGCGGCCAGGCCCAGCTGGTTGCTGCGGCCTTCGACGAAGTTGGCGAACGTGTAGTGGCTGTCCAGATTGCCGGCGAAGGGCACCTGCGGTTCGCTGGACACATGCGCCGACGGCGTGGAAACCGGCGCGTTCTGCGCCTCCACAGGGCGCGGGCGCGAGCCGATTTCAAGAAAAACGTCGCTGAAACCGGCGAAATGCGCCAGCAGCTCGCGGATCCGGGCCAGGTACAGCTCGCGGACCTGGTCGACGATGAAGGCATTCGGTGCATACAGCACCAGGCTGTCCACGCGCAGATCGGCCTGCAGCGGCTTCAACCAGGTATGAACGTCTTCCGGCGGGAACTCCGCTTCGAGGCGCTCGAGACTACGGGACCAGGCATCCATCAGCAATAATCGTCCGGTGGCCGGGGCATGGACGCGACAAGGCGCCCAAACACAGGCCGGAAAGGGGGGAAATGGATGGCTCAGACTACCACCGAGCGCCCGCCTTCGGAATGCTTGTCCCCTACTTATTCACAAAAACATCCACAGCTATTGCACAGCCCGGTGAATTCGCGTAGCTGCCAGGGGTTGACGCGGGGTAGGGTACCTCTCTAGAATTTCCGGTTCTTTCCGTCCCATTCATACGAGAGGCCCCCAATGGCCACGAAGCGCACCTACCAGCCCAGCAACCTCAAGCGTAAGCGCGACCACGGCTTCCGTGCCCGTATGAAGACCGCTGACGGCCGCAAGATCCTGTCGCGTCGCCGCGCCAAGGGCCGCAAAGTCCTGAGCGCCTGATTGCCATGCCGCACCCCGCGGCAGACGCAATCCCTTCGACAGTGAATACTGCAGACCCGCGCAAGCGATTCCCTCGCTCTGCGCGGGTTCGCACGCGTGCCGAATATTCAACGGTCTTCAACGGCGCCCGCCGTGTGTCCGATCCGCTGATGACCCTGCACTGGCTGCCGGCTGACCGGCCGGCCAGGCTGGGTCTGGCGGTTTCCCGCAAGGTTGATCCGAACGCCGTGGGGCGTAACCGGATCAAGCGCGTCCTGCGCGACATCCTGCGTCAGACACGTACCGAAATCCAGCCAGGCGACTTCGTCGTCGTGGCGCGTAGTGCTGCGCGTTCCGCCAGCAACGACGAGATCCGCCAGGCCTTCCTGCGCCTGCTGCGTCGCCTGCGTGCATTGCCCGCGCCGGGCGTGGACGGCACAATGCCGCCGCCTGATGGCATCGCAACTCCTTCTTTGACCGAGCCGGCATCGCGTCCCGGCCCCGCCGAGCCTGTCCGCTGATGAACCAGACCCGCGTATTCCTCATTTTTGCCTGGCTGATGGTGGCCGTGCTGCTGTGGATGGAGTGGAGCCGTGAAAAGGCTGCTCCGACCCCGGCACCGACGACCACGTCGGCCCCGGCTGCTGCACAGAGTGTTCCGGGCGCGACCCCGGGCAGCATCCCCAGCGCGCAGGTCCCGGGTGCGCCGGGCCAGGCCGCTGTGCAGGCCCAGGCCAGCGCCACCCCGGCCAGCCAGCGCGTGACCGTCACCACCGACGTGCTGCGCCTGGTACTGGACGGCGGCCGTGTGCTCGATGCCGAGCTGCTGCAGTTCCCGCAGACCAAGGACGAAGGCAGCCCGCCGGTTCGCCTGCTGACCGAAGACCCCGCGCATCCGTACAGCGCGATCAGTGGCTGGGCCAGCGAAGACAAGAACACCCCGGTTCCCGGCGCTGACGGCTTCAAGCTGGTCGGTGATACCAAGGACTTCGTGCTGGCCAAGGGCCAGAACGAACTGCAGATCCCGTTCGTGTGGACCGCCGACAACGGCGTGACCATCAAGCGCACCCTGACCGTCTCGCGCAACGAGTACGCCGTGCGCTTCAAGGACGAAGTCAGCAATGCCGGCGCCGCACCGTGGAACGGCTACGTCTACCGCACCCTGGACCGCACCCCGACCATCCTGTCGCGGAGCATGACCAACCCGGATTCGTTCAGCTTCAACGGCGCCACCTGGTACGACAACGACAAGAAGTACCAGCGTCGTGCGTTCAAGGATTACCTGGACGACGGCGCACTGAACCAGAACATCACCGGCGGCTGGCTGGCGATGCTGCAGCACCACTTCTTCACCGCCTGGATCCCGCAGAAGGACCAGACCGCGCACTACGTGCTGTCGCAGGTGGCCGGTCGTGACCTGATTGAAGCGCGTGGCCCGGCCTTCACCGTGGCCCCGGGCCAGTCCACCAGCACCGAGGCCCGCCTGTGGGTCGGCCCGAAGCTGGTCAACCTGATCGCCAAGGAAGACGTGCCGGGCCTGGACCGCGTGGTCGACTACAGCCGCTTCTCGATGATGGCGGTGATCGGCCAGGGCCTGTTCTGGGTGCTGAACCAGGTGCACAAGCTGGTCGGCAACTGGGGCTGGGCGATCGTCGGCCTGGTGGTGCTGCTGAAGCTGGTGCTGTACCCGCTGTCGGCGACCCAGTACAAGAGCGGTGCCAAGATGCGCCGCTTCCAGCCGCGCATCGCGCAGCTGAAGGAACGCTATGGCGATGACCGCCAGAAGTTCCAGACCGCGATGATGGAGCTGTACAAGAAGGAAAAGATCAATCCGATGGGCGGCTGCCTGCCGATCCTCATCCAGATGCCGATCTTCTTCGCCCTGTACTGGGTGCTGGTGGAATCGGTCGAACTGCGCCAGGCGCCCTGGTTCGGCTGGATCCAGGACCTGACCGCACGCGATCCGTACTTCATCCTGCCGGTCATCAACGTGGCAGTGATGTGGTTCACCCAGAAGCTGACCCCGGCACCGGGCATGGACCCGATGCAGCAGAAGATGATGCAGTTCATGCCGCTGGTGTTCGGCGTCATGATGGCCTTCATGCCGTCCGGCCTGGTCCTGTACTGGGTGGTCAACGGCGGCCTGGGCCTGCTGCAGCAGTGGTGGATGACCAAGCGCCATGGCGGCGAGCCGGTTGCGGCCACCACCGCTCCGGCCCCGGTCAAGAAGAAGTAATCGGTAGAGCCGGCCGCTGGCCGGCTGACCCCAGCAAAAGCCCGCCGCAAGGCGGGCTTTTCGCATGCGGCGGTAGAATCGCCGGCACACCGTTCCTCCCACCTTCGAGTTCGCCATGCCGCGTGCGTCGTCGTTCCGCCTGTTCCTGCCCTCGCTGTTGTTGACCCTGGTTGTTGCCGGCTGCGGCGACAAGGACGCGAAGGCGCCGGCGACCACCGTCACCCAGCCAAGCGCGCAGGCCGCGGCCGCCGCCGATCCGGCCGCCGCGCCGTTGCTGGCGGCGCTGCAGAAGCAGCTCGACGGCTACCGCCGGATCATCGTGCTGCTGGCAGACGAGGAACAGCAATCGGCCGCCGACCGCGGCACCTCCACGCGTGTGGGCCAGCAGCTGTTCCACGATGGCCTGGAACAGCGCACGGCGATCGCCGCGCAGTTCGACACCCTGCTGCGCGGCTCCAGCCCGCAGCGCTTCGCCACCCTCGGCACCGTGCTGGACTACATCGAGTCGGCGCCGGAACTGTTCGACGCCGACCGCCTGGCCTTCCGCGAAGTGCTGCGTGATCTGCATGAGCGGGTCGGCACTGATTCGTCGCTGCCGGCGGTCAAGCTGCACCAGCGCATCGGCGAGGACCTGGAGGCACTCGACGAGATCGAGCGAAACTACAACCAGGAACTGACCCGCATCTTCAGCCGCTTCGAGCGCACCCGTGCCATCGGGCTGAAGCGTGAGAAGTGGGACGACTACATCGCCCACCTGCACAAGGACTACAGCCGCGAAGCGATCCTGCGCGACTACGGCGTGATCGAGCCCTACCCGATGTCGATGAAGGACAGCGACCGCGAGATCTTCGGCCGCGACCTGCCGGCCAGGACCGTGGTGCTGACCTTCGACGATGGCCCGCACAAGGCCTATACCGATGAAGTGGTGGCCATCCTCAAGCGCTACGACGTGCCGGGCGTGTTCTTTGAAGTGGGCCGCAACCTGGGCAAGGTCGAGGCCGATGGCAAGGTCAGCCTCGGCCCGATGGCGAAGATCAGCCGCAACCTGATGGAAGAGGGCTATGCGGTCGGCAACCACAGCCTGACCCACGCCCAGCTGTCGCGCACCACCGGTGACGCGCTGCGCCAGCAGGTGCTCGACACCGACACGCTGCTGAAGGATGTCGACAGCAAGCGCGCGCCGCTGTTCCGTTTCCCGTATGGCGCGCGCAATGCCGAAGGCCTGCAGCTGCTCAACGAGGCCGGGCTGAAGTCGATCATGTGGAACATCGACTCGATGGACTGGGCCGACCCGGTACCGGAATCGATCGTGCAGCGCGTGCTAGACCAGGTGAACAAGGAACAGCGCGGCATCATCCTGTTCCACGACATCCACGATCGTGCGGTGAAGGCGCTGCCGCAGATCCTCGACCGGCTGATCGCCGATGGTTACCAGTTCGCCGGCTGGAACGGCCGTGACTTCACTGTCGCCCGTGCGCGCAAGGGTGATGCCGGTGCCGCCACGGTCACCACCGGCTACGAGAAGTCCTGGGCGATCGTGGTCGGCATCGACAACTATGCCAAGTGGCCGAAGCTGGAGTACGCCAGCCACGACGCGCAGGCGGTGGCCGATACCCTGACCGGGCAGTTCGGCTTCCCGTCCTCGCAGGTGATCGTGCTGAAGAACGAGCAGGCGACCCGCAACAACATCCTCGCGGCCTTCCACGATCGCCTGGCCGATGACCGCACCGGCAAGAACGACCGCGTGTTCGTGTTCTTCGCCGGCCATGGCGCGACCCGCCAGCTCGCTTCCGGGCGCGACCTGGGCTACATCATTCCGGTCGATTCGGACCCGAAGGAATTCGCCACCGACGCCATCGCGATGACCGACATCCAGAACATTGCCGAGAGCATGCAGGCCAAGCATGTGATGTTCGTGATGGATGCCTGCTACAGCGGCCTGGGCCTGACCCGCGGTGGCCCGTCGTCGTCGTCGTTCCTGCGCGAGAACGCGCGTCGCAGCGCGCGGCAGATGCTGACCGCCGGTGGTGCCGACCAGCAGGTGGCCGATGCTGGCCCCAACGGCCACTCAGTGTTCACCTGGGTGCTGTTGCAGGCGCTGGCCGGCAAGGGCGACCTCAACGGCGACGGCCTGATCACCGGTACCGAGCTGGCCGCCTACGTGGCGCCGGCCGTATCGGCGGTCTCGCACCAGACCCCGGCCTTCGGCAGCCTGCCCGGTTCGCAGGGCGGCGAGTTCGTGTTCCAGGTGCCGGGCAGCCAGGAATTCCTCAACGCCGATACGCGCCAGCTGACCGCCGATGCGATCGCGCTGAACAACAAGGTGGATGCGGCCAGCGAGGCCAAGGGCAGCCAGGCGCCGGTGACGGTGGCCGACCTGCAGGGTGGCAAGGCCAAGCTGGTGGTGCCCACCGCTGGCCCGGCGTCAGACCGCCAGCGCGCGCAGCAGGCCAACGACCGCGGCCTGCAGCTGTACCGCGAGAAGCAGTACGACGAGGCAGCCGCGCAGTTCGCCGAAGCGCTGAAGCTGCGTCCTGATTTCGCCCAGGCCGCCAACAACCTCGGCTTCGTCTACTACCGCCAGCAGCGCTATGCAGAAGCCGCGCGCTGGCTGGAGAACACGCTGAAGATCGACCCGTCGCGCGCGGTGGCCCATCTGAACCTGGGCGATGCCTACTTCAACGCCGGCGACAAGGCCAAGGCGAAGCAGGCCTACACCACCTACCTGGCGCTGCAGCCGCAGGGCAGTGGCGCGGCCCAGGCGCGCGCGCAGCTGGAGAAGCTCTGAGCCATGAACGACGCGATCCGCACCGACACCATCGTGGCCATCGCCAGCGCCCCCGGCGCCGGCGGTGTCGGCCTGTTGCGCCTGTCCGGTCCGCGCGCTGCGGCGATTGCCAATGCGCTGGGGGCGCCTGCACTGCGCCCGCGCCACGCGCACTACGCGCGCCTGCGTGATGCCGACGGCGAGGTCATCGACGATGGCATCGTGCTGTGGTTCCCGGCACCGAACAGTTTCACCGGCGAAGAGGTGGTGGAACTGCAGGGCCATGGCAGCCCGGTGCTGCTGCAGCAGCTGGTCGCGCGCTGCATCGCGCTCGGTGCGCGCCAGGCGCGGCCGGGTGAGTTCAGCGAACGGGCGTTCCTCAACGGCAAGCTGGACCTGGCCCAGGCCGAGGCCATCGCCGACCTGATCGCCGCGGGCGACAACCGTGCCGCACGCGCGGCGCGTCGTTCACTGGATGGCGTGTTCTCGCGCCGCATCGATGCGGTGGTCGAGCAGCTGGTGCTGCTGCGCATCCACGTGGAAGCGGCCATCGACTTCGCCGACGAACCGCTGGATACCCTCGGTGGCGCGCAGGTGCGGCGTGGGCTGGAACAGGCGCGCAGCGATCTGGCCATTCTGCGCCGCGATGCCGAACGCGGCCGTCGCCTGCGCGATGGCCTGCACGCGGTGCTGATCGGTCCGCCGAATGCGGGCAAGAGTTCATTGCTCAACGCGCTGGCCGGCAGCGAACGCGCCATCGTCACCGACATCGCCGGCACCACCCGCGACACCCTGCGCGAAACCATCCGCCTGGATGGCCTGGAGCTGACCCTGGTCGACACCGCCGGCCTGCGCGACGGCGGCGACGCCATCGAACGCGAAGGCATGCGCCGCGCCCACGTGGAAATCGAGCGCACCGACCTGGCGCTGATCGTGCTGGATGCGCGCGATCCGGCGGCCGGTGAAGCGGCGCTGGGCGAGGCCGTGGCGGCGGTACCGCACAAGGTCTATATCCACAACAAGTCGGATCTGCTGGCGGCGTTGCCGTCGCTGGCTGATCCGGATCGGGTGTTCGTTTCGGCCGCCACCGGCGCCGGGCTCGACGACCTGCATGCGCGCCTGCGTTCGATTGCTTCGGCCGGTGCCGGTGAGCAGGTGGACGGCGAGTTCTCCGCGCGCACGCGCCACGTGGATGCGATTGAACGCGCGCAGGAACATGCGCAGCGCGCCGATGGCGAGCTGGCGCACGAGCACCTGGAGCTGGCCGCCGAGGAACTGCGGCTGGCCCACGATGCGCTGGGTGAGATCACCGGGCAGATGAGTGCCGATGATCTGCTGGGGAGGATCTTCTCCAGTTTCTGCATCGGCAAGTAACTGTAGAGCCGAGCCCATGCTCGGCTGTTCTACCCGTCAGCCGAGCATGGGCTCGGCTCTACAGGGACTGGCTTCCCCCACCTGTCACATTGCCGCCGCATACTGACGCCCATCACATACCGCTTGGGGAAGTCGCAGTGAAGTCGTGGGGTTGTGCGTTGCTGTTGTCGCTGGCCGTGGCACCATCGGTGGCCATGAGTGCTGAATCCTCCACCCCGGCCGTGCCCAAGGTGTCGGTCTACGGCCATCGCGGGGCAAGCGCACTGCTGCCCGAGCACACCCTGGCCTCGTATGCGCAGGCCATCGCCGATGGCGCCGACTACATCGAACCGGACCTGGTGATGACCCGGGACGGGGTGATGGTGGCCCGCCACGAGAACGAGATCGGCGGCACCACCGACGTCGCCTCGCATCCGGAGTTCGCCAACCGCCGTACCCGCAAGGTGATCGATGGGCAGCAGGTCGAGGGCTGGTTCACCGAGGACTTCACCCTGGCCGAGCTGAAGACCCTGTACGCCCGTGAGCGCCTGCCGGAGCTGCGCAGCACCGCCTACGACGGCCAGTTCCGCATCGCCAGCCTGGACGAGATCCTGGCCTTCCTGGTGCAGCAGGCCGGGCGCGCCAACCGTGGCATCGGCCTCGTGCCGGAGATCAAGCACCCGACCTATTTCCAGTCCATCGGCCTGCCGATGGAAGACAAGCTGCTGGCCGCGCTGCGTGGCAACGCGTACACCAATGTCGGCCCGGTCACGATCCAGTCATTCGAGACTGCCAACCTGCGCTACCTGCATGGCAAGATCGGCCGGGGCAGCAACATCCGCCTGCTGCAGCTGCTGTGGAAGGGCGATACCCAGCCGGCCGACATCGCCAAGGCCGGCGGCACGCTGACCTATGCGCAGATGATGACCCCGGCCGGGCTGAAGGACATCGCCGCCTACGCCGATGGCATCGGCCCCGAGCTGCGCTCGATCATTCCGCTGGATGCCAAGGGCGCGCTGGGCACGCCGACCTCGCTGGTACGAGATGCGCACGCGGCCGGCCTGATGGTGATTCCGTACACCTTCCGCCCCGAAAACCATTTCCAGCCCAGCAACCTGCGCAAGGGCGCCGACAACGCGCGCAACGTCGAAGGCTCGATCGCCGAGATGCGCGCCTACCTGGCGACCGGCATCGATGCCTTCTTCACCGATGATCCGGCGCTGGGCCGGCAGGCGGTGGATGGGATGGGCACAGCGGGGAACTGAGCGATCAACGCGCCGGGCATGGCCCGGCGCTACCCGGGGGCCGGTGTGCTCTGGTAGGTGCCAACCTTGGTTGGCACGCAACAACCGCGCTGACCAAGGTCGGCCACTACCGGTTCATGAGGTTGCCGGCCAGCGGCCGGCACGACCGTCCCCTCAACCGCGCGGCTCGTCCGGGCGGCGGAACGGGATCACCACGTAGTCCTGGCCCTCGCGCGGCTGCCACAACACCGGTACGCGCTGCGGAGACGGCGGCTCCAGCTCGTCGTCGGCCAGCGGCTCGGCCTCGTCTTCTTCGTCTTCCCAGCTGTAGCGCTGGCGCGGCGGCAGCGGATCGGCGTTGCGGAACAGCAGCGCGGCGATGATGCCGGCGAAGGCGCCGCCCATGTGCGACTGCCAGGACACGCCATCGGCGTGCGGCAATACGGTCATCAGCATGCCGCCATAGAACAGCATGCCGATCAGGCCGGTGGCGATTGCCGCACGGTCGCGGCGCAGCAGGCCGAGGCTGGCCAGCAGGAACATCAGGCCATGGGTCACGCCACTGGCACCCAGGTGCACGCTGCCCGGATTGCCCAGCATCCACGCGCCGAGGCCCGAACCCAGCCACAGCAGGGGCAGGGCGCGCACGGTGGCTTTGGGATACACACTGCCGGCCAGGGTGCCGAGGATCAGGATGGCGATGCTGTTGGCGGCGATGTGCTCGACCGAGGCATGCAGCATCGGGCCGCCGATCAGGCCGAGCAGGCCCTTGGCTTCCAGCGGCGCAACCGCCCACGGTCGCCAGTCGAACGTGCCCTGCAGGGCGAACACGGCCACCAGCACCAGCACGGCCGCCAGGCTGACATTGAACGCCCGCAGGATGCGCGAGCGGTCAGTGCGGGGGGCCGGCACGTCGCCGGCGGGCAGGGGCGTGTTGTTGTCCATACCTCAGCAATGGCGGTGGCTGGCGCGAAACCAAGGCCACTGTTGCGGGAGAGTGGGTGCGGCCGGCGGGACAATCCCGCCGGCCGCGTCTTCCCACCGCTCAGGCTCAGGCGTGGCCCGAGCCTTCCTTCGGCGGGTACTTCAGGCTCAGCACCACGGTGGCGGCGATGATCACCGCGACCACGCCCAGCGACACCGGGGTCGGGATCTTGAACAGGTCGATGATCATCATCTTGATGCCGATGAAGGCCAACACCAGCGCCAGGCCGTACGGCAGCAGGTGGAAGCGGTCGGCCATGCCGGCCAGCAGGAAGAACATCGCACGCAGGCCCAGCACCGCGAACACGTTGGAGGTGAGCACGATGAACGGGTCGGTGGTGATCGCGAAGATCGCCGGGATGCTGTCCACGGCGAAGATCACGTCGGTGACCGCGATCAGGATCAGCACCGCGAACAGCGGGGTGAACCAGCGCACGCCATCGCGCTTCACGCTCAGCGCGTTGCCGGCGTAGTCCGGCAGCAGGCGCAGGTGCTTGCGCATCCAGCGCAGGGCGGGGTTGGTTTCCAGATCCGGTTCCTGGCCGGCGGCGAACCACATCTTCCAGCCGGTGAACAGCAGGAAGGCACCGAACACGTAGAGCAGCCAATGGAACTGGCTGATCAGCACGCTGCCGGCGAAGATCATGATCGTACGCAGCACGATCGCACCCAGGATGCCGATGATCAGCACCTTCTGGCGCTGCTCCTCCGGTACTGCGAAGTAGCTCATGATCATCAGGAACACAAAGATGTTGTCGACCGCCAGCGCCTTCTCGACCAGGTAGCCGGTCAGGAATTCGAGGCCGACCTTGTTGGCCACCACCTGGCCGGCGGTCTCATTCAGGTAGTACCAGAGGCCGGCGTTGAACAGCAGGGCCAGCGCGACCCAGCCGATCGACCACCACAGGGCTTCCTTGAAGGTGACCTTGTGCGGTCCACCATGGCGCATCAACACGAGGTCGACCAGCAGGGCGATGACCACCACCGCTGCGAAGCCGCCCCACAACCACACGTTACCGATCGTCTGCATTGGGAATGTCCGTTGGAAAGATGAATGCCAGGCCGGACGGCGAGGATCTGCAACGGAGGATCGGGAGGGGGATCCAGGGACAGAGCTTCGCCAGTACGGCGAAGGTCTCGCTCGCAGTTCCAGTCGGCTGGAACTGCCGTTGCACCGGAGCCTGCGGGCTCGAAATGACGGCGACAACGTCTGGGAGCTACTCCCCTTCTGGCGCCGATTCTGCCGTCTGGCTGGGCCGACGTCAAATGGGGGACGAGGGGTCGGATCCCCGTAGGGGCTCTGACCCCATTCCCGAGCCCGTTCCGGCCTGGTGGGTGCCAACCTTGGTTGGCACGCCGGCGGGGGTCAGAGCCCCTTCGGGGATCTGACCCCGGCGCCCGGTTTACAATGGGTGGATGAATACCCCCCTTCCAATTGTCCGCCTCAAGAATGCGTGGCGCTCCAGCCACCCGTGGATCTTCCAGAAACTGGTCGAGAAGCCGACCGTCCGGCCCAAGCCCGGTTCCATCGTCGACGTGGTCGGCATTGATGGCGAGTTCGTTGGCCGCGGGTTCTACAACGGGCATTCGCGCATTGCCGTGCGCATCCTTGAGACCGACCAGAACGTGCCGGTGGATGCCGGCTGGTTCTCGCGCAAGATTGCCCAGGCGGTGTCGCTGCGCCGTGAGGTGCTCAAGCTCGACGCGGTCTCCGACGCCTGGCGCGTGGTGCACAGCGAAGGCGACGGCCTGTCCGGCCTGGTGGTGGATCGCTACGGCGACCTGGTGGTGGTCGAATTCTTCGCCGCCGGCATGTTCCGCCACCGCGAGTGGATCTACGACGCCCTGCGCGAGCAGTTCCCGGGTTGCCGCTTCCACAGCTTCGCCGATGAGCACGTGCAGAAACAGGAAAGCTTCGATTTCCACGGCAATACCACCACCGAAGCGTCGGTGATCACCGAGTACGGCATCAAGTTCCGCGCCGACCCGGCCGGTGCGCACAAGACCGGCTTCTTCGCCGACCAGCGCGAGAACCGCGAGTGGCTGAGCCAGCAGGTGGAAGGCAAGCGCGTGCTGGACCTGTGCTGCAACACCGGCGGTTTTGCGGTGTACGCGGCGGCGCGAGGCGCCTCGGAAGTGGTCGGCATCGACATCGATGAAGACGTCATCCAGATCGCCAAGGGCAATTCGCGCCTGAACAACGTGCGCCCGAAGTTCGTCCAGTCCGACATCTTCCCGTGGCTGCGTGATGCGGCCAATCGTGGTGAGCAGTACGACGTGGTGATCCTGGACCCGGCGAAGATGACCCGCGACCGCGACCAGGTCATCACTGCGCTGAAGAAGTACCTGGACATGAACAAGCTGGCGCTGGGCGTGGTCAAGCCGGGCGGCCTGTTCGCCACGTTCTCCTGCACCGGCCTGGTGGCCGAGGACCAGTTCCTCGACATGCTGCGCCGCGCGGCGTATTTCTCCGGCCGCACGATCCAGATCCTGAAGGTGGCCGGCGCCGGTCCGGACCACCCGTTCATGGCCCACGTGCAGGAATCGCGTTACCTGAAGGCCGTGTTCTGCCGCGTGGTGGACTGACCGCGTCACTGCCGATCTCTGTAGAGCCGAGCCCACGCTCGGCTGATCTGTCTGGCAGCCGAGCATGGGCTCGGCTCTACAAAAAGGCCGGGTGCAGCGCTATGGTCGGGCTCTTCCCAATGCCGGTGAGAGCCCATGCCTTCGTTGCGCCACCTGTCCGTCGTGCTCGCCGTGGCGCTGTGCGCGCCGCTTTCGGCTCACGCCATCGAGTTCAGCGCCGAGGAACTGGCCCGTGCCAAGGCGCTGCAGCAGCGCCTGGTCACGCTCGACAGCCACCTGGATACGCCGGCAAATTTCGGCCGGACCGGCTTCGACATCGAGCAGCGCCACGACCGCAACGCGCTTTCGCAGGTGGACTACCCGCGCATGGTCGAAGGTGCGCTCGATGGCGGTTTCTGGGCGATCTACACCGACCAGGGCGATCGCAGCGCAGCGGCCCACCTGGCCGAGCGTGACCACGGCCTGCAGCGACTGCTGGAAATCCGCGAGATGCTGGCGGCCAATCCCGCGCGCTTCGCGCTGGCACTGACCGCCGATGATGCGGCGCGGATCAAGGCCGCCGGCAAGCGCGTGGTCTACATCAGCATGGAAAACGCCAGCCCGCTGGTGGAAGACCCCAGCCTGCTCTCGTTCTACCACCGCGCCGGCCTGCGCCTGCTCAGCACCGTGCACTTCGCCAACAACGAGTTCGCCGATTCGGCCACCGACCCCAAGGGCGCGGAGTGGAAGGGCCTGAGCCCGGCCGGCAAGGAACTGGTGCGGCAGGCGGTGAAGCTGGGCATCGTGATCGACCAGTCACATGCATCGGACGCGGTGTTCGATGACCTGCTGGCGATGATGCCGGTGCCGTTCGTGCTGTCGCACAGCTCGGCCAAGGCGGTCTACGACCATCCGCGCAATCTGGATGACGCGCGGCTGCGCAAGCTGGCCAAGGCCGGCGGCGTGATCCAGGTGAACGCCTATGGCGGCTACCTGATCGACACCGCGAAGACGCCCGAGCGCACGCAGGCCGAAGAAGCGCTGAGCAGGCAGCTGGGCGGCTGGGAAGGGATGGGCATCGAGCAGGGCGTGGCCCTGCTGAAAGCCGAACAGGCACTGGACCATGAACACCCCGTGCGGCATGCCAGCCTGGACGACTTCTTCGCCCACTTCGAGCACATCCTCAAGGTGGTCGGCCCCGAGCACGTGGGTATCGGCCTGGACTGGGATGGCGGCGGCGGCCTGAGTGACCTGCCCGATGTCAGCCAGCTGCCGAAGATCACCGCCTGGCTGCTGCGCAAGGGCTATACCGAGCAGCAGATTGCCGGCATCTGGGGCGGCAACCTGCTGCGGGTGATGCGCCAGGCGCAGGATTACGCCGCAAAGCAGGGCGGTTGACCGCCCTGCGGTGGTGCCGGCCAGCGGCCGGCATTGCCCCTATCAACAGGATTCGGGTTGCCGGCCAGCGGCCGGCACTACCGGTGATCGGTCTATTTCGCGATCAGCGCATGGCGTCGGCTGTACAGCAGGTACAGCACCAGGCCGGCCACGTTCCACAACAGGAAGTACAGCTGGGTGGTGTGCGGCAGGCTGATGAACAGGTAGATGCAACCCAGCGCGGCCAGCGGGCCAACCACGAAGGCCAGCGGCGTGCGGAACGTGCGCGCGCGGTCCGGCTCGCGCAGGCGCAGCACCACCAGGCAGACGCCCACTGCAGTGAACGCGGCCAGGGTACCGGCATTGGCCAGCGCGGCGATCTCGTCCAGGCGGGCCACGCCGGCCAGCGCCGACACCACCACCGCAGTGAACAGTGTGGTCGCCACCGGCGTGCCGGTACGCGCGTTGACCTTGGACAGGCCACGCGGCAGCAGGCCGTCGCGGCTCATCACGAAGAAGATGCGGCTCTGGCCGTACAGGAAGGCCAGCAGCACGGTCGGCAGCGCGATGATCGCAATCACGCCGATCACCATCGCCGCTGTCGGATGGCCCAGCTGGCGCATGATCAGCGCCAGCGGCTCGGCGCTGTGCCCGAACACGGCGTAGCTCATCGCACCCACTGCGGCCAGCGCCACCAGCACGTAGACAATGGTGCAGCCGATCATCGAACCGATGATGCCGATCGACAGGTCACGGCCCGGGTTCTTGGTCTCCTCCGCAGCAGTGGAGATCGCATCGAAGCCGTAGAAGGCGAAGAAGATGATCGCCGCTGCCGCCATCACGCCGTGCTCGACGCCATCGGGGCCCATCGACTTGGCAAAGCCATACGGCATGAACGGCTGCAGGTTGGCGCTGTCGAACGCAGGCAGGGCCACGGCCACGAAGATCGCCAGCGCGATCAGCTTGAACACCACCAGGATGGCATTGAGCGTGGCGCTTTCCTTGGTCCCGGCCATCAGCATGCCGGCCACCAGCCAGGTGATGATGATCGCCGGCAGGTTGATCATGCCGCCTTCCACGTGCGGGCCGGCTGCCAGCCAGGCCGGCAGGTGCACGTTCCAGCCGAACTGGGTGTGGACCCATTCGAGGAAGCCGACGAAGTAGCCGGACCAGCCCACCGCCACCGTACTCACCACCAGCGAGTACTCCAGGATCAGGCTCCAGCCCACCACCCAGGCGAACACCTCGCCCAGCGCACTGTAGCTGTAGGTGTAGGCGCTGCCGGCGGCCGGCATCATCGTCGACAGCTCGGCATAGGACAGCGCCGCACAGGCGCAGACCGCACCGGCGATGGCGAAGGAGATCAGCACGGCCGGGCCGGCCAGATTGGCACCGACGCCGATCAGCGTGTAGATGCCGGTGCCGACGATGGCACCGATGCCCAGTGCGATCAGGTGCGGCCAGCTGAGCGTCGGGATCAGGCGCCTGCCGGCTTCGTGGACGGTGACGGAATCTAGGGACTTGCGCCGGAACAGGGACATGCAGGCCTCGGAAGGGGTGACTAAGAACGACAAGTTCCCGAGTGTGACCGAACGCAGCGCAGCATTACCACTGACGGGGGTCATGCATGGCGGGGCACGCGCTGCGCCCCGGCCAGGCTGCCGGAATCGGCATAATCCGGCGGCAGCCACCGGTGTACGTTCGTCCCGGCCCCCGCTAGGACTCGATGTTGGCCATGCCGCTGACCGAATAGCGTTCGCCGGCCGCGGCATGCAGCGGGAAGGCCGCATCCAATGCGTCCAGCGTGGCCGCATCCAGTTCCACCTGCAGTGCAGCGAGGTTCTCGTCCAGCCGTGCCCGCCGCGTCGTGCCCGGGATCGGCACGATGTGCCCGCCGCGCGACAGCACCCAGGCCAGCGCCAGCTGCGAGGCAGCGATGCCGCGCTCGGCGGCCAGCGCCTGCACGGTGTCCACCAATGCCAGGTTGCGCTGGAAGTTTTCGCCTTCGAAGCGGGGCGAGGTGCGCCGGTAATCGTCGGCGTCGAAGTCGTCCGGGCTGCGGATGGCGCCGGTCAGGAAGCCACGGCCCAGCGGCGAATACGGCACGAAGCCGATGCCCAGCTCCGCCGTGGTGGCCAGCACTCCGTTCTGCTCCGGCTCGCGCGACCACAGCGAGTACTCGCTCTGCACCGCCGTGATCGGGTGCACCGCATGGGCGCGGCGGAGGGTGGCCGCCGAGGCCTCGGACAGGCCCAGCCAGCGCACCTTGCCCTGTTCCACCAGGCGTGCCATGGCACCCACGGTGTCCTCGATCGGCACGGTCGGGTCGACGCGGTGCTGGTAGTACAGGTCGATGTGGTCCACGCCCAGGCGACGCAGGCTGGCCTCGCAGGCGGCCTGCACATAGTCCGGGTGGCCGTTGATCTGCCGCGCCTTCGGGTCAGCCGGGTCCAGGCCGATGCCGAACTTGCTGGCCAGGAACACCTGGTTGCGGCGGCCGGCAATCGCGCGACCGACCAGCACCTCGTTGGTGTGCGGGCCATACACATCGGCGGTGTCGAGCAGGGTCACGCCACGGTCCAGCGCGTGCCGGATGACGGCAATGCCGTCATCGTCACTGCCGCGGCCGCCGTAATACGCGCTCATGCCCATGCACCCCAGGCCGAGGGCGGACACGGTGGGGCCGGCGGGGCCGAGAGTACGGGTCTTCATGTGGATCTCCTTGGGGAAGGCGCCACGTCTGGATGGGCAGTGGCGAGGGGCACAGCATCCTCCACGCCATCATGTGGATAAACTGCGTGTCACCGGACTTACCTTGAAGGCTGCCTTCACAATGGATGCCTCCGTCCCGCTCACTGCTGTGGTCGCTTTCGTCCACGTGGCCGAACACGCCAGCTTTACCCGCGCCGCCGATGCCCTGGGTGTGTCGACCTCGGCGCTGTCGCAAAGCGTGCGCGCGCTGGAAGCGCGGATGGGCGTGCGGCTGCTGCAGCGGACCACGCGGCGGGTCAACCTGACCGAGCACGGCGCGCGTTTCCTGCAGCGCGTGCGCGGCGGCTTGGACCAGATCGACCAGGCACTTGCCGAACTGGACAGCGCGCGCTCGGTGCCTGCCGGGCGGCTGCGCGTGACCCTGCCGCGCATCGTCGCCGATCGCATGGTGCTGCCGCGGCTGCCCGACTTCCTTGCGCGTTACCCGCAGGTGCAGGTGGAACTGTGCGTCGACCCCGCGCTGACCGATCTGGTGGCCGAGGGCTTCGATGCCGGCATCCGCCTCGGCGAATCACTCGCACAGGGCATGATCGCGGTGCCGGTCGGGCCACCCGAGCGGCAGGTGGTGGTGGCCACGCCGGCCTATTTCGAACGCCATGGCGTGCCGCAGACCCCGCATGACCTGCAGGGCCACGCCTGCATCGTGCACCGGCTGGCCAACGGCCGGCTGATGCCCTGGGAGTTCAGCCGCGACGGCCACGACCTGGACGTGCAAGTGAGCGGGCGGCTGGTGTTCAACGATGCCGGCGTCGCCCATGGTGCCGTGCTGGCGGGTCTGGGAATGGCCCAAGGCTTCGCCTCGTTGATGGCCGACGACATCAACGCTGGGCGACTGCAGAGCGTGCTGCAGGACTGGCAGCCGCCATTCCCCGGCTTCCACCTGTACTACCCCGCGCGTGAGCAGATGGCGCCCAAGCTGCGGGTGTTCATCGACCACCTGCGCGCGGAGATGCACGACCGGTAGATGCCAACCTTGGTTGGCATGCTCCAATCGACCACGCGCGCCGCTACGCCTCCCGGCCAATGGCAGCCATCCTCCTGCCACGCCTGGCTGTCATCGTGGAAGGTGGTGCGACGGCCATCACGGGCGCGTTCGTAGCTCAGATCCAGTACCAGCGCGCCCTGCGTGCTCAGCAGGTAGCGGCCGTTGAGGCGCCCGTCGATGCGCTCTTCCCACACGCTGTCGAACTGGTACGGGCGATCCTCGGCCAGCACCGTGGTCTCCATCGAGATCCGGTGCAGGGGCAGGCGCTCGCGCTGGCCGGCGTAACGCACGTCGGCCCGGCCGTCTTCCAGCCAGCGCCATTCCAGGTGGATGTTGTCGTTGCGACCGCCCGTCAGGCAGCGATGGTCCTGCACGGTGCCGGCAGAGGCGGCACCGGCCAGCAGCAGGGTCATGCCGAGCAGTGGCAGCCGCCCGTTCATCCGTTCAGCCCCAGGCGGATGCCGAACCCCACCAGGAACAGGCCGGCCACGCGGCGCAGCGCATCGCTGATCCGCGGGTGCTGGATCAACCGGCGGCGGGCCAGGTTGCCCACGCCGATCAGCATCGAGCAGTAGGCGATGCTGACCACCAGGATGATGCCGGCCAGCGCGGCGAAGGTGGCGATGCCCTGGTGCGCCTTCGGATCGATGAACAACGGCAGGAAGGCCATGTAGAACAGGATCGCCTTCGGGTTGAGCAGGCTGACCAGGATCGCCTGCTGGAAGTAGCGGCCGGGTTGCATGCGGATCGGGCCGGCGTCGCCGCCCTCGTGCTTGGGCGTGCGCAGCAGGCTGATGCCGACCCACACCAGGTAGGCCGCGCCGAGGTACTGCACGGCGTGGAATACCAGAGGATTGGCCTTCAGCAGTGCGGCCACGCCGGCCAGCGCCAGCCACATCAGGATCTGGTCGCCGACCAGCAGGCCGGCCAGTGCGGTGTAGCCGCCGCGCACGCCGCCACGGCCGGTGGCAGTCAGCAGCGTGAAGGTACCGGGACCGGGCAGGGCGAGAAACACCAGCACGGCGACCAGAAACGTCCACAGGTCCTGGATGCCCATCCACGGCATGGCGGTGCTCTTCTGTTACGGGGGGCCGCCATTGTCGGCCAGCGCTGCGGCGGGCGACAGGGGGCCGGTGGGGCCAACCGGCATCCCGGGGACAGCAGCGGTTGCAGGTGCTGGCGCAGCTGCGCGTGCAGCTGCCGCACGGCGGGTGAGAACTGCTTGCGATGCGGGCACACCAGCTGCAGCGGGATGCTGCTGCCAACGCCGTCCAGCAGCACCTGCAGGCGCCCGGCCAGCACATCCTCGCGCAGGTCCAGCCAGGACTTGTAGGTGATGCCTTCGCCGGCCACGGCCCAGCGCCGCACCACGTCGGCGTCGTCGCAGACCAGCGGGCCGCGTACCGGAACCACGCTGCGGCGCCCGTCCACCTCGAACGACCAGCGATCGTAGGCGCGGCCATTGAGTTGATAGACCAGGCAGTCGTGCTCGCGCAGATCCTCCAGGCGCGTGGGCGGGCCACGCCGCTGCAGGTAGCCGGGTGAGGCGGCCAGCACGCGCCGGTTGCCTTCCAGCAGGGGCAGGGCTACGTAGTTGGCGTCATCGAAGTGGCCGATGCGGATGGCCACGTCGACCGGTTCGCGGAACACGTCGGCGACCTCGTCGGACAGGCGCAGGTGCAGGCGCAGCCGCGGGTGCGCGGCGCGGAACGCGCTCAGCCAGGGCAGCAGCAGGTTGCGGCCGAAGTCCGACGGCGCCGACAGCTGCAGGATGCCGTGCAGCTCGGTGTCCTCGCCCTGCACGCGGGCCTGGCCTTCGCGCAGGGTGGCCAGCACCTCCTGCGCATACGGCAGGTAGAGCGCGCCCTCGCCGGTCAGGCGCAGGCTGCGGGTCGTGCGCACGAACAGGCGCAGGTCCAGCTCGCGCTCCAGCCGTGCCACCGCCGCAGCGACCTGCCCGGGCAGCAGGTCGGCCTCGCGGGCGGCCTGCGAGAAGCTGCCCAGCGCGGCAGTGCGGACGAACAGCTGCAGATCGTCGAAGCGGATCATCTTCATCGCCAGAGTGAAAGTGCTGCCCGATTCTGCGCCTTTCCGAGGGAGCGCGCGCGGCGCAACCTGTCGCCTCCTTCCCCACTGGACCGCTGCCATGCGCGCCATTGCCTATACCCACGCCGGCCTGCCGATCGATGATGCCCGGGCCCTGATCGACATCGAACTGGAGCTGCCGCAGCCCGGCCCCCGCGACCTGCGCGTGGCGGTACGCGCGGTGGCGGTGAACCCGGTCGACACCAAGGTCCGCCGCGGCGTGGCCACCGATGGCCCGCGCGTACTGGGCTGGGATGCGGTCGGCATCGTCGACGCGGTGGGCAGCGAGGTGACCCTGTTCCAGCCCGGCGACGCGGTCTACTACGCCGGCGTCATCGACCGCCCGGGCAGCAATGCCGAGTACCAGCTGGTGGACGAGCGCAGCGTCGGGCGCAAGCCGGCCAGCCTCGATGATGCCGCCGCCGCGGCGCTGCCATTGACTGCAATCACCGCCTGGGAGCTGCTGTTCGACCGCCTGCGCATCCCCGAGGGTGGTGGCGAGGGCCAGACCCTGCTGGTGATCGGTGCTGCCGGTGGTGTCGGTTCGATCCTGGTGCAGCTGGCGCGGAAGCTGACCAGGCTGACCGTGATCGGCACCGCCTCGCGTCCGGATACCCAGGACTGGGCATACGCAATGGGCGCGCACCACGTGATCGACCACCGCCTGCCTCTGGCCGAGGGACTGGCGCGGCTCGGCATCAGCGAAGTGCAGCATGTGGCCAGCCTGACCCACTCCGACCAGTACTACGCGCAGATCGTGGAACTGCTGGCGCCGCAGGGCCAGCTGGGGCTGATCGATGATCCTGGCCAGGTGGACGTGATGGCGCTCAAGCGCAAGGCGTTGTCACTGCACTGGGAGTCGATGTTCACCCGGCCGCTGTACCGCACCGCCGACATGCAGCGCCAGCACGACCTGCTGAACCGTGTGGCCGAGCTGATCGACACGGGCGTGCTGCAGACCACGCTGGGCGAGCACTTCGGGCGCATCGACGCGGCCAACCTGCGGCGCGCCCACGCGCTGCTGGAGAGCCACCGCGCCAAGGGCAAGATCGTGCTGGAAGGCTGGTAAGGCCGGGTCGTTCCCGCGCCCTTGGGGTCAGATCCCTTTGCCCCGGGAAAGGGATCCGACCCCTGCCTCAGGCCACGCCGTTGTCGACGTGGGTGGTGAAGCCCGGCTGCTGTCGCAGGCGCTCGAACCAGGCGCCCACGTGTGCCAGCGCCGGCTTGTGGCCCGGTGTGCTGCGCCAGCGCTGGGTCGACAGCCCGAGCACGATGTCGGCGAGGGTGAAGGTGTTGCCAGCGGCGTAGCCGCCAGCGGCCAACTGGGCATCAAGCACGCCCATCAAGCCGTTCCACTGGACCAGGCTGGCCTCGGCGCGGGCATCGTCCGGGTAGTCCGGATGCTGGCGCACGCGTGCCATGAACACGTGCCGCCAGGCACTGTTGAGGTCGCTGGCCTGCCAGTCCATCCATTGTTCGACCCGCGCACGATCCTGTGCCGCGCGGGGCAGCAGGTCATCACGGCCAGCGCGTACGGCCAGGTAGCGGCAGATGCTGTTGGATTCCCACAGCACGAAGCCGCCATCGCGCAGCACCGGCACCTGCCGGTTCGGGTTCAGTGTGGCCAGCAGGTCCGCCGGCGGCGCTGGCTCGTGGTGAAGTGGCAGGTCGAGGCCGGCGCACAGCCAGAGCACCTTGCGCACGTTGATGGAGGTGGGTTTTCCGTACAGAGCGAGCATGGGGGCTTCCGGGGCAGACCGACCCAGCCTAGCGCAGCGGGGCTAAACTGATCGCATGAATATCGAAGTCCTCTTGATCCTGGCAGTGGTCCTGCTGCTGGCGACCCTGGTCGCGCTGGTGCTGCTGTGGCGTCGCAGTGCTGGCGGTGCACCCTCCGACGAACTGCAGCGGCTGCTGGACAGCGAACGCGAACAGCATCGCCTCGCCCTGGTCGATGCCGGCCAGCTGCGCGGCCGCCTCGATGCGCTCAGCGCTGAACTGGAGAACGAACGGAGCCGCAGCCAACAGCACGCACAGGCCGTCACTACGCTGACCGCCCGGGTGGAGCGCGAAGCAGCGCTGTCGGCCAGTCGCGAAGCACAGCTGGCCGAACGTGAAGCGGCCCTGGCGCAGGCGCGCGCTGCCGTTGCGGAGACCAGCAGCGAGCTGCAGCAGGCGCAGCAGCGCTACCAGCAGTTGCACGGTGAACATGCCCGCGCGGTGGCCAATCTGCAGCACTCCGAACGGGCCAGTGCCGAACTGCGCAGCTATCTTGATACCGCCAAGGAAAAGCTGTCGGGCGCCTTCGCCGAACTGGCGGGCAAGGTGTTCGACGAACGCGGACAGCAGTTCGAGAAGAACGTGCGGCAGGCGACAGTGCAGTCACGCGCGGACATCGAGGGGCTGCTCAAGCCGTTCGCCGACAAGCTGGGCGATTTCCGCACCCGCGTCGATACGCTGTATGGCGAGGAAGCGCGGCAACGCGCCAGCCTGCTGGGTGCGGTGGGCGAACTGAAGACGCTCAACCAGGACATGGCGGCGCAGGCATCGGCGCTGACGAATGCGCTGAAGGGCAATGCCAAGGTCCGCGGCGACTGGGGCGAGCTGATGCTCGACAACGTACTGCGCGGATCGGGGCTGGAAGAGGGCGTGCACTACCAGCGGCAGAAGCATGCCGTGGATGACGAAGGTGCGCGCCTGCGACCGGACGTGGTGGTGCAGTTCCCCGACGAACGCAGCGTGGTGATCGACAGCAAGGTGAACCTGATCGCCTGGCAGGAAGCCATGAATGCCACTACCCCGGAGCAGTCGGAAGACGCGTTGCGCAGGCACGCGGTTGCGCTGCGCCAGCACGTTAAGGACCTGGGCGAGAAGAATTATCCGAAGGCGTTGGGCAGCGAGACGCTGGACATCACCATCGCCTTCGTTCCCATCGAGGGTGCCTTGTCAGCCGCACTGGGCGCCGATGGCAGCCTGCAGGCGTTCGCCTTCGACAACCGCGTGGTGTTCGCCTCGCCCAACACCCTGATGGCGCTGCTGCGCGTGGCCGAGCGCCTGTGGACGCGCGACAAGGTGCAGAAGCAGGCGCTGAAGATCAGCGAGGCCGGCGGTCTGGTGCTGGACGCCCTGACCGGGTTCCTGCAGGACTTCACCGCCATGGGCAAGAAGCTGGACGATGCCGGCAAGGCCTACGCCGATGCGCGCAATCGCCTGATCGATTCGCCGCAGTCGGCCATCAGCCGCGCCCGTCGGCTTGCCGAACTGGGCAGCAAGGCCAAGCGCGCGCTGCCACCGGAGCTGACCCCGGACCCGATGCAGCAGCTGGGCGCGCCGGAGGACGACGAGGACGGCAATGCGGGTTGACACGTCCCGTGCACCTGCGCCTGGCTATGCTGGGCACCCTGAGTCCGTGGCGGGTATCGACATGCGCTTGCGCTCCTGTGCCGTTCTTGTCCTGGCTGCGTTGCTGGCTGCGTGCAGCAGCACGCCCCCGGTCGCCGACACGACTACGGCCGCTCCTGCGCCGGAAGCCAGCGAGGCCTACCGCGAAGCACGTGACGTCGACTGCCAGGCCGCTGGCGGCACGCTGCAGCGGCTCGGCCGCCTGCAGCGCGAGCAGTGCGTGATTCCCTATGCGGACGCCGGCAAGGCCTGCAGCCGCAAGAGCGACTGCACGGGCCAGTGCCTGGCCGGAGCCGAGGTGGCCGCCGGCAGTGCCGCCACCGGTACCTGCCAGCGTGATGTGCGCCAGAACTTCGGGTGCCGCCAGCGCATCGATGATGGCAAGGCGCAGGGCACGATCTGCGTGGACTGAATCCTGCCTGTAGAGCCGAGCCCACGCTCGGCTGCCATACCATCAGCCGAGCATGGGCTCGGCTCTACAACAGCGCGCGCGGCGCTATGCTGGTGGGCCATTCCCCGCCGTAGCCGGAGCCCCCGCGTGAGCACCCCGATCCAGGACATTCCCCTCACCACCATCGACGGCCAGCCGTCCTCGCTTGCCGACTACCAGGGCAAGGTGCTGCTGCTGGTCAACGTCGCCTCCAAGTGCGGCCTGACCCCGCAGTACGAAGGCCTGCAGGCGCTGTATGCGGAAAAGCACGCGCAGGGCCTGGAAGTGCTGGGCTTCCCCGCCAACAACTTCCTTGGCCAGGAGCCGGGCAGCGAGGCCGAGATCCAGCAGTTCTGCCAGCTCACCTACGATGTCAGTTTCCCGATGTTCTCCAAGATCAGCGTGGCTGGCGAGGATACCCACCCGCTGTACCAGCAGCTGACCGCCGCGCAGCCGCAGTCGATCGGCGAAGGCCCGCTGCGTGAGCGCCTGGCCAGCAAGGAGATCCCGATCCATCCGGCACCGGCGGTGCTGTGGAACTTCGAGAAGTTCCTGGTCGGCCGTGATGGCAAGGTCGTCGCACGCTTTGCCCCGGACGTGGCCGCCGATGACGCGCGCCTGCGCGAGGCCATCGAGGCCGCGCTGGCGGCCTGAGCACGGCGTGCCAACCAGGGTTGGCATCCACCGGAAAAGAAAAACCCCGCCGAGGCGGGGTTTTTCATGCACCGTCGCACGGCCTCAGTGGGTCCACTGCGGCATCGGCATCGCATCGACCGGGATCGGCGAATTGGCATCGTCATGGCCGCGGTCGCGCTTGCTGCGCAGATCGTTCTCGATCTGGTAGTTGCGGCGCTGCATCCAGGCATCGCGGACCAGGGCGTATTCGTCCACTGCGGTGTCGCGCAGATCGTCGATCGCCAGCAGCTGTGCGCGGGTGTCGACCAGCTGCAGGCCCTGCAGGCCGATGCGGATCTTGTCTTCCTCGACGCGCCGGATCGGCGACAACGGGATGTCACCGGCCAGGCCGAACACGTCGCGTACGGTACGCGGGCCGAAGAACGGCAGTTCCACGTAGCGCGAACGACGCCAGCCCCAGGCACCCAGGGTCTGGCCGAAGTCTTCATTGCGACGCGGCACCATCGCCTTGCTGGCTGGATCGAACAGGCCACCGATGCCCAGCGTGCTGTTCATCAGGAAGCGGCCGAGGCTGTCCCACGCATCGGCACCACGGCCCTGCAGCAACTGGTTGGTGATGGTCACCGGCGCACGCAGGTTGCTGAAGAAGTTGCTGACGCCGGTGCGCGCGAAGCGCGGCACCACATGGGTATAGGCGGTGGCCAGCGGGCGCGCCACGCCGCGGTCGACCGCATTGTTGAAGGTGTGCACCTTGCGGTTGAACGGTTCCCACGGATCGTAGGCCGCCGCGTTGCCGGTGTTGCCGGTACCACCATAGAGGGCGTCGAAATCATCGTCGCCGGCGGCGGCGGTGGACGCTGCGGCCTTCGGTGGCCTGGCCTCTGCGCCCTGCGGCGCAGCCGTCGGCGCTGAAGCGGTGGGCTCGGCAGGGTTGGCCACGGAGGCGACCGGAGCAGCGTCGACCCCGCCGGTGTCGGCCGTTGCGGCCGGAGCAGCGGGGCCGGGCGCAACCACGGTGCTGGCGACCGGTGCATCGCTGCGCGCGGGCTTGCCGGCACAGGCGGTCAGGGCGGTGGCCAGGAGGATCAGGGGGAAAGTGCGTACGACGTTCATGTCAGCTCGCAGCAGAAGTAGCGTTGAAATCCAGGTCGGGCGACAGCCGGTAGGCTGCGCTCAGCTCGTTGAAGCCGGCGGGCGCGCCGGAAATGGCCAGCGCATGGCCCGCCTTGCGTGCACGGGCCGCCAGCTCGGCCAGCAGCGCCAGGCCGGCGCTGTCCACGCGCTCGACCTCACCCAGCTCCAGCCGCGCCAGCTTGGCCGGCAGGGCCTGCAGCTGCGGCCACAGTGCGATCACCGCGGCACGGTCAAGCACCCCGCGCAGGCGCAGGGTGTCGCCTTCCAGCAGCGCAAGTGCGTTACTTGCCATTGCCCGCGGGCCCGGCCTGCATGCTGCCGCTGTGCAGCTCGCTGGCCACCTGCTTGATGCCCTTCTGGCGCAGCGGGGTATCGAACTGGTTGCGGAAGGTCTGCACGTAGGAGATGCCTTCGATGTTGACGTCGAAGATCTTCCACTGGCCGTTCACGTTGCGCATCCAGTATTCGACCGGGGTCGGTTCGTTGCCGGCGCGCACCAGTTCGGTGCTCACGCGCACGCCACGGTTGCCCGGCAGCGGGCTTTCACCCTTCAGGCGGAAGCTCGGCTTGCCCTGGATGTTGAGCAGGGTCGAACCGTAGCGCTGCATCAGGCTGTCGGCCATGGCATCGGCGAACAGCTTGATGTCGGCATCCGAGGCGCCGCGGGCGTGCGGGCCCAGCACCAGGCGCGCGGCATAGTCGCGATCGAAGGTGCGGTTCAGTTCGCTGTCGATGTAGCTGCGCAGGCTGGCCGGGTTGCTGCTGAACTCGCTGCGGCGCTGCTGCAGGGTGGTGAGGATGCGCGTGCTGGCATCGATCACCACCTTGCCGGCCTGGCCCTGCGCCGCGGCAGCGGCGGGGGCGGTGGACTGGGCCTGGGCGAGGAATGGAGTAGCCGCCAGCAGCGCCGAGGCGAGCAGGGCCGGGATCAGTTTCATCTTCATGGTTGCGGTTCCGTTGCAGGCGCCTGCGCGCCATCGTTGGGCTTCTGGCCTGCGCCACCACCGGCGCCGCCACTGAACATGTACTTGCCGACCAGCTGGATCAGGTCCACCGCCGGCTGGGTGAAGACGATCTCGTCACCGGCCTTGAGCACGTCCGGGTCACCGCCCGGCTGCAGACCGATATAGCTCTCGCCGAGCAAACCACTGGTGAAGATGCCGGCCGAGGTGTCCGCCGGCAGGTCCTTGACCTTGCTGTCCATGCGCAGGGTCACGATGGATTCGAACTTCACCGGATCCAGGTCGATCGAGGCGACCTGGCCGACGGTGACGCCGCCGATCTTCACCGGCGCCTGCTTGCGCAGCTGGCCGACCTGGGAGAAACGCGCCTTCAGCTCGTAGCCCTGGCTGCCCCAGCTCCAGCGCTGGTTGGTCGAGGCCACGGCCAGCACCATCAGCGAGGCCAGGGCCAGCAGCAGGAAGGCGCCGACGGAGAATTCGAGTCTGGGACCGCGGATGGCCATGTGGATTACCTGATCGAGTCGTGGTGGCCGCGCGCGCCTGCGCACCGCCGGTGGAGGGGTTAGGTGAACAACATTGCCGACAGCACGAAGTTGAACATCAGTACCAGCAGCGAGGCGTTGACCACCGCACGGGTGGTCGCCACCGAGGTGCCCTCGATGGTCGGCTCGGCGTGGAAACCAACGTAGGCGGCGACCAGCGCGGCGGTGCCGCCGAAGATCGCCGACTTCAGCATCGCCACGCCGAAGTCATCCCAGAAATCGACGCTGTTGCGCAGCGCCGACCAGAACACGCCATTGTCCAGGCCCAGCACGTGTACCGCTTCGAAGTAGCTGGCACTGATCGCCAGCGAACAGAAGATGCCGGTCAGCAGGGGCACGGTCAGCACCGCCGCCCAGAAGCGCGGCGCCACGGCCTTGGCCACCGGGTCGATCGCCATCAGCTCCAGTGCCTTGATCTGGTCGGTGGCGCGCATCAGGCCCAGTTCGGCGGCGATCGAGCTGCCGGCGCGGCCGATGAACAGCAGCGCGGTCAGCACCGGTGCCAGTTCGCGGTACAGCGACAGGCCGAGCAGGGTCGACAGCGCGTCGGCCGCACCGAAGGTGGTCAGCGTGCGGTAGCCCTGCAGCGTCAGCACCAGGCCGACGAAGGCGCCACCGACGGCGATGATCGGCAGCGAGCGCGCGCCGATCTTGTAGATCTCGCGGGTCAGTTCGGCCAGGAAATCACGGGTCGGCAGCGAACCACGCAGCACGGTCAGCGAGAACAGGCCGGCGCGGCCGAGCGAGCGGGTGGCTTGGACGAACGGCATCAGGCGACCCTCGCGCGCGGTGCGGCATCGAACGGGATGGGGCCGTCAGGCTGGCCGTGCAGGAACTGCCGCAGCAACGGGTCCTGGCTGGACTGCAGCGCCTCGGGCGTGCCCTGGAACACGATGCCGCCATTGGCGATGGCGATCACCTGGTCGCAGATCGGCAGGGTCTCGTGCACGTGGTGGCTGACGATGATGCTGGTCAGGCCCAGGCTGTGGTTGAGGCGCTGGATCAGGCTCATGATCACGCCAGAGGCGATCGGGTCCAGCCCGGTCAGTGGCTCGTCGTAGATCATCAGCGGCGGGTCCAGCGCCAGCGCGCGGGCCAGCGCGACGCGGCGCGCCATGCCACCGGACAGCTCGCGCGGCCAGGCATCGGCAGCGGCCAGCAGGCCCACCGCATGCAGCTTCATTTCCACAAGGCGGCGCAGCACGGCGGTCGGCAGGCGGGTATGCGTGCGCAGCGGCAGCGCGACGTTTTCGGCCACAGTGAGGTCGGTCAGCAGGCCGTTGCCCTGCAGCAGTACCCCCACACTCTTGCGCATTTCCAGCAGCGCGCCGCTGTCCTGCGGAATCGGCTTGCCGAACAGGGTGACCTCGCCAGCCACCGGGCGCAGTTCGCCGGTCAGTGCCGCCAGCAGGGTCGACTTGCCGCTGCCGGACGGACCCAGCACGGCCGTGATGCTGCCTTTGGGCACCTGCAGCGACACGTCGCGCAGGATCGTGCGCCCGCTCCGGTCGATGCGGACGTTGGATAACTGCACCAGACTGGAGGTGGAAGCCGACATGGGCACCATTAACGTTTTTTAGACATCGAAGGATCGGGCCCGTCGGCTGAACATAAGCAGACTGGACGGTCCAGTATTGTGGCACGGCAAGATCCCTGCCAGGCCGGGATAATCGGCCGGCAGCCCGGAACAATCCGTACCGGCGATGGGCCGGCCATTGAATACTGCCTGCCGTGCTGCACACTGTGCATGATGAGTGACCCGGGCAGCGATTTCCGCCTCTACCATTCCAACTCCCTGGACGTGCTGGCCGCGCTGCTGGCGCGCAACGTGCGTGCGCCGGTTGCGGGTCAGCCGCTGCTGGCGCCGGAGGTGGTGCTGATTCCGCAGGTGGCGATGCGGCGTTGGCTGCAAGCAACACTCGCTGCCGAATATGGCGTGGCCGCCAATCTTGAGTTCCTGACCCCGGGCGAGTTCGTTGCCCGTGCACTCAACGCCAATGTGCCCGGCGAACGCGACGACCTGGACGCGGCCGGCCTGCACTGGAAGGTGTACCAGGCACTGCGCGACCCGGCGTTGCTGGCGCAGCCACCGATGCGCGCGCTGCAGTCCTATCTTGCCGGTAGCGATGCATTGAAGCCGTGGGCGTTGGCCGGTGAACTGGCGTCGGTGTTCGAGAAGTACCAGGCCTGGCGCCGCGACTGGCTGCTGCGCTGGGAGGCCGGCGCCGACCCGGCCGACCCGCAGGCCATCCTCTGGCGCAGCATCGCCGCTGGCCACGACTACCGCGCGCGCCGCATCCAGGCTTACCTGGACCGCTTCGAGGGCGCCGGCCAGCCGTTGCCGCAGGGCCTGCCACCACGCATGTCCGCGTTCGCGACGCTCAACATCTCGCCCGATGTGCTGCGGGTGATGGCCACCCAGGCGCGGGTGGGCGAGCTGAACTTCTATATGCCCACGCCGGTGCAGTCGTACTGGGGTGACCTGCAGACGCTGGCCGAGCGCCTGCGCAGCGGCGCGCCCGATCCCTTCGGTGAAGCGGCCGGTGAGAACCGCCTGCTGGAAGCCTGGGGCGCGGCCGGGCGCGATTTCATGGCGGTGCTGGGCAGCTACGAGGTGGTGCACCCGGCCGGCGAGATTGCCGCGTATTCGGATCCGGAGGACGACACCCGGCCGACGCTGGCCGAAGGTGGACTGTCCGACAGCCTGCTGCATCGCCTGCAGCGCGATCTGTTCCACCGCCGTGCGCTGCCCTCGGGCGAGCTGCGCGACGGGCTGCGCAGCGACGATCCCAGCCTGCAGGTGCATGCCTGCCATACCCGCCTGCGCGAACTGCAGGTGCTGCACGACCAGCTGCGCAGCCTGCTGCAGGACCCGCGCTTCGACCCGCCGCTGCAGGCGCGGGAGATCGCCGTGCTTGCACCGGACATCGACCCCTATGTGCCGTATCTGGAAGCAGTGTTCGGCGGCCGTGGGGGCGAGGACGAGCACATTCCCTATGCGCTGGCCGACAGCAGTCCGCTCGCCGGCGAGCCACTGGCCGACGTGTTCGTGCACCTGCTGGGCCTGCCGGTCTCGCGTTTCGGCCTGAACGAAGTGCTGGACCTGCTGGCCAGCGCGCCGCTGGCCGAAGCGGCCGGGCTGGAGGCGGTGGACTTTGATCGCCTGCATGGCTGGCTGCAGCAGGCTGGCGCACGCTGGGGCCTGGATGCGAAGCACCGCAACCAGCACCAGGCCCCGGCCGACGACGCCTACACCTGGCAGTTCGCGCTGGATCGCCTGGTGCTCGGTCATGCCACCGGCAGCGAGGCCGACCTGGCCGGTGTTGCCCCGTGGATCGAGCTGGAGGGCGGCGCATTGGACGCCCTGGACCGGCTGCTGCGCCTGTTGCGCGTGTTGGCGGTCTACCAGCGCCGCCTCGGCGAACTGCTGACGCCGGCGCAGTGGCGGCAACGCCTGCTGTCGCTGCTGGACGCGCTGCTGCCGACTGCGCCCAGTTCGCCCAACAGCCAGCGTGCCCTGGAGCGCCTGCGCAAGCTGCTCAACCAGTTCGCCGATGATGCCGCCAAGGCCGGCTTCACGGACGGGGTGCCGCCGGAGGTCGTGCGCGCGCACTTCGCCGGAGCACTGGGCGAGGCCGATACGCGCGCGCCGCTGCTGACCGGTGGCATCAGCTTTGGCCGCATGGTGCCGATGCGCCTGCTGCCGTTCCGGGTGATCTGCGTGCTCGGTCTCAATGATGGCGATTTCCCGCGCCGTGACCCGGCTGCCGGTCTCAACCAGCTTACTGCCGAGCTGGACACGCCGCGCCGCCGGCCCGGCGACCGCTCCACCCGCGAAGACGACCGCTTCCTGTTCCTGCAGCTGTTCGCCGCCGCGCAGGAGGTGTTCTACCTGAGCTACCTCGGTGCCGATCCGCGCGATGGCAGCGCGCGTGAGCCGTCGGTGCTGGTCAGTGAACTGATCGATGCCGCCGCTGCGTATCACCTCGATCCGCCTGCGGCGGTCCGCGACTTCACCGTGCGCCACGCACTGCAGCCGTTCTCTCCGGCGGCGTTCGGTGACGGTGATCCACGCCGCTTCAGCTATCGCCGCCAATGGCATCCGGCCGCCGGTCGCCTCACCGGCGCGCGCGGAGGCCTGCAGCCGTGGTTCGATGCCGCGTTGCCGCCGCTCGACGATGCGGTGGAAGACGACGTTGCACTCGATACCCTGCGCCGCTTCCTGTGCGATCCGGCCGGGCAGTTCCTGGCGCAGTCGCTGGGCCTGCGCCTGGCCGACGATGTCGAGGAGGTCGATGACCTGGAACCGCTGGTGCTGTCCTCGCGCGGGCCGGAAAAGCGCAGCGTGCAGGCGGCGGTGGTACGCGCCACGCTCAGTGGCGATACCGAGCCGTTGTATCCGCGGCTGCGCGCGCGTGGCCTGCTGCCGTCGGGCCCCCTGGGTGAGCGCCAGTTCGAGGTGGAGCAGTTGAAGACCCGCCCGTATGCCAGTGCATTGCTGGGCTGGATGCGGGGCGAGCCGCTGGAAAGCCGCCGCTATGAAGTGGAGATCGATGGCGTGCGCCTGCATGGCCGTGTGGCCGATCGACACCCCGACGGGCTGGTGCGCCTGCGCGCTGGCACCCTCAATGGCACTGCGGTGATCCGCCAGGGCCTGGATTGGCTGCTGGCCAACGCTGCCGGCGATGCCCTGCCGCTGGTGCAGTTCCATGATGGCGGCGACGCCGGTCCCGGCCCGCATGTACTGCCGGCACTGAGCGCTCCTGCTGCACGCGCGGCATTGCGCGCATTGCTGCAGTTGCGCCAACGCGGACTGCGTGAACCGCTGCGCTTTGCCCCCTACACCGGCTGGGTGCTGTACAACGCGCCGGCCGAAAAGCAGCGCAGCGAAGGCTGGAAGCAGTGGCACGGCAGCGACCGCAGTTGGGGTGAATCCAGCAGCGACGCCTGGCAGCTGCTGCTGCGCGGTGCCGATCCATTTGCCACCGACGCCGGCTATGCCGATCTGCTGTGCAACAGCCAGGTGGTCTTCAGCGCGGTGCGCGAAGGCCGCACCCTTGGCGCCGATGCACGCCAGGAGGGCAGCACATGAGCACCGCCATCGTCGATGAGGACTCCCAGCGCATGGCGGGCGATCCCTATCTGGCCCTGCCGCTGGATGGTATCCGCCTGATCGAGGCCAGCGCCGGTACCGGCAAGACCTTCACCCTGGCCACGCTGTTCACCCGCCTGGTGGTGGAGCAGGGCCTGCGCATCGGCCAGATCCTGGCGGTGACCTTCACCGATGCCGCCACCCAGGAACTGCGCAAGCGCATCCGCGAGCGCCTGTCGCTGGCCGCGCGCCTGGTCGATCTGGAACCGGCCGAGGGCGAAGCACCGGACACGAGGCTGACCCGCCAGGTGCTGCAGCGCCATCTGCAGGGGGGCACCGAGAGCGCCGCCGCACTGAAGCGCCGCCTGCAGGTGGCCGCCGATGAGATCGACCTGGCGTCGATCTTCACCATCCACGGCTTCTGCACCCGCGTGCTGCGCGAGCATGCGCTGGAGAGCGGCCATACCTTCGATCCGCCGGAACTACTGGCCAGCGACCGTGAGCTGTTGGAGGAACTGGCGGCCGATCTGTGGCGGGTGCACGCCAACGACGCGGCCACGCTGGAGCCGCTGACCTGGCTGTGGTCCAACCCGGACGCGCTGGCCACCGATCTGCGCGCGTTGCTGGCTGCGCCGCCTCTGCGCCCGTTGCCACGGCCGGTGGCGCTGGCCGATCCACAGCCGGCATTGCGGGCCGCCGCCACCGAACTGCAGCAGGCGCTGCGCGGGCATGGCGAGCAGTTCTTCATCGACCTCTGCGATGCCGTCGACAACAAGTGGATCAACGGGGTGTCCTACAAGCTGGGTTGGCTGCACACGCTGGGCCGGCAGCTGCTGGCCTGGGCCGAGCGGGGCGACCCGCGCGAGCTGCTGGCCAGCGAGCGCCTGCCGGCACTGCTGCCGGAGGTGCTGGCCGACAAGACCAACAAGAAGTTCCCCGACCGCACGCCGTCGTCGCCAGTGCAGGTGCCGTTGGCGCGCTATGTCGCGCTGCTGGCCGAACGCGATGCCTGGCTGCGTGGTACCGCGCTGAATTTCCTGCACGCGCTTCGCGCCGAAGCCATGCAGCGCCTGCAGGCGCTGAAGCGCACGCGCCGGGTGCAGACCTATGACGATCTGATCGATGGCGTGGCACTGGCCCTGGAAGGCCCGCAGCGGCTGCCGCTGGTAAGGCAGCTGCGCGCGCAGTACCGCATTGCGCTGGTCGATGAGTTCCAGGACGCCGATGATCGCCAGTGGAACATCTTCCACACCGTGTTCGGCAATTCGCCGGAGGTGCGCGAACTCGGCCTGGCACCGGCGCTGTTCCTGATCGGCGATCCCAAGCAGGCGATCTACGGGTTCCGCGGCGGCGACATCCACACCTACCTGAAGGCCAAGCAGGTGGCGCAGCAGGCGCCGGTGCTGGACCAGAACTTCCGCTCGCGACCGTCAGTGCTGCGCGCGTTGCAGGCGCTGTACGACAACGGGGGTGAGGACGCCTTCCTCGAGCGTGACATCCAGTTCGAGCCGGTGCGTCCCGGTGGCGTGCGCACCGATGAGGACTATCTGCACGACGGCCACGCCGCCAAGGCACTCACCCTGCGCGTGCTGCGCAGCGGGGGTGACAAGGCGATGAGTGCCGATGCCTCGCGTGAGGCAGCGACCCAGGCCTGCGTGGCTGCGATCCACCAGGCCCTGGTCGAGGCGCGTGCGGGCAAAGCGGTGTTGCGTGGGCGCCCGGTGCAGCCTGGTGATATCGCGGTGCTGGTGCGCTCGCATCGCGAGGCGACGCTGGTGCAGCGCGCGCTGGCTGCGGTGGGCATACCCGCAGTGGCGGCGGGCAAGCAGAGCCTGTTCGCCACCAGTGAGGCACGTGATCTGCGCGCGCTGCTGCTGGCGCTGCTGCAACCGGCAGACGAAGGCCGCCTGCGTGCAGCGCTGGCCACGGTGTTGCTGGGCCAGCGGGCCAGTGCGATCGCGGCGATGGAGCGCGAGGGCGACCTGCAGCGCGGGTTCCAGGCGCAGCTGCTGCACTGGCGCGAGCGCTGGCAGCGCGGTGGTCCGTTCGCGGTGATCGCCGATGTCTGTGCCGCGCACGGCGAACGCCTGCTGGCGCTGATCGACGGCGAGCGCCGTCTGACCAACTACCTGCAACTGGGCGAACTGCTGCAGGAAGCCTCGGCGCAGGCGCTGGGCATGCATGGCCTGCTGGACTGGCTGCAGGGGCAGATGGCCAGCGCCGACCAGGATGACGAGCAGCAGTTGCTGCGCCTGGAATCGGATGCGCGCCGCGTGCAGATCATCACCCTGCACAAGAGCAAGGGCCTGGAGTATCCGCTGGTGTTCCTGCCCTTCGTCGGCATCGACGGCGGCGCACCGAACACCGCCTCGCACTGCACCGTGCACGTCGATGGCCAGCGCCAGCTGCACTGGAAGCTGGACAGGGACGAGGCCTGGGAAGCGGCCAGCACACAGCGCGAGCGTGAGCAGCGGGCCGAGGATGCGCGCCTGTTGTATGTGGGACTGACCCGCGCCGAGCATGCGCTGTGGATCGCCGTGGGTGATCTGGCCGGGCTTGGCAAGACGCGCCTGGCGCCGCTGCTGGGCGACCTGCAGGCGCTGCGCGCGCACGCCGACGTGCACATCGATGACAGTGAGACAGTGGCCGCGCTGCCGCAGCTGGCGGCCGAAGTGGAAGGGGATCTTCCGGCAGTGCGTGCACTGACCCGGCGCGTGCCGCACGACTGGTGGGTGTACAGCTTCACCCAGCTGGCGCATGCCGACGCGGGCGCTGGCAGTGATATTGAAGCCGCCGCCACCGAGCTGCCGGCGCCCGCCGCCGACGAACCCGCGGGCCCGGAACTGCCGCTGGAGCCCGCGCTGCCGGAACCCGCCGCCGTCGAAGACAGCCCGCCGGTCGACCCGCGCTTCATGGGCAGCCGCTTCGGCAACGTGCTGCACGAGGCGATGGAGAACGTCGACTTCGCTGCGTGGGGGGGCTGGCAGCCGGGCCTGGAAGCGCCCGAGGGCCAGGCCGAGGTGCTGCGCAAGGCGCTGCACGATGAAGGCTATGCCGACGTCGACCTGGACGATGGCGTGGCGGTGCTGGTGCCGTTGGTCGGCCACACGCTCACCGTGCCACTGCCCGAGGGCGGTGCGCTGCACAGCCTGGGCGAAGGCGAGCGGCGCGCGGAAATCGACTTCCATTTCGCCATCGAACCGACCACGGTACCGGCGCTGTTGCAGCTGCTGCATGCACATGGGGTTTCCAGTGCGCGTCGCGGCTTCGGCCAGCGCCGCCGCCTGGAAGGGCTGATGACCGGCATGATCGACCTGACCTACGTGCGCGACGGGCGCTGGTACGTGCTCGACTACAAATCCAACCGGCTGCCCGGCTACAGTCCGGACCTGCTGGCCATTGCCATGCGCCACAGCGAGTACGACCTGCAGGCGCTGATCTATACCGTGGCCTTGCATCGCTGGCTGCGCTTCCGTCTGGGCGCGGCCTACGATTACGAGCGCGACATGGGGGGCATCCGCTACCTGTTCTGCCGCGGCCTGGATGCAGCCGGCAACGGCGTGCATGTGGACCGCTTCCCGTTCGCGCTGGTGGATGCACTCGACGCGCTGTTCGCAGGTGGCGAGCAGGCCCAGGCCGAACTGGCCGCACGTGCCCGTGGGGCCAGCGCATGAGCCTGCTGAAGGAACTGCACCAGAAGGGCCTGCTGCGCACCCTCGATCACGCGTTGGCGATCAGCCTGCAGCGGTTGCGCGACGACACGCCGGACAGTGTGGCGCTGGCGGCCGCGCTCGCCTCGCTGGCGGTGTCGCAGGGCCACGCCGGGTTTGATCCGGCACAGCCGCAGCGGTTGCTGGACGGCGTGCCCGAGTGGCCTGCCGCGCAGGACTGGCTGGCGCAGCTGCGCGCATCGCCCTGGGTAGCGACGCCGGAGCAGGCCGATGCCATCGCCGAGGATGCGCCGCTGGTGCTGGAGAACGGCCTGCTCTACCTGCGCCGCTATCGCGAGTACGAGCGGCAGTTGGCGGCCGGGCTGCAGCGCATCGGCCGGCATCCGCTGCCGGCACCGGACATGGCCGCGCTGGCACCGTTGTTCGCGCAGCTGTTCCCGCAGGCACTGGGCAGCGAGGATCACCAGGCACGCGCCGCCGGCGTGACCCTGCGCCATCCGCTGGCGCTGGTCACCGGCGGTCCCGGCACCGGCAAGACCACCACCATCGCGCGGCTGTTGCTGCTGCTGGCCGCACAGGCCCGGCACGCTGGCCAGCCGCTGCCCGAGGTGGCGCTGGCCGCGCCCACCGGGCGCGCCGCCGAACGCATGGCCGAGAGCCTGCGGCTGGCCGTGCAGCGCCTGCAGGAGCACGGCGTGGACCCGGCGCTGTGCGCGGCACTGCCCAGTTCCGGCACCACCCTGCATCGCCTGCTCGGCGTGATCCCGGATTCGCCGCGCTTCCGCCACCACGCCGACAACCCGCTGCCGGTGGACGTGGTGGTGGTCGACGAAGCCTCGATGATCGATCTGCCGATGATGGCCAAGCTGGTCGATGCGATCGCCAGCGGCACGCGGCTGATCCTGCTCGGCGATCCCGACCAGCTGCCGTCGGTGGAGGCCGGCGACGTACTCAGTGCGATCCTGCGTGCCAGCGGTGATGGCATCGGCACCCGCGCCGATGACGCGCAGGCGCTGCGTGGATTGCTGGCGCCGTCCACGCTGCAGCCCCAGGCCGAACCGAACACCTTCGCCGGCCGCCGCGTGCAGCTGCAACGAGGGTACCGGCAGAGCGATGCACTGGTGCTGGCCCCGTTGGCAGATGCCGTGCGCGAGGGTGACGCCGTCGCCGCTTTGCAGCTGCTGCGCGGCGGTGAACTGGCAGGCGTGCATTTCCATGAAGGCGAGGCAGACCCGCTGCGCGGCCAGCGCGAGCACCTGCTGGGCCATTGGCGTGCGTTGGCCGACGCCGCCGATCCGGTGCTTGCCCTGCAGCAGGCCGGGCGCCTGCGCGTGCTGACCGCGCTGCGCGAAGGCCCGCAGGGCGCGCGTGGCCTCAACAGCCGTATCGAGCAACTCCTGGCGGGCAACACCCCGGGCTACTTCCAGGGCCGCCTGCTGCTGGTGACCGAGAACAGCTACCGGCACCGCCTGTTCAACGGCGATATCGGCATCTGCCTGCGCGACCGCAGCGGCGCGATGGTGGCCTGGTTCCCCGGCGACACCGTCGAGCAGCCGCGCGCCTTCCACCCGGCGGCACTGCCCGCGCACGAAAGCGCCTTTGCGATGACCGTGCACAAGGCACAGGGCTCGGAGTTCGATGAAGTGTGGTTGCAGCTGCCACGCCAGGACAGCCGTGTGCTGTCGCGCGAACTGGTCTACACCGGCCTCACCCGCGCCCGCCAGGTGCTGCATGTGGCGGGCAGCGCAGAGGTGCTGCAGGCAGCGTTGAAGCGGCATGCCAGTCGGTTGGGTGGCCTGGCCTGGCGGCTGGGTGCGGAAGACGTGGTTGAAGCACCAACGCGCGCCGAACAGCCCACGGTGCAGGGCCAGTTGTTCTGAATCGGGGTCGGATCCCCTTCCCACCGGGAATGGGCTCTAACCCCGGTCGCCCCGATGTCGCATTTGCCCTTTGATGACGCCGTCGGCGCTACCTATCCTGCGTTGCTACCCCACGACACAGGAACCGGCACATGGCACTTATCGCCCTGGATGACCCGCGCTGGGCCGAACTGCAGCATGCCTACGGGGCTGCGGATGACATTCCGGAGTTGCTGGCGAATCTGAGTATTCCGAAGGGTGAAAGAGCGGACGACGATCCGATTGAAGATACCTGGGAGGAACTTTGGAGCAGCTTGTGCCATCAAGGGGATGTCTACAGCGCTTCGTTTGCGGCTGTGCCGCACATTGTTGATGCGCTTCTGCAGCAGCCAGAGCTCTTCATGTTTAACTTCATCGAACTGCCGATCACAATCGAGATAGAGCGACGAGAGGCCGAAATCTCGATTCCTGAACTCGTGGAGCCTGAGTACTCGGAAGCGTTTCAAAGCCTCGCACGCTTCGCCGCAAGCGTAATTCTTGATAAACATGACAAGAGTATGAGTTCAGCGTTGCTGACAGCGCTTGCCCTGGTCCATGAGAACACAGGTGTCGCGCGGATGCTTGGGCAGATAACCGCTTACGAGGCTGACGAAGCGGTTGATCTGTTCCTGAATCGCTAGCCAGAAGCAGTCGAGCATGGCTCGACTCTACAAAAGCGTACTTCGATCATTCCGACGTTCATCCACGCATGGCGTGGATCTACCGTGTCGACCAAGGTCGACACCCACCAGAGCAGAACGCCGCGCCGACAGATCGCAGGAAACTGTCGAAGGCGGGGTGGGTCCGGTTGCGGGGGCGTGAGCCGCATGGATGCGGTGACCGAGCTTACAGGGATGTACTTGCAGCGTCCCCCGCAACCGGACCCACCCCGCCAACCCACGGAATGCAGGCTTTTGCCGCTGACGTTGACGTTGATTCGGCAGGTGCAGGGCGCAGCCCTGCCGCCACACCTATTCCGCGATCAACACCAGCCCATCCGGGAACACGATCGCCGCTTCATCGGCACTCACATCGAAGAAGCCCACGCCGTGCTTCTCGGCCAGGTCCTGCACGCGGCCATGCGCACGCTCGGCCACCGAATAGGCAAACGCACCGTAGATCACCTGCCGGCCGATGCTGTACTCGGTCACCTCGGCGCGGTCGTCATCGTCGTTGCTCAATGGACCGTTCAACGGCGGGAAGTCCTGCGCCATCTCCGCGAACCACGCCTGCAGCGCCGCGCTGCTGACTGCCGGGTCGTCGTACTCGTGGCGCTCGTTCCACTGCGTCTGCTTTTCGAACCAGGCGATGAAGGCTGCCGCCTCGCGTGGCGCGGCGCTGGCCTCGAACACCATCATGTCGTAACTCATTGGAGCTTCCTGTGCAGAGCAGGGGTCAGCGCCTTCGCCGGCGGCGAAGGATCCGACCCCGGCAACGGGGGCTGTGGACGCACAGGGTATCGCGCTACGGCTGTTCGGCTGCACTCATGGCCAGGCCCGGCGCCAGCGCCTTCGCCTCCGGGAACAGCGCGAAGCGCAGGCCGATCAGGCCCATCAGCGCCTCGTCGCGTGCCTTGCAGGCGGCTACGCTGCCGACCCGTCCCAGCGAGGTATCCAGCCGCTCGCGCAATGCGTCGGCCGCCACCATCGGCTTGCGTGCGGCAATCTGCCGCCGGTAGTGCACGGCGACCTCTTCCAGGATGTGCTCGACCGCTTCGCGGCTGCGCTCGGGCAGTTCCAGCCGCGCGCGGCGCAGCTGCAGGATGTTCAGGCCGATGCGTGCTTCATTGAGCATGTCCACCGAGGCGATGTCGCTGCCCTCCGGCGTCGCCGCCAGGCGCGGCGCGAGCAGGCCCAGCAGGTCGAGCATGCGTGCGGCGAAGCGCTGGCGGTCCTGCTGGCCGCGCCCTTCGGCGGCCTCGGCCAGCGTGGTCCAGCCCTGCCGCACCAGCCGGCGCGCGGTCCACTCGGCACCCACCGAACGGAACAGGCGGGTCATCACCACCGCAAAGCCAATGCCGATGAACATCGCGATCGACGAGTTGAGGAAGGTCTGGATGTTGGCGCTGTAGGTGTTCTGCAGGCTCAGCAGCGCGGCCAGGTTCACCGTCAGCGGCAGTGCGAACAGCGCGCTCTTGGGGTGGTGCAGCATCAGCCCCAGCGGCAGGAACGCCACCGCCAGCACCAGCGCCAGCAGGCCGAAGTCGTGCACGGCCGGGAACACGCCGAACAGGTACACGCCGGCCACCACCGAGGCGACCATGGCCCACACCAGGAACGACACCATGCTCGGTGCCGGGTCGTCCTGCGCGGCGAAGAACGCCGCCGTCACCGCCGCCATCATCGCGCCGTTGCCACCGCCCTCCCAACCCAGCGCGATCCACAGCACGCAGTAGCTCATCAGTGCCACGCCGGCACTGAGCGCGGAGAACAGCGCCATGCCGTAGTCGACGTGCTTGTCGGCGGCCACGCGTTCGGTACGGATGCGGTAATGCGCGCGGTCCAGCGGCGCGGTGCCGTGGTCGATGGCGTGCTGCAGGGTGCGGCAGTCCTGCCACAGGTCCACCAGTTCCTCCAGGCGCAGCAGCAGGCTGGCCAGCTGCAGATGCTGCAGGTCGCGGTCCACCTGCGGCTTCAGCGCGCTGATGCGCGCGCGCAGGCGGGCGTATTCACTGGCGTTGGTCGGGCCATCCAGCCAATCGTGGATGTCATCGACCAGCGCCGGCAGCCCTTCGGGCAGGGCCTGGCCGTCGCTGCGCAGCGCACTCAGGCGATCGGCAATCGAGGACAGCACTGGCAACAGCAGCAGCATGCGCTCACGCAGGCGGTCCATCGACACCGCAGACCCGGCATGGCGCGGATCATCGCGGCGCAGGAATTCGATCAGTGCCTCGAACTGCACCAGGTCGGCGGCCAGCCGGTTGCGCGGCGCGTGCGCGCGTCCACGTTCAAGGATCTGCCGGCACCACTGCGCGGCGTCCTCCATCCAGTTGCCGATGCGCGCGCGCAGCATCGGGCGTACCGAGGCCGGGAACAGCAGCGAAGCGGCCAGCACCGCCACGACCGTGCCGAGGATGATCTCCTCGCTGCGTGCCACCACCGTGTCGAAGATGGTCTCCGGCGAAGTCACCGCAGGGAAACCGATGAAGGCGGTGGTGTAGCCGGCCAGCAGGAACGCGTAACCGCGCGGGCCGCGGTTGAGCAGGGCCATGAACAGGCAGCCGGCCAGCCAGATCGACATCGCCGCGCTCAGCACCAGCGGCGTTTCCACCAGCGCCGGCAGCACCAGCAGGGTGGCCAGGCCGGCCACCAGGGTGCCAACGATGCGGTACACGCCCTTGGCGCGGGTCGGGCCCAGCAGCGGCTGGCTGACGATGTACACCGTGCCCATCGCCCAGTACGGGCGCGACAGGTTGCCGGCCATGGCGATGTACAGCGCGGCCACCGCGGCCAGGTAGGTCTTGATCGAGAACAGCCAGGCCTGGCGGTCGGTCAGCGCGTTCATGGTTTACTTCGCTGCGGTCGAGGCGTTGGGCGCGGTGGCGCTTGCCTGCCAGCCACCGCCCAGCACCAGGAACAGATGGATCTGGTCGCGCGAGACCTGCGCTTCGGCGGCCGCCAGGGTGGCATCGCTGGTGGCCAGGCTGCGGTCGGCATCCAGGCTGGACAGGTACGGCGTGCGGCCACCCTGGTACAGCCGGCGGTTCTGCTCGGCGGCCAATGCGGCCTGTTCCTGCGCAGTGCGCAGCGACTGCAGCCGGCGCAGGTCCTGCGCGTAGCGGTCCAGCGCGGTCTGGGTCTCGCGCAGCGCCTGCAGCACGGTGTGGTCGAACTCGGCCAGGGCCGCATCGGCGCCCGCTTCGGCAGCGTGGATGCGTGCGTGCGTGCCGGACGACGGCAGCGTCCACGAGATCAGCGGGCCGATCGACCACTGCTGGGTCATCGGCGTGCCGAAATCCTCCAGCAGGCCGGCGGCACCGAGCGAGGCCCCCAGGCGGATGTCCGGATACAGCTCAGCGGTGGCGACGCCAATCCGCGCGGTGGCCGAAGCCAGCTTGCGTTCGGCCTGGCGCACGTCCGGGCGGCGCTGCAGCAGTGCACGGCCATCACCGACCGGCAGCGGCTGCGCCAGGCCGGGGGCGTGTGCACAGTCGATCACGCCGGCCGGCAGCTGGCCCGGGGTCTGCCCGAGCAGGGCGGCCAGCGAATAGGCGGCCGCCGAACGCTGCGCGCGCAGCGGCGGCAGCGCGGCTTCCAGCAGCGCGACCTGGGCATTGGCGCGGGCCAGTTCCGGCGGCGTGCCACGGCCAGCCGCGATCAGGCGCTGAGTGACCGTACGGCTGCGTTGCTGCAGCTGCAGCGAATGTTCGGCCACGTGCAGCTCGTGGTTGGCGTGGCAGATTTCCAGATAGCTGTCGGCCACCTGCGCGACCACGCTGACCTGGGCCAGGTCGCGCGCGGCAGCAACGGACTGCTCGTCGGCACGCGCTGCCTCGGCGCCGCGCTTGAGCTTGCCGAACAGGTCGAACTGGTAGCTGACCGCGAACTTGCCATCGGCCAGGTTGATCACCGGCAGCTCGTGCTCCTGCAGGAACGATTCGGCCGACAGCTGCGCGCGGCTGACCCCGGCCTCGGCCTCGTACTCGAAGCCACCGGCGTCCAGCGCCTGCTCGTACACCGCCGCGGCACGGCGCAGGTGTGCATCGGCGGCCTTCAGCTCGACGTTGTCACGCAGCGCCTGCGTGATCAGGCCGTCCAGCACCGGGTCGTTGTACAGCGACCACCAGCGGTCGGGCAGCGCCTGGTTGGCGGCCACCTGCGGGTTCTGCGTATCGATGAAGGCCGCATTGGCCTGCGGGCGCTTGAAGGCCGAGCCTTCCGGCAGGGCGTAATCCGGGCCGACGGTCTTGCAGGCCGCCAGGCTGGCCAGCGCAACGATCAGGCCGAGACGGGGCAGGGCGGCGTTCACAGGCCCGCCTGTGTCGGCGCAGTGCCGGCCTTGTCGGTGTGCGGATGGCGGCCGGTGTCCACGGTCACCGTGGCGGTACGGCCGGCGATCAGTTCCACGCCCTTGGGTACTTCGTCGATGGCGATGCGCACCGGAATGCGTTGTGCCAGCCGCACCCAGTCGAAGGCCGGGGTCACGTTCGGCAGCAGGGTGCTGCCGTTGCTGCGGTAGCGGTCTTCGATGCCGGCGGCGATGCTCTCCACATGGCCACGCAGCGGGGCCGACTCGCCCATCAGGCGGATGTCCACGCGCTGCCCCGGGGCCACGCCGCGCAGGCGGGTTTCCTCGAAGTAGCCATCGATGCGGAACGAGCCGGTATCCAGCAGCGCCAGCACCGGCTTGCCGGCTACCACGTAGTCGCCCACGCGCAGGGTGCGGTCGTTGACCCGGCCATCGGCCGGTGCGCGCACTTCGGTGCGGCCCAGGTTGAGCTCGGCCAGGTCGACCGCCGCCTGTGCGGTGGCCAGCGCAGCCTGTGCGGCCTGCAGCTTGGCGCGGCGCACTTCGGCGTCCTCGGCGGCGACCAGGTCCTGCAGGCTGCGGTCACGGCCGATCTCGCGGCGCAGCTGCGCCACCGATGCCTGGCGCTCGGCCAGGTTGGCGCGGGCCTGCTCCAGCGCGATGCGGTAGCGGGCGCGGTCGACCACGAACAGCAGGTCACCCTTCTTCACCGCCTGGTTGTCGGCCACCTGCACCGTTTCCACCAGCCCGGACACGTCCGGCGCCACCTGCACCACGTCGGCGCCGACATGGGCATCGCGGGTCCACGGCTCATCCATGTAATAGACCCACAGCTGGCGCAGCACCAGCAGGGCGATGATCACGGCTGCGCTGGTGAGCAGCACCGGCAGGGTCTTCTTCACGATCTTGTTCACGATTGCATCCAACGCAGGAGGTGGAACAGCAGGCCAAGCACGATCCCGTACAGGGCCAGGTTGAACAGCGCCGGGTGCCATACGTGGCGATAGGCGCCGGCACGCTGCAGCAGCGCGTGCAGGCCGCTGTTGACCAGGTAGGCCAACAACATCAGCCCGAGCAGGGTCGGGACGAACACTCCGTGGAGACTGAATTCACCGGGCATCGGTAGGGGCGGGGGCGAGGTGGGGGAGGGGAGGAACAACGAAACAACAGAAACGGGTAAAAGCCGCTGGCGTGTGCACGGCAGCGGCGGTATTCGGGGGCAGCGGTCTTACGTGATGCGGTCGGCGGCCTCGGCCAGCAGGCGCCATGCCTTCAGCACGGCGTGCAGTTCATCCATGGAAAGCTCGCCGAACACGTCCTGGCGCAGGCCGATCAACTGGTCTTCCAGCTCGCTGACCAGCGCATGGCCCGCGTCGGTCAGCCACAGCAGGTTGGCGCGGCGGTCGCTGGCGTCGCTCTCGCGGCGGACCAGGTCGCTGGCGCACAGCTTGTCCAGCAGGCGCACCAGGGAAGGACCCTCCATGCCCAGCTGCTGGGCCAGCGCCACCTGGCGGATGCCACCGCCGGAGCGGCCGATCATCAGCAGGGGCATGGTGCAGGCGGTGGAGATGCCGTAGCTGCCGAGCCGGCTGTCGGCCAGGCGCTGCCACTGCCGCCCTGCGTACAGCAGGCCGGAGCTGAGCTGCATCTGCAGCACGGTGCGCTCGTCGAGGGGTCGGTCCATAAGAGATAGATAGGATACTACTAATTTCATTCCTATCAATAGGTATTGCTGAATGGGTGGGCAGGAATACTGAGGAAAGCGTTGCGCCCGCTTGGTGTCGGGTGGGGCAGCGGGGGCCGGACGGTGCAGGACACGCCGCAAGTACGTCCCTGTAGGCTCGGCCGCGGCATCCATGCCGCGGACGGTCCTGCCCCGCCCGGCCCCCGCTGCCCTCCCATCACCCCGCGAGCGCGGTGGGTTGGCTCTTTAAAGGCAGGAGCAGTGCGGACCAACGGCCCGCACCCACCGCAGCAGCGGCCCGCGGTGCTTCCGAAGCCATGAACCCCCGCTTTTGCCCCCGCTTTCGGGCGGTCCGGCCGCGCCCGCAGGAAACCGTCGGAGAGGGGGAGGGGCAGGCCGGGCAGGACCGTCCACGGCATGGATGCCGTGGCCGAGCCTACAGGGACGTACTTGCGGCGTGTCCTGCCCGGCCTGCCCCTTCCCCCTCTCGCTCAGCAGCGACGAGGCGCCGGAAGAACCCCCCGATGAACCGTCCCAACAGGACGACCCACCCCCCGGTCGGGTACGATGCTCGCCCCCCGTTCGGGACGCTGTACGCAATGAGCAAGAACAACGAAAAGGCCGCCCCGCAGGGCGACGTGACCCAGGACCAGGCCGAGGATGCCGTGCGCACCCTGCTGCGCTGGGCCGGTGAGGACCCGTCCCGCGAAGGCCTGCTGGATACCCCCCGCCGTGTCGCCGAAGCCTATGGCGACTGGTTCAGCGGTTACCGCGACGACCCGCGCGCCTACATGGAGCGGACCTTCGAGGAAGTGGCCGGTTACGACGAACTGATCGTCCTGCGTGACATCGAGTACGAAAGCCACTGCGAGCACCACATGGCGCCGATCATCGGCCGCGTCCACGTCGGCTACCTGCCGGCCGGCAAGGTGGTGGGCATCAGCAAGCTGGCCCGCGTTGTCGAAGCCTACGCCCGCCGTTTCCAGGTGCAGGAGAAGATGACCGCGCAGATCGCCCAGTGCATCCAGGATGTGCTGCAGCCGATCGGCGTCGGTGTGGTCGTCGAAGGTGCCCACGAATGCATGACCACCCGCGGCATCCACAAGCGCGGCGTCAGCATGGTCACCTCGAAGATGCTGGGCAGCTTCCGCGACGACGCGCGTACCCGCGCCGAGTTCCTGCGCTTCATCGAAGTGGGCGGCAAGCGCTGAGCCGCTTGACCGCACTGCGCCGTCCTCTGCGGGCCGGCATGCCCACGGCTGCCCGCGCGGCCGCCGCGGGCGGCTGCTCGTCCCCGCCAGCCCTCATGACTCCTTTCGCTGCATGAAGCACCGCGAACGCATCTCCCGTTACCGCCATCTGCGCGAACAGCCCCAGTGGAAGCTGCTTGCCGCCGACCACGCCCCGGAAATCATCGGCCTGCTGCAGGGGCTGCTGATGGACGGCGAGCGCACGCTGCCGTCGTCGGTGCTCAACGAGCGCCTGCAGCGTGCGCTGGACCAGCTCAACGGCGACGAACTGTCGCGTGAGCTGCCGCGTACCGCGCAGGCCTACATCGCGCACTGGCTGGCCCAGGGCTGGCTGGAACGCCGCCTGCCCGAAGGCGCCGACCAGGAGCAGTACGAGCTGTCGACTGCGGCACTGCAGGCCATCCGCTTCGCCGATGGTCTTGAGCAGGCCCGCGTGGCCGCCACCGAAAGCCGCCTGGCGCTGGTCATCGAACAGCTCTCGCAGTTGGCCGCGCAGACCGAGTCCGACCCGGATGCACGCCTGTCAGCACTGCGCGACGAGCGCGACCGCATCGACGCCGAGATCGCCCGCGTCGGTGCCGGACGTGTGATCGCGCTGGATGGCAAGCGCGCGCTGGAGCGCGCGCGCCAGATCATCGGCCTGGCCGACGAGCTGACCGAGGATTTCCGTCGCGTGCGCGACGATTTCGAGCAGCTCAACCGCGACTTCCGCGAACGCATCATCGACGACGAGGGCGAGCGCGGCGATGTGCTGTCGCAGCTGTTCGAAGGCGTGGATGTGATCGGCGAGAGCGATGCCGGTCGCAGCTTCCAGGCCTTCTGGCGCCTGCTCAACGACGCCGAACAGAGCGCCCAGCTCGATGCCGCGCTGGAAGCGGTGCTGGCGCGTGGCTTCGCCCGCCGCCTGGACCGCAATGAACGGAACTTCCTGCGCGGCTTCACCAGCACCATGCTCGAGCGCGGTGGCCAGGTGCACGACGTGCTGCAGAATTTCGCGCGCAGCCTGCGTGGCTTCGTGCAGAGCCGTGGCTATCTGGAACAGCGCCGCCTCAACCAGCTGCTGAAGCAGGCGCAGTCCGAAGCGCTGGCCCTGCGCGACGAATTCCCCGCACAACGCGGCATCGGCCGCGACCTGCAGCTGACCACCAGCCGCCTGCGCTCGTGGTCGCAGTGGAAGCTGCACGATCCGCGCAGCGCCCAGGTCGATGGCAACGTCGAGTACAACGACGCCGCAGCCATCAGTCTGGAGAGCGTCGGTGATCTGGTCGCTTCGTCTGAAATCGACTTCCGCACCCTGCGCCGCGACCTGCACGACCTGCTCGATGCACAGCCGCGGCTCAGCATCGCCCAGGCACTGTCGCAGCGCGAAGCGCCGCAGGGTCTTGGCAGCGTCATCGGCTACCTGTCGCTGGGCACGCGCTTCGGCAACGTGATCGCTGGTGAGCAGGAGCTTGCCGAATGGCGTGGTGGCGACGGCCAGGTCCGTCGCGCCCGCATCCCGCTGGTTTGGTTCACCCAGGAGAGACGCCATGAGCTGGCATGAAGATCCCATCGACGCACCGCAGGCCGACGTGGCGGAAGACGCCTACGAAGCCGAACCGGTGGCGGCCGTGGCGCAGCCCCGCCGTGGCAATGACGTGTATTACCTCGGCGACACCGGGCGCCTGCCGCTGGATGCACGCCGCGCGCTGTGCCAGCTGCTGATCGGCCCCAGCATCGACCAGCTGCGCCACGCCAAGCTGTGGCCGGCACTGATCCGCAGCGAGGCGGCCATCCGCTCCTCGCTGGCGGACCTGTTCCTGGAACTGGTGCTCGACCGTGACAGCGGCGTGGCCTTCACCCGCCAGGCCGATACCGAAGACGTGGATGCGCCGGTGCTGCTGCGCACCTCGCCGCTGACCTTCATCGACTCGGTGCTGCTGCTGTACCTGCGCCAGCAGCTGGCCGAGGCCGATGCGCGCGGCAACCGCGCGGTGGTCGCCGACGCCGAGATGGCCGAAGCGCTGGCCATCTACGAAAAGAACCTGTCCACCGACCGCGCCGGCTTCAATCGCCGCGTCGCTTCGGCGGTGCAGAAGATGAAGGACAACCACATCCTGACCCGCCTCAGCGGCCAGGAAGACCGCCACGAAGTCTCGCCGGCGCTGAAGCTGCTGTTCTCCGCCGAAGACGTATCCCAGCTTTCGGCGGTCTACCGCCAGCTGCGTGACACCCCGGCCGCCGAGGCCTGAGAGACCCGACCATCGCATGGCTATCTCCAAGCACACTCCCGCCCTGTTCAACGAAGGCCTGCCGGACCCGCGCCTGCAGCAGTTCCGCATGCGTCGCCTGCAGGTGCACAACTGGGGCACGTTCAACGGCCTGACCGAAGTACCGATCGCCGAGCGTGGCTTCCTGTTCGTCGGCCGTTCCGGCTCGGGCAAGTCGACCCTGCTCGATGCCATGTCCGCGCTGCTGACGCCGCCGGCCATCGTCGATTTCAACGCCGCCGCGCGTGAAGCCGAGCGCAGTGGCCGCGACCGCAACCTGGTGTCCTACGTGCGTGGCGCGTGGGCCGACCAGCAGGACAGCGGCACCGGCGAAATCGCCACCCAGTACCTGCGCAAGGGCGCGACCTGGACTGCGCTGGTGCTGGAGTACCGCGCCGGCGATGGCCGCGTGGTCAGCCTGGTGCGCCTGCTGTGGATCTCCGGCAACGGAACCTCGGCCGGTGACGTGCGCAAGCACTACATGATCGCCGAGCGTCCGTTCGACATCGCCAAGGATCTTGGCGGCTTCGACCTGGACCTGCGCAAGCTCAAGCAGAAGTTGTCCGACCTGCACCACTTCGACACCTTCTCCGGCTACGCCGAGCGCTTCCGCGACCTGCTCGGCATCGACAACGAGATGGCGCTGCGCCTGCTGCACAAGACGCAGTCGGCGAAGAACCTGGGCGACCTCAACGTCTTCCTGCGCGACTTCATGCTCGACACGCCGAAGACCTTCGACGCCGCCGAGCGCCTGGTCAGCGACTTCGCCGAACTCGATGGCGCGCACCAGGCCGTGGTCACCGCCCGCCGCCAGGTGGAGACCCTGCTGCCGGCACGCGCCTACTACAACGACCTGAAGGAAATGCACCGCCGGCGCGGCGACGACGAAGCCCTCAAGCTTGGCGTCGACAGCTTCCGTGAAAGCCGCCGCCAGGCGCTGATCGAGGCGCGCCTGCGCGAGATGGACGTGCGTGACCGTGGCCTGCTCGGGGAAGAAGCCCAGCGCCGTGCCGCACTGGACAACCACACCGAGCGCCTGGCCGAACTGGAACTGCAGCGTCGCCAGCAGGGCGGTGAGCGCATCGAGGAACTGGAACGCGAGCAGGGCCGCGCCGAAGCCGAGCGTGACCGCCGCCAAGCCAAGCGCGAGCAGGCAAGCCTGGCCGCGCAGCAGCTCGGGGCTGAACTTCCGGACGACGCACACGGCTTCGCCGAGCTGGTCGAGCGTGCGCAGAACGAACTGCAGGACCGCCAGCGTGCCTCTTCGGCGCTGGACGATGCGATCAGCGATCGCCTGGGTGGCAAGCGCGATGACGAGCGCCGTTTCGGCGAAGTCCGTGCGGAACTCGAAGCGATGCAGCGCACGCCCTCCAACATCCCGGCGCCGATGCAGAAGCTGCGCGCGCGCCTGGCCGAGGAAACCGGCATTGCCGAGGCGGCGCTGCCGTTCGTCGGCGAGCTGATCCAGGTCCGCTCGGAAGAGCAGGGCTGGCAGGGTGCCATCGAGCGTGTGCTGGGTGGCTTCGCGCTGTCGCTGCTGGTCGATGACAAGCACTACAACGACGTCGCCGAGTGGGTGAATCGCACTCACCTGGGCATGCGCTTCACCTACTACCGTGTGCGCCGCAACGATGATGCGTTCGCGCGCGAGCCGTCGGCGAAGTCGCTGCTGCACAAGCTGGAGCTGCGCGAGCACGTATTCGAAAGCTGGCTGCGCCGTGAGCTCGGCAAGCGCTTCGACTACGAGTGCGTGGATGCCAAGCAGCTGCGCAACGTCGACCGCGGCATCACCCGAGAAGGCCAGGTCAAGCATCCCGGCGACCGCTTCGAGAAGGACGACCGCAGTGCGGTGGGCGACCGCCGTCGCTGGATCCTCGGCTTCAACAACCACGACAAGGTGGGCGCCTTCGAGCGCGAAGCCCAGGAACTGGCCAAGCGCATCGCCAGCTGCGAGACCGACATCGCGCGCCTGCGTGGGCAGCGTGACCGCGACAACGAACGTCGCCTGGCCTGCCACGAGCTGGTCAGCATCAGCTGGAACGAGATCGACATCGCCGCCCCGCAGCAGCGCCTGACCGATATCGAGGCCACCCTGCGCGACCTGCGCGAAGGCAATGCCGACCTGGCCAAGCTGGCCAAGCAGATCGACGCCGTGCGCGCCGACATCGAGCAGGCCCGCCGCACCTATGAAGACGTCCGCGTCGAGCGCGGCCAGCTGGTCAAGGAACGCGATCGCCTCGACCGCGCCCGCCAGCAGAGCCGTGCGCTGGTGCTGCCGAGCCTGGCCCAGGAGCAGGAAGCCGGGCTCGCCGAGCGCCTGCAGGAGCAGGGCCCGCTCAGCCTGGAAACGCTGGAGGCGCACATGCGCCAGGTCAGCAACGCGCTGAACGAGCAGCTGTCGACCTCGCAGCAGGACCTCAACCGCATCGAGAACCAGCTGATCGGTTGCTTCCGTCGCTTCATCCAGCAGTGGCCGGAGGAATCGGGCGACTTCACCGTATCGGTGGCCTCGGCCGAGGATTTCCTTGCCCGCCTCGAGCGCCTGGAGCGCGACGGCCTGCCGCAGCACGAAGAACGCTTCTTCGATCTGCTGCAGAACCAGAGCAAGAACAACCTGCTGGCCCTGCAGCGCCACAGCGCCGAGGCCCGCAAGTCGATCGGCCAGCGCCTGGACGAAGTGAACGCCAGCCTGGAGCAGGTGCCGTTCAACCGTGGCACGCTGCTGACCATCGAACTGAGCGACCGCCGCCTGCCGGAAGTCGGCGAGTTCCACCTGCAGCTGCGCGAGGTGCTGGCGCAGCAGCAGACCGAGCAGCGCGAGCTGGCCGAATCGCAGTTCACCGTGCTGCGCCAGCTGGTCAACCGCCTGGGTTCGCAGGAAGGCGAGGACAAGCGCTGGCGCGAGCTGGTGCTGGACGTACGCATGCACGTGGAGTTCATCGGCGTCGAGCTGGATGCGGAAACGCGCCAGCAGGTCGAGATCTACCGTAGTGGCGCGGGCAAGTCCGGTGGCCAGCGCCAGAAACTGGCCACCACCTGCCTGGCTGCGGCACTGCGCTACCAGCTCGGCGGCGCCGACAGCCAGCTGCCCAGCTACGCCGCCGTCGTGCTTGACGAAGCCTTCGACAAGGCCGACAACGAGTTCACCGCGCTGGCGATGAACATCTTCGACAACTTCGGTTTCCAGATGGTGGTCGCCACCCCGCTGAAGTCGGTGATGACGCTGGAGCCGTTCATCGGTGGCGCCTGCTTCGTCGAGATCAGCGGCCGCCACGACTCCGGCGTGCTGCTGATCGAGTACGACGAAGAAGGCAAGCGCCTGAAGCTGCCCGAGCGCAGCCGCCAGCAGGCCAACGAACCGGAAGAAGCCGAAGCCTGACCCGGTCGATTGAATGGGGATGCCGGCCAGCGGCCGGCATTACCCATGGGCGGGGTTCACGACCTGATCGGATGGGGATGCCGGCCAGCGGCCGGCACTACCCATGGGCAGCGTTCATGACCCGGTAGTGCCGGCCGCTGGCCGGCAACCGCATTCACGCACCGCGGAAGGTATCCCACGCCATCCGCGCGATCAGTACCACCACCAGCCCCACGAACAACTTGCGGATGAACGGCGTGCCGCCCTTCAACGCCAGGCGCGTGCCCACCACCGAGCCGATGATGTTGGCCGCCGCCATCGGCAGCGCGAACAGCCACAGGATGTTGCCGGTCGGTACGAAGAACGAGATTGCCGCCACATTGGTCGCCAGGTTCACCACCTTCGACGCCGCTGACGCACGCAGGAAATCCAGGCCGAAGAAGCGCACGAACAGGAAGATCAGGAAGCTGCCGGTGCCCGGCCCGAAGAAGCCGTCGTAGAAGCCGATCGCCGCACCGATCGCCAGCGCGATCGCCAGTTCGCGGCGGCCGATCTCCTGCGGCCGGTGCAACGCGCCGAAGTCCTTCTTCCACAACGTGTAGGCCAGCATCGCGATCAGCAGCACCAGCACCAGTGGGCGCACCGCGTCCTTGGGCAGCAGGCTCACCGCGGTGGCCCCGGCGAAGGAGAAGATGAAGGCGGTACCGGCCGCGAACAGTACCGGCTTCCACGGGAAGCGCACGTTGCGCGCATAGCGCCAGGCGGCCGCACCGGTACCGAACATCGAACTGAACTTGTTGGTACCGAACAGCATCGCCGGCGTCTGCTGCGGCAGCACCGTGAACAGGCCGGGCAGCTGCACCAGGCCACCGCCACCGACGGCGGCATCCACAAGGCCGGCGATGAAGGCGATCACCACCAGCCACCACAACTCAGGGGGAACCAGTTCCAGCACGGCGATCAATCAAGGAGGGGGCGCGACAGCATACGCCTGTCCTGCTCCGGGCGACTGCGGCCCCGCGTGGATCAATCCCGGCAACCCGGCGACAATGCCGGCATGAGCCGAAAACCCGCCGATCCCTGCCCCTGTGGCCTTCCCGCCGACTATGCCGCCTGCTGTGGCCGTTTCCATGCCGGTGAAGCCGCGCCTGATGCAGAGCACCTGATGCGTTCGCGCTACAGCGCCTATGTGCGTGGCCTGGCTGACTACCTGCGCCAGTCCTGGCATCCGGACACGCGTCCGGCCGAGCTGTCGCTGGACGATGCCCCCGGCCAGCGCACCCATTGGCTGGGCCTGACCGTGCACGAGCACACTGTCACCGGTGCTGACAGCGCCGAAGTCCGCTTCACCGCGCGCTACCGCATCGGCGGCGGCAGCGCGGTGAGGATGACCGAGCATAGCCGCTTCCAACGCATCGACGGCCGCTGGTACTACCTCGACGCGGTCTGAGCACTACGCGCTGTGCGCTGCCAGAACGCGCTGGCCGCCGTGCGCGCGCACCTGGTTGCGGCCCCCGTCCTTGGCCACATACAGGGCCTGGTCGGCGGCCTTGACCACGGCCATCGGCCGCGGATCCACGCAGCTGTCGGCCAGCCCGATGCTCACCGTCACCTGCACCACCTGGCCGCTGCCACCGCGTCCGCGCCGCTGGCGGCCGGCTTCGTCGTCACGGCTGCGGGTGCTGCGGTCGCGAAGCTGCATGCGGGTGTCCTCGATGCTCTGCCGCAATGCTTCCACGGCATCGACACAGGCTGCCGCCGGCCGGTCCAGGAACACCACCGCGAACTCCTCGCCGCCATAGCGGAACGCACGGCCACCGTCGCCCACCCGCGCCAGCCGCGACGCCACCAGGCGCAGCACATCGTCGCCGGTGTCGTGACCATGGGTGTCGTTGAATGACTTGAAGTGGTCAACGTCCACCATCGCGATGCTGTAGGTACCGCGTGCCCGCTGCAGGGTCTCGTTGAACGCCCGTCGCCCCGGCAGGCCGGTCAGCTCATCGCGGAAGGCCATGTGGAAGGATTCCTGCAGCATCGCGCCCAGCATCAGCAGCAGGGCGGCACTGCTCAGCGCCGGCAGCAGCACCGGCTGCAGGAAGATCCGCGGCAGCATCCACCACAGGCACAGCAGGGCCAGCAGCATTGCCGTGTGCAGTGGCCGCGGATGCCGCCACGCCTGCCAGCCCAATGCTGCGGTCGCCAGCAGGAACAGCAGCGCCGGCAACTGCGCCAACGCGTTCCAGTTGGCGGGAATCCAGGCCCAGTGACGGTTCGACAGCAGATCGTGCATCCCTGCGGCTGCTGTGCCGCCAGCAGCAGGAAGATCATCAGCGCCGCGCCGCACACTACGCCGCGCAGCAGCAGGTCCTGGCGTCGGCGTCCGCGTTCCGGCCATCGTGCCAGTCCGGCGAACAGCAGCGGCACCCACGCCGAGATCGCGTGGAAGCGCAGCGGGGTCAAGGCGTCGACATGGCCGCTGCGCAGGTAGCCACCGACGTCCCGGTGCAGCAGGGCGAATACCACCGCCACCACCAGCAGCAGGCACAACGTGCGCATCTGGTGGTAGAGCAGGGCCAGGCCTGCACCGAGACAGGCCAGCAGCCAGGGCAGGATGCGCTGCGCCGGGCTGGCGACATCCTCGGTGCCCAGCGCCATCCACAGCACCAGGACGACCAGCACGGCGGGCAGCACGAACAGGTAATGCGCAGGCTGGCGGAGCGGATGCAGGGGCACGCGGTAAGTCCAGTGCGGTGACGATGCGGCCGCAACATTGCCGTTAGCGGCGTCCCCACGCGCTTCTTGAATGCGCGTGCCCGCTGTCATGTGAACGTGGTGATGTGGTGCCATGACGTTGCGCTCACCGTCCTGCGCCGATGCTTCCGGCATGGACAGCGTACCCACCGCCGTCGCTGCCCCGCAGCGCGATCTCGCCCGCCGCTTCGCACAGGTGCGGGCGCGCAGCCTGCAGCTGGCCGCGCCGCTCAGTGCCGAGGACGCCATGCTGCAGAGCATGGCCGACGCCAGTCCCAGCAAGTGGCACCTGGCCCATACCACCTGGTTTTTCGAACGCTTCGTGCTGGCCGGTTTCGCCACCACGCCCGCGCATGACCCGGCCTGGGACTATCTGTTCAACAGCTACTACAAGAGCATCGGCCCGGCGCATGCGCGGCCGCAGCGCGGGCTGCTGTCGCGGCCCTCGCTGCAGCAGGTGCGCGACTACCGGCAACAGGTCGACATGCAGGTGCAGTCACGGCTGGCGGCCGGTGACCTCGACGCGCAGGCGCTGCACCATCTGCAGTTGGGGCTGCAGCACGAACAACAGCACCAGGAACTGTTGCTGACCGACATCAAGCATGCGTTCTGGTGCAATCCACTGCAGCCACCGTATCGCGAGGACCTGCGGCCCGGCGCCAGCACCGCCACGGCGCAGGGCTGGATCGAATCGCCCGAACGCATCGTCACCGTCGGTGCCGCGGCATGGCCCCGGCACGCCGCCTTCGCCTACGACAACGAATCGCCGCCACACCGTGTGCTGCTGCCCGCGCATGCCTTGGCCGAACGCCCCGTCAGCAATGCCGAGTACCGCAGCTTCATCGAGGCGGGGGGCTACCGCGAGCCGCGCTGGTGGCTCAGCGAAGGTTGGGCGCTGCGTGAAGCCGAAGGCTGGCAGCACCCCCTGTACTGGGATGATGCCCTGCAGCGGGAGTACACGCTGGGTGGTTGGCGCGAGCTGGATCCGCATGCGCCGGTCTGCCACCTCAGCTACTACGAGGCCGACGCCTGCGCCCGCTGGGCCGGTGCGCGCCTGCCCAGCGAGTTCGAGTGGGAAGCGGCCGCCGCGTCGCAGCCCCTGCGCGGTCATTTCGCCGATGACGATCACCTGCACCCGCAGGCCGGGCAGGGCAGTGGGCTGCGGCAACTGTTCGGTGACGTCTGGGAGTGGACCGCCAGCGCCTATGGCGCCTACCCGGGCTTCCGTCCTTTTGACGGCAACCTCGGCGAATACAACGGCAAGTTCATGTGCGGGCAATGGGTGCTGCGCGGCGGCAGCTGTGCCACGCCCCGCGACCATGTGCGCGCCAGCTACCGCAATTTCTTCATGCCGCCGGCGCGCTGGCAGTTCTCCGGATTGCGCCTGGCCAGGGACCTCATATGAGCACGGTGCATGACGCGCTGCAGGCGCTGACCGACCTGACCCCCAGCCGCCAGCAGATCCTGGCCGATGCGCTGGCCGGTCTGTCTTGCGCATCGCGGCAGCTGCCTTCCAAGTACTTCTACGATGCCCGCGGCTCGCGTCTGTTTGAACAGATCACCCAGACCCGCGAGTACTACCCCACGCGCACCGAGCTGGCGCTGCTGGCCCGGGTGCTGCCCGATGTCGCGCGCGTGGTCGGCCCGCGCCTGCATGTGGTCGAGCTGGGCAGCGGCAGTGGCCGCAAGACCGCGTTGCTGCTGGCCGCGCTCCAGGATCCGGTGGCCTATACGCCGATCGAGATCTCGCGGGCCGCACTGCTGTCCAGCATCGACCACCTGGCGCCGGCGCTGCCCGAGGTCGAGATGCTGCCGGTCTGCGCGGACTTCACCCGCGCCGTCGCCGTGCCCATGCCCGAACGCGAACCCGCGCGACGGCTGCTGTTTTTCCCCGGTTCCACATTGGGCAATTTCGCCGAAGTGGAGGCCGTCGCCCTGTTGCGGGCGATGCGCCAGACGATGGGCCGCGACGGCCTGGCCCTGATCGGCATCGACCTGCACAAGGACACGGCGCTGATCGAAGCGGCCTACAACGATGCGCAGGGCGTCACTGCGGCATTCACCCTCAACCTGCTGGCCCGCCTCAACCGTGAGATCGGAAGCGATTTCGATCTCGATGGGTTCCGCCACCGCGCCCGTTACAGCACCGCGCGGCTGCGCATCGAAACCGACCTGGTCAGCCAGTGGCCGCAGGACGTCCACCTCGGTGGCCGCACCTTCCACTTTGCTGCCGGTGAACCCATCCGCGTCGAGTACAGCCACAAGTACACCGATGACAGCTTCGACGCGCTGTTGCAGCAGGCGGGCCTGCAGGTCGCACAGCGTTGGGATGCCGAAAGTCCCGCCTATGGCCTGCGCCTGCTGCGCGTTGCCTAGGGGGGACGGCCAGCCGGTGCCCCTTCAGGTTCGGCCGCACTGCTGCCCCTAAGATGGCCGTGCAACGGCAACACGGAGGACGCCATGCCCATTCTGACCACGCTCGGCCTGGCGGCCGCCCTCGCGTCGACCCCGACGCTGCCTGCAGCCCCCGCCGCCAGCAACGATCCGGCGTTCAGCCGCTGCCTGGCGGGCCTGCAGGCCACCGCCGCAACCCAGGGCATCGGCGCCGACCGTTTCAACGAGATCACCACCGGGCTCACGCCGGACCCGAGCGTGCTCGGACTGCTGGACGCACAGCCGGAATTCACCACGCCGATCTGGGATTACCTGGCCGCGCTGGTCGACCGCCAGCGCGTCGATGATGGGCGCACCCTGCTGCAGCAACATCGCGATCTGCTCGATCGCGTCTCCGCGCAGTATGGCGTCGACCCGGCCACCATCGTCGCGGTCTGGGGGGTGGAGAGCGACTATGGCCGCGTCTTCGGCAAGCGCCCGCTGCTGCAGTCGCTGGCCACGCTGTCCTGCGCCGGCCGCCGCCAGGCCTTCTTCCGTGGCGAACTGCTGGCGCTGCTCAAGCTGATCGACCGCGGCGACCTGCAGGCCCAGGGGCTCACCGGTTCCTGGGCCGGCGCCTTCGGGCATACGCAGTTCATGCCCAGCACCTACGCACGTATCGCGGTCGATGGTGATGGCGATGGCCGCCGCGATCTGGTCGGCAGCATTCCCGACGCGCTGGCGTCCACCGCCAACTACCTCAAGCGTGCGGGTTGGCGCAGTGGCGAACCGTGGGGCATGGAGGTCCGTGTTCCCCCCGGTTTCAATGCCAGCCAAGCGGGCCGCACCCAACGTAGAGCCCTCGCCGATTGGCGCGTGCAGGGCGTGACCGCGCTGGATGGCAGCGCGCTGGTGCCGCCCAATCTGCCGGCCGACGCGCGCGCCGCCCTGCTGCTGCCGGCCGGCATCAAGGGCCCGGCGCTGCTGGTGTTCCGCAACTACGATGCGATCTACAGCTACAACGCCGCCGAAAGCTATGCACTGGCCATCGCCACGCTGGCCGACCAGCTGCGTGGCGGCACCGGCCTGGCCACCGCCTGGCCGACCGATGATCCCGGCATCGGCCGCGATGAACGCCGCCAGCTGCAGACCCTGCTGCTGGCCCGCGGCCACGACATCGGCAGCGCGGACGGCATGATCGGCACCGCCACGCGCCGCGCGATCCAGGCCGAGCAGCAGCGCCTGGGCTGGGCCAATGCGGATGGGCGCGCCGGCCAGCGCATCCTGCGCGCGTTGCAGCAGGAGGCAGCCGCAGGGACGCCTGCCACCCGCTAGACCTTGCCGATCACAGGCTGGCCGCGACATCATCGCCGCGGTCTTCAAGGAGCGTCATAGCATGCAGTCGAACCCGGACATCAGCACCGGCCTGTACCACGGGCTCGAGGCCTGGCAGATACGCACGCCCAGCGCCACCGCGGTCATCAGCGTGTTCGGCGGACAGCTGCTGTCGTTCATCCCGGAGGGGCAGCCGGACCTGCTGTGGCTGTCGCCGAAACGGGCCGGGCTGCCCACGCCGATCCGGGGTGGCGTTCCAGTGTGCTGGCCGTGGTTCGGTCGCCAGGGCCAGGGTGATGACGTGCCGGCACACGGCCTGGTACGCACCGCGCGCTGGGAGCTGCTGCAGGCCCGCCAGGACGATGACGGTGAACTGGAGCTGCAGCTGGCGCCCCTGTCGATTGCCGAGTGTGGCCTGCGCCTGCAGATGCAGCTGCGCATCGGTCGCCAGCTGCGCCAGCAGTTGACCACCGAGAACACCGGCCCGTCCCCGGTGGCTTTCACACAGGCCCTGCACAGCTACTTCCGGGTAGGCGATGCCCGTCGTGTCGAGGTTGATGGCCTCGATGGCCTGCACTATCTGGACAAGTACGAGGATTACACGCAGCTGCGCCGGCAGCAGGGGCCCTGGTCGCTGCGTGACCCGCGCGATCCGGGGCGCAGCGACCGCATCTATACCGGTGCCGGTGGCCACTACGTGCTTCGCGATCCCGTCCTGCAGCGGCGGATCGAGATCCGCAGCGAAGGCAGCCAGACCCTGGTGGCGTGGAATCCGGGCGCGGAGGCGGCGGCGAAGATGGCCGATGTCGGCGACGGTTGGCACGATTACGTGTGCCTGGAAGTAGCCAATGCCGGGCCGGAGCAGATTGCCCTTGCACCCGGCGCGCGCCACCAGCTGGTGCAGGTACTGGCCAGTGAACCGCTGCAGGCCGTGGCGGGGTGTTCGGAGTAACCATGGGATCGACAGGAATGGATGGCATGCAGGACGCACGGTGGTGGTACGCCAACAGCAAGCAGAGCGAAGGGCCGGTGGACCTGGCCGGGCTGCGCCGTCTGCAGCAGGACGGCACGGTAACCGCCCGTACGCTGATGTGGCGGGAAGGAATGGCATCGTGGCGGCCGCTGGCCGAGCTGGATCCTTCGGTGGCGCCGATGGATCCGACCCCGCCGTCGATTGAACCGGCGCAGGCCGTCAGCGCCAGCGGCGCATCGACCGCTGATCCGTCCGACCCCTATCGTGCGCCGGCAGCTTCGCCGGTGGCCGCGACCGCGCCGCAGCTGGAAGGCGACATCGCCTTGTACGCCGCCGTGGTCGGCGGCAACTTCCCGATCTATCGACAGCGCTGGCGGCTCGACCAGGGCATTGCCGACGGCAACGGCACCTGGCACTGGCCGGCGTTCCTGATCGGCGTGATCTGGATGGTGTACCGCAGGATGTACCGGCTGGCGGCGATCTGGGCCGGCGTGCTGGTGTTCTTCAGCATCGCCGAGGCGTTGCTGGGCGTTCCGGAAGGCGTGTCGACGGTCATCACCCTCGTCATCAACATCACCGCCGCGGTGTATGCCAACCGCTGGTACCTGGCGCATTGCCAGCGTGAGATCGCCCGAGCGCGCGCGTTGGTGGGAGATGACGAGGCGCGCCTGCGCAGCGAGCTGGCCAGACGGGGTGACACCAATGCACTGGCGGCGGCGGTGGTGGCCATCGCCGTCGTTGCGGTGATGCTGGTGGGGCAGGCGCTGGCAGGCTGAGGCCGGGAAGGCTTCAGATCCAGCGGTGGCTGCCGCTACCGCGGGATCGTCCTGGGCAAGGAATCGCCGACATGAATCATCTGGATACTCCGCCGGTTTCCCCGGCGGATGACAATCCCTATCTTGCGCCCGCCACAGAGGTGGACGACGCGCCCGCTCCGTCCGACGCGGACTACCTGAACCTCCTCGTCGGCCCCAACGCGGCGCTCTATCGCCAGCGCTGGCACCTGGGCAGCCCGGTGCCGAAGCCGCCGCGACCGTGGCACTGGCCCGCCTTCCTGGTGCCGACGTACTGGCTGCTGCACCGGAAGATGTACCTGGCAGCCATCCTCTTCGAGCTGGTCCTGATCGGCATCGCGCTGCTGGCGGCACGCGCCAACCCGCTGCTCACGGTGGCGTTGCTGGCGGTGCCTCGGTTCGCCATCGCGGTGACCGCCAACACCCTGTACCTGCGCTACTGCACGCGACTGCTGGGCAAAGTGAAGGCCGCCCACGCCGGGCAGCACAACCGCATCCGTGCCGAACTGCAGCGTCGTGGCGGCACCAGCGTGTGGGCGGTGGTGATCGGCATGGCGGCCAACGCGGTGATCAATACCGTCGCCCGCATGGCGGCCTGATCATGCCGGCCTGATAGGGTTGCTCAGGCCGCTGTCCGTGCCCGCAACACCAGCAGGCAGAGTGCACCGGCCAGCAGTCCCCAGAACGCCGAACCGATCCCGGCCAGGGAGACCCCCGAGGCGGTGACCAGGAAGGTGACGAGTGCAGCCTCGCGGTCGCGCTCCACCGCCAGGGCGCTGGCCAGGCTGTTGCCGATGGTGCCGAACAGCGCGATACCGGCCACGCAGGCCACCAGCTCCCTGGGGAAGGCTGCGAACAGTGCGGCCACCGTGGCGCCGAACAGCCCGATGACAATGTAGAAGGCGCCGGCCGCCATCGCTGCGGTGTAGCGGCGCGCCGGATCCTCGTGCGCATCGCGGCCCATGCAGATGGCGGCGGTGATCGCCGCCAGGTTCAGTGCATACGCGCCGAACGGCGCCAGCAGCGTATTGACTACACCGATCCAGCCGATCAACGGCGACACCGGGGCGTCGTAGCCGGACGCGCGCATCACCGCCACACCGGGAATGTTCTGCGAGGCCATGGTGACCACGAACAGGGGCAGGGCAATGCCGGCCACGGCGGTCCACGACAGCGAGGGCGTCACCCACTGCGGGATCGCCAGTTGCAGATGCACCTGCTGGGCGTGCAGCAGGCCACGGCTCGCGGCGACGGCGATGCCGACCAGCAACGTGGCGATCACCGCATAGCGCGGGAACAGCCGGCGCCCGGCCAGCCAGGTGGCGAACATTGCCAGCGCGAGCACCAGCTGGGTGTTCATGGCGACGAACACATCCAGCCCGAAGCGCAGCAGCACACCGGCCAGCATGCCGGCGGCCAGC